>JAILRG010000014.1 GCA_024698325.1 Treponema sp.
AGCTTTTCAAGATCTGCTTTTGCGGCGCTCGGCTTAGAGCACAGGCCCCACACTTCTGCACCGTTTTTCAAAAATGTTTCTACGATTGCGCGGCCAATACCGCGGCTGCTTCCTGTCACCAGGGCTTTTTTATTCTGTAAAAGCATAGATTCCTCCTTACAGTGCCTGAATTGCTTCCGCGGTATTTACCGGCGTACAGGCGAGTGTTGCGCCCAGCTCGGTCTGTCCCCACAGGCCGCTCAAAACTTTTCCGGGGCCTACTTCAAGGATAACCCATTCGTTGTCTTTGTCGGCGCTAATCATATCGGCAAGGACTTTTTCTTCATCCGTCCAGCGGACCGGGTGGGTCAGGTGGTCAACAGCGCTTTCTTTAGCCGGTGCGCCCTCGGTTACTTTCTTACCGGTTACGTTTGAGAAAAGCGTAATTTTCGGGTCGCTGAATGTATACGGCTCAAGCGCAACCTTAAAATTGTCGGCGGCTCTCTGCATCAGCGGACAATGGAAAGGACCTGCAACAGCAAGGCGCACCGTGCGACGGGCACCAGCTGCTTTTGCAGCTTCCTCTGCCTTTGTCAGTCCGTCAGCAGTACCGGAAATGACCGTCTGCTTGACGCTGTTCAGGTTTGCAGCGTATGCGCCTTCAATACCGTTAGCGATTTCTTCAACTTTTTCCGGCGGCAGGCCCAGAATGGCGCTCATGCCCGGTGCGTTACCTGCATTTTCTTCTGCAATCTGCTCGCAGACTTTCTGCATGATAGTCCCACGCTGTACGACAACCTTACACACATCTTCAAAAGACAAGATGCCGGCTGCATACAATGCGGGGAACTCGCCCAGGCTGAATCCCATTGCTGCACTCGGCTCAATTCCCTTTGCTTTAAGGGCTGCCATAACGGCAAGGCTTGCAGCTGTAATCGCCAGCTGGCTGTTGTCGCTTCTATTTAATTCTGTCTGCTCGGTTTCCCAGAGCAGCTTTGTAATGTCTTTTCCGGTAACTGCGGAAATATCGTCAATGACCTTGCGGGCCTCAGGAAAAGCCTCGCAAACATCTTTCATCATTCCCTGTGTCTGGGCGCCCTGGCCCGGGAACAAAAATGCATACTTCTTAGCCATCTGTTACTCCTCATACTGAAGTTGGTGTTTGACAAAATATGTTAAAATGTCAATCTGATTTCCCATACTATAAGAAATCGGCGACATGTGCAAGGGTTCAGAAGCTGGATGTACATGGGAAAACGAAACGCAAGGATTTCCGTTCCCGTTCCCCTTCTCGCCCCATCTGTACTAAGAGAGCACTTACTTGCTATACTCATTTTCCATAATAAAAGGAGGCTTTTTATGATAAACAAAAAACCTGTTATCCGTCAGGTGGTAGCCATCGGTATCGGCTCAGCACTCTTTGTCGCATTAACCACCATCCAAATTCCGATTGGCTTTATTCCCAACACTGCGCTGCAGGTCAGGGCTGCAGTACTCGCTTTCTTTGCTGTTGTTTTCGGACCGGTAGCAGGTCTTGCAATCGGATTTATCGGACACGCACTCGGTGACGCGCTCTTCTATGGAAGCATCTGGTGGTCATGGGTATTCCCAGACGCACTCTTCGGGCTTTTAGCAGGCCTTTTTGTAAAGAAATATGCCGTAGAAGAAGGCGGTTTCGGCGTAAAGCAGTGCATTCTCTTTAACTGCATGCAGATTCTGGCAAATGCGGCAGCCTGGTTCCTGGCAGCCCCGGCGCTGGACATCCTTATCTACAAGGAACCTGCAAATAAAGTATTCGTTCAGGGCGTTACTGCAGGCATCTGTAACATTCTGATTATCGCAACGCTCGGCACACTGCTTACAGCAGGCTATTCAAAAATCAAGACAAAATCTTCTTCGCTTAAGGAAGAAGACTAAGACTTCCTGTCAGCCGGTTTCGGACACTGCCTGTTACCGGCTGCAATCATCAGCATCTCTAACAATGTCACCTGTTGTCGAATTCAAGGACTTTTCCTTCCAGTACAGAACTCAAACCAAGCAGACGCTCAAGAACATAAACCTTACCATTCAGCAGGGTGAAAAAGTGCTTATCGCAGGCGCATCCGGCTCCGGTAAGTCGACGCTAGCAAAGTGCATTAACGGGCTTGTTCCTTCAGCCTTTCCGGGAAAAACCACCGGAAGCGTAACCGTCTGCGGACTGAATCCGACAAAAGCGGGAATCTTCAGCATGTCAAAACATGTAGGCACCGTCCTGCAGGACACCGACGGTCAGTTCATCGGGCTTACCGTCGCAGAAGACATCGCCTTTGCGCTCGAAAATGACAATACACCGACACAAGCCATGCACGAACGCGTCCTCAAGGCAGCAGAAATCGTAAATGTCGCATCTCTGCTCAAGCAGGCGCCCGGAGCATTAAGCGGCGGTCAGAAACAGCGCGTTTCCCTCGCAGGAATTCTGGTTGACGATGTGGACGTCTTTTTATTTGATGAGCCGCTTGCAAATCTGGATCCCGCTGCCGGAAAGAAAATCATCGCGCTGATAGACGAACTTAACCGGGAACAGAACAAAACAGTCATCATCATTGAACACAGGCTCGAAGACGTGTTGTGCAGGCACGTCGACCGCATCATTCTTATGGAAAGCGGCGAAATCGTTGCAGACGCAGACCCCGACAAGCTTCTCTGCACCGACATTCTCTCCCAGAAAGGAATCCGCGAGCCGCTGTACCTTGCAGCGCTCAAGTATGCAGGCTGCACGCTGCGGCCAGAAGAAAAACCGGCGCATATCGACACACTGGATATCGCACCGCATAAAGAAAAGCTGTTAGCCTGGTTTCAGCAGACAGGCCGCCAGGCAGCAGAAGATGCAAATCCGGTTGCGCTGGAACTGAAGAACATCAGCTTCCGCTATGACGAAAACGCCCCGCTTACCATAAAAAACGTAAGTTTTTCAATCCGCAAAGGCGAAATGGTCAGCATCGTCGGCACAAACGGAGCCGGAAAATCAACGCTGGCATCGTTAATCTGCGGTTTTAACGTGCAGACAGAAGGCCAGATTTTTCTAGACGGCAAGGAAATCACACCGCTTTCAATAAAAGAACGCGGAGAAAAAATCGGTTTTGTACTGCAGAACCAGAACCAGATGATTTCAAAAAGCATCATCTTTGATGAAGTCGCGCTGGGGCTTACTGTCAGGAAAATACCGGAACCGGAGCGAACCGAGCGTGTGCAAAAGATACTCAAAATCTGTGGAATCTACAAATACCGGAACTGGCCGGTAAGCGCCGTAAGCTTTGGCCAGAAAAAGCGCATAACCATCGCATCCATTCTGGTGATGAATCCCGAAATCCTCATCCTTGACGAGCCGACCGCCGGCCAGGACTATGCGCATTACACCGAAATCATGGAATTTTTGCGCACACTGAACCGAACACTCGGAATCACCATCATTATGATAACCCACGACATGCACCTGATGCTGGAATACACCGACAGGAGCATCGTTATTTCTGACGGACAGGTGCTTGCAGACGGAAAAAGCTCAAAGATTCTGACAGACGATTCCATCACGGAAGCTGCCAGCCTAAAAACGACAAGCTTGTATACACTGGCAGTAAAATGCGGCATACAGCCCCCTTCGGCGCTGGTAGACGGCTTCATTCATTATGAACGGCAGCAAAGGTTCTCGGCAAAGGAAGGCGCGAATGACTAACATCATCACCTACAAGGAAAAAGACTGTTTTATTCACCGGCTGTGCGGCCTTACCAAGCTTATTTTCTTTCTGGCATGGACGCTGACAACCATGCTCACCTACGACACAAGGGTGCTTGCAGTTCTGCTGGCAGTAAGCATTATCGTGTTCCGGCTGTCAAAAACAGACCTGTCGCAAGTCAGCTCCATTTTCTGCTTCATCATTTTCTTTCTTGCCATCAACATCATCGCGATTTTCCTGTTTTCTCCCTATGAAGGCTGCAAAATTTACGAAAGCAGGACTGATTTGTTCCGGTTTTCCAGCCGCTACACGCTAACCGCCCAGCAGCTTTTTTACGAGCTGAATATCATCCTCAAGTATTTTACGATTGTCCCGTCGGTATTCATGTTCATCACTTCGACAAACCCCAGTGAATTTGCGGCAAGCCTCAACAGAATCAAACTGCCGTATACAATCAGCTACTCAGTGGCCATCAGCCTGCGCTATATTCCCGACGTGCAGACGGATTTTAACCGCATAAAAAACGCCCAGGAAGCGCGCGGCATAGAAATGTCCTCCAAAGCAAGTTTTTTTTCGCGCGTCAGAAAGATGAGCGCAATTCTGTTTCCGATGATTTTTACCAGCATGGAGAAAATCGACTCCGTCACCAATGCGATGGAGCTGCGCGGCTTCGGTAAGCACAGGACACGAACCTGGTATTCTGCCCGCCCGCTCAAAAAAGCTGATTACATCATCATCGTGCTGACAGTATTGTGCTCGAGTGCCGCACTGACAGTAACCTACATGAACGGAAGCCGCTTCTGGAATCCGTTTATATGATGTACACTACAAAAGCGCACTGGAAGTGAATCACTGTGGCGAAGTTTCTTGCAGAGAGAATAAGGAGAAGTCATGAATAATTTTGAATTTTATGCGCCCACGCGCGTGGTGTTCGGACGCGGCACCGAAAGCAGAGTCGGAGAACTGGTAGCAGGCTGCAACTGCAAAAAAGTGCTTTTACACTACGGAAGCGGCAGCGTCAAAAAGACCGGACTTTTAGACCGCATTAAAGCGTCGCTCGATGCAGCGGGCGTTTCGTATATAGAGCTGGGCGGTGTTGTGCCAAATCCGCGCCTGTCGCTGGTGCGAGAGGGCATTGCACTCTGCAAAAAAGAAGGCGTCGACTTTCTGCTGGCTGTAGGCGGCGGAAGCGTCATCGACAGCGCCAAGGCAATCGGCTACGGCTCTGCAAACGACTTTGACGTGTGGGACATCTACGAGAAAAAGCAGCAGCCCACAGCATGTCTTCCCGTCGGCGTAGTGCTGACAATCGCGGCAAGCGGAAGCGAGATGAGCAACAGCTCTGTCATTACAAACGAAGACGGCTGGAAAAAACGCGGCAGCGGCTTTAATTACTGCCGACCCAAGTTCGCCATCATGAATCCCGAGCTTACGATGACGCTGCCACCCTATCAGACGTCCTGCGGCTGTACCGACATTTTGATGCACACCATGGAGCGCTATTTTGTAAGCGGTGGAGAAGCCGGCAGCACCATGCAATTGACAGACAGCATTGCCGAGGCGCTTATGCGTACGGTAATTGCAAACAGCCGTATTTTGATGAAGGAGCCGGACAATTACGACGCGCGCGCCGAAATCATGTGGGCAGGCTCTTTAAGCCACAACGACCTGACTGGCTGCGGTAACGGCGGAAACGACTTTGCCACCCACCGCTTAGAGCACGAGCTGGGCGGCATGTTCGATGTAGCCCACGGAGCCGGGCTTGCAGCTCTCTGGGGCACTTGGGCGCGCTATGTGCTGGACAGCTGCCCCGGCCGCTTTAAGCAGTTTGCGCTGAACGTGTGGCAGCTTCCCGCGACAGGAAGCGACCGGGACATCGCCCTGCGCGGCATTGAGGCGACCGAAGCCTTCTTCCGCGAAATCAACATGCCGACAAACATGCGGGAGTTGGGCATAGAGCCAACCGATGAAGAGATTGCAGAGCTTGCCCACAAATGCTCCATAACTGCAGGCGACAACCTCGGAAGCGCCCTGCTACTCCACGAAGCCGACATGAAAGCAATTTACGAGGCAGCCCGATAGATAGAACGGGGGTTTTTAGGGGGACACCCCTAAACCGTGCTGGAAAGATGAGGGGGATTGGGGGAGAAGGAAACAACGCTTCGGAGTAGTAGGGAACGCCGGTGGCTTTGTCGCCGGAAAAATGCGCAAGCATTTTTAGTGAGTCTCGCACAAAGCTAAGCTTTGTGCGGACTTCTCCCCCATACAAAGGGGGGTACAGGGGTACTCCCCTGTAAAAATTATTTTGAAATCAGCTCAGCAAGTTTTTCTGCCGTAAAGCCCAGGCTTTCGGCAACTTTCTTTGCAGGGCCGCTTTCGCCAAAGCGATCAATGGTAAAGCAGTCTTTGCGGCTTGTGGCAATGCCTTCCCATCCGCTTCTTACGCCAGCTTCCGCCACAATGACGCGGCCATTTCCAAGCAGCTGCTTCTGGAAGCTTTCGTCCTGCTCTTCAAACAGGTTTTTATCCATCATAGAAACGACGCGCACCTTTTTGCCGGAAGCAAGTTTTGCCGCTTCCAGGGCCAGTGCCACTTCGCTACCGGTAGCCACCACCGTAACGTCCGGCGTATCGGCTCCTTTCTGCACGATGTATGCACCGCGCTTAATTGTCTCGCGCCAGTCTGCATCCTCTTTTGCGAAGACAGGTACGTTCTGGCGGGTAAGCGCAAAGACAACCGGATGGTCTTTTACAGCCATTGCCATGTGCCATGCAGCAACAGTTTCCTCGGCATCAGCCGGGCGCAGTACCTGTACATTCGGAATGGCGCGCAGTGAGGCCAGATGCTCAATCGGCTGGTGGGTCGGACCATCTTCGCCAACATAGATTGAGTCGTGGGTCAGGTCAAAAATTGCCGGGACCTTCATGATGGCAGCCAGGCGGATTGCCGCACGCATGTAATCGCTGAATACGAGGTATGTGGCACAGTATGCACGCAAACCGCCGTGCAGCGTAATGCCGGCAGCTTCATCTGCCATGCTGAATTCGCGGATACCGTACTCAAGGCTTCTGCCCTTGCGGTTCTCTGCATTAAATGTGCCGTTATCGCACTTCATGCCGCTCTTGTTGGAGCCTTTAAGGTCTGCACTGCCACCAACGAGCGTACTGTAGCGGAGTCCCATTGCATTAATCATGTCGCCGCTTGCAGCACGGGTTGCAACGCTCTTACCCACTTCGTAAGCCGGATCTGCAGCCTCGCCGTCTGCTTCAAGCGCATACCCGGCCTTCCACTGCTTTGCAAGCTCAGGGTTTTCTTTTGCCCATGCGTCAAAGGTGGCATTCCAGTCAGCCTCGCGCTTTGCAAACTCAGCTTTCTTTGCCTCGAAATAAGCGTAAGCGGCCGGGTCCACATAGAACTGCGCTGCAGGGTCAATGCCCAGATTCTTCTTTGTCTCTGCCACATCGGCTTCACCAAGCGGCTCGCCATGTACTGCAGGAGTGCCCTGTTTGGGAGCAAATTTGCCGATGACAGACTTGAGCATGATGAGGGTAGGCTTGTCGCTGCAGGCCTTTGCCTCGTTTACCAGCGAAACAATGCCGTCTACATCGTACATGCTGCCAGCAAGCACCTGCCAGCCATAGGACTCGTAGCGCTTTTTAATGTCATCGGTAAAGGTGATGTCTGTTGAACCGTCAATGCTGATTTTGTTCTCGTCATAGAAAACAATCAGCTTACCAAGCTTAAGGTTTCCGGCAAGGCTGGAAGCTTCATTAGAAACGCCCTCTTCCAGACAGCCCTCGCCAGCCAGTACATACGTATAGTGGTCTACAATAGTGTGCTTAGCAGTGTTGTATTTGGCAGCCAGCATGGACTCTGCGATAGCCATACCGGTTGCAAGCGCAATGCCCTGTCCCAAGGGGCCGGAAGTGCTTTCAACGCCATCCGTCCAGCCATACTCCGGATGTCCCGGACACTTTGAGCCAACCTGGCGGAAAAGCTTAATGTCATCTACGCTTACTTTATAGCCAGCAAGATGCAGGATTGAATACAGCAGCATTGAACCGTGTCCTGCTGAAAGCACAAAGCGGTCGCGGTCTGCCCATTTTGAGTCAGCCGGATTGTGCTTCATGATTTCTCCATAGAGAACTGCTGCTAAATCTGCACAGCCCAACGGCAATCCCGGGTGACCGGAATTCGCTTTCTGAATAGCGTCAATCGACAGGCTGCGGATTGACTTTGCTACGGCTTCGATGCCTTTTGTGTCCATACTAAACACTCCTATTTTTTTATGTTTCGTTCCTTAAAGCGTATGTAGTAAAGTGACTATTTCTGACAGAGATGCATGGTTTTCCAATGCCTGCCGAAACTCTTTTTTCTGGAGAAAACGTGCCAGCTGCGATATCGTGCGTAAATGAGACTGGGGCGAACAGGTCATAAGGACAAACATGACATATACGCCTCGT
The DNA here is from genome assembly GCA_024698325.1 of Treponema sp. Classification (GTDB taxonomy): domain Bacteria; phylum Spirochaetota; class Spirochaetia; order Treponematales; family Treponemataceae; genus Treponema_D. Next base: position 8,157 of record JAILRG010000014.1, read on the forward strand.
CCGTCCGGCGCTCCCATATCTATAGGCTTTTCAAGGTAACAGATTGCGACGCATTCATCTTCCGGCCGCTTTAGAACGGGGGTACGAGCATGAGGCATAGCGACACCGTTCCCCACCGCTGTCGTCAGAACTTTTTCACGGGCACAAAGCGCATTATAAAAAACATCGGCAGACATATCCTGCGGAAGAGAAACCTGCTTGCTTAAATTAGCATAAATCTCTTCCGGAGTATTTCCGGTGATGCCTTCGTACAAACCTCCACGCAACAGCAAATCAGATAAAGAAACATTCTCAGACATTCTATTCCTCCGAAGCCCGCTGTATCTGCAGGTTTAAATGACTTCAAACCGGTTAATTCGAATCTTTTCCACAGCCGCCAGTAGCTGACTGCGAATATCTTCAAAATTATACTCCATTCCTTCCAATGAAGATTGGATTGCATTTGTATCGTTTACAGCAGAATCGCTGTCAGATGCTATCATTTCAAGAATTCTGCTTACATGAGTAAACAGCTGCGAAAGTGTTACTAATTCCTGTTGCGGCAGACGTTCCAGTTCCGCACTCGCCGTATCCACTTCGCACACTAATTCACCAACCTGCGAGTATAGCTCCAGCGCCCGGTGACGAATTGAACCAAAATGATAGTCTGCAAACCAGTTATACTTTTTTCTGAGTATAGCATTTCGATGAATGATTTGCAATGTAAACAGCTCCCGCTCATCCGCAGTGATAGGCATAGACTCCGGAATCATCCGGTTAACAAGCGCCTCTACATCATCCTTCTTTTCGTACAGCTGGTCGTGAATAAAGCAGTCAATCACAAAATCTGGAAGCTCAAAGACAGGTACCCCGCCGTCACTGCCAGCATCCAGGCTACCCCGGTTCCATTTACCGACAGCAGGCACGCTTTCGCCATGCCGCCACAGACGAGTCTCTACCCCAAACAGCTCCATGGAGACCTTTCTGGCAGAATTCAGGAATTCATGAATAGAACCGCAGCTGGAACGGCACAGTTCGCGCCGTTTTTCATAGAACACGTTTGCCAACTGCTCTTCAATGCATGAACACGGCCCCATTCTGTCAAAGCTTTCCAGTAATGCTTTTTCCAGCACATCGTTCCAGTGCTGCCGTTCAATATCCTCTGAGTCCATCTCGAACGGATTACGTCTATGCGCCACCAGCGGGAATAGTTCAATTATGCCTTTATTCCAGTCACGAACCCGGCACAAAAAGCGGTCGCCATACTTAAAGTCGCAGTCTTTAAAAATCCGCTTCATGGAAACGCCGGTCAGCTTAACTTCTGAAGGAAGCTCAAATTCACATGACGCAAGATTCAATTCCTTGTTGAGCGGGTCTGCGGCAATATACTGTGACGCATATTCATCACCAAAAAAAGAAAACAAATCGCGCGCAGTATTACAGTCTGTCGAGAAATTTTCCGGGGGAAGCATTCTGCCATTATACTCAAACTGCAAGGCGCAGCTGAGCACCTCGGCATCGACAAAGGGAATGCAGCGGTCTCCGGCAACGAATACCTGCGCATTAACCTCCTGCGCTGTAGGCACAAAGCTGAAAAAATAGCCGGTAAAAGCGCCCGCCCTCGTAATGTACAAGTTCTTTTCCAGCGGAAACACCAAGCTTTCAAATTCCAGATAATCCTTAATTTCCTCTTCCGAAGCCTTTACGCCAACGCCAGTTAGCATACGGCATACGTCTTTTGCCGTAAAAGGCGAAAGATATGTTCTGAGAAAATGATTAATCAGTGATTCGACAGGCAGCTTCATGTCTTTAAAATAATTCCAAGAGCCTCTACCGTCTAGTTAAATCTCGCGAATATCGAGGATTTTCACCCCACCTTTTTCCAGTTCTGCTTTCATCTGGGCGAGCGTAGTATGCACGACCTTGCAGGTCACGCAGCGCGTTGCCGTAGAGCTACCCTCGCTGGTCACTGTCGACACGATATTTCCGCCACAGCCAGCAATGATTGTTGCAACCTTTGCAAGTTCGCCGGTTTTTTCATCAACTTCAATCATAGCGCGCACGCCATGATGTCTTGCACCAAACATTTCGATAAACTTGCGGAACAAATCGCTTTCAGTAACAATTCCTACCAGCAGGCCGTCTTTCATTACCGGCAGACATCCAATCCCCTTATCTGCCATTATACGGGCGGCTTCCTCGATGACTTCATCAGCCTGAACTGTCTCCGGAGACTTTGTCATAATCTTCTCGACAGAAAGCTTTGACAGCAGATAGCCGATTTCATACACATCCAGCGTCGTAGCAGAAGAAGGGGCGGCCTGCGCAAGATCGTTTTTTGTAAGCATACCGACCAAAATGCCGTCTTTATCGAGAACGGGAAGCTTGTTTATCTTTTCCTTACGCATTACAGCCAGCGCATCGGTAACCTTTGCCTCTGGAGTTGTAAAGATAGGATTACGAGTCATAACATCAGATACAATCATACACACCTCGATAAGTATTGTAACACAAGAGAATCAGAAATGCCATTTTTATGTTACCAGAATTGCAGAAACGGAATTCAGCTTAGCCGCCCAGATACGCCTGCTTAATCTGAGGATCGTTCTTTAATTCGACAGAAGTATGAGATGCAGAAATCTCACCGGTTTTAAGCACATACACGCGGTCCGCAATATCCATCGCCTTAAAGGCATTCTGCTCAACCAGAAGAATCGTCGTACCCTCTTCTTTAATTCGCTGGATAATACTGAAGATTTCATCAACTAAAATCGGCGCAAGACCCATGCTCGGCTCATCCAACAGCAAAAGCTGCGGTTTACTCATAATGCCACGTCCCATGGCAAGCATCTGCTGCTCACCACCAGAAAGCGTTCCTGCAAGCTGCGCAAGGCGTTCTTTCAGACGGGGGAACAAGTCAAAGACATGCTCCATGTCCTGTTTTATACCCGCTTTGTCTTTACGGATATATGCTCCCATCTCCAGATTTTCGCGCACAGTCAGATTTGAAAACACGCGCCTGCCCTCAGGAACATGAATCAGTCCGCGACGGACAATCTGATCCGGAGCCAGATTTGTAATGTCTTCACCCTTAAATGTTATGGAGCCATCCTGTTTTTTCAGCAGATTTGAGATTGAATGCATTGTCGTTGTCTTTCCGGCACCGTTAGAGCCAATCAGACTGATGATTTCCCCCTGCTCGACAGAAAAAGAAATGCCTTTAAGCGCACGAATTGCACCGTAACTAACGACAAGATTTGAAACTTCAAGCATCGGCATATTACTTTCCCTCCATTTCAGCTGCAGCGTCTGCACCAAGATAGGCTTTTATAACCTGGGGATTTGAGCGAATCTCCTCTGGAGTACCACTTGCAATAACGTGACCGTAATCAAGCACCAGAATACGCTCACAGATTCCCATGACCAGGTTCATATCGTGTTCTATCAGCAGAATCGTCACGTTGAATTCGCGCCGAACAAAAGCAATCAAATCTGTAAGCTCTTTTGTTTCCTGCGGGTTCATGCCTGCTGCAGGTTCGTCCAGCAGCAGCAATGTTGGATTTGCTGCAAGCGCACGGGCTATCTCAAGCTTACGCTGCTCGCCATACGGCAGATTTTTAGCCAGCTCCAGGCTCTTTCCATCGATGCCAAAAAGCTTAAGCAGGTGATGAACGCGCAAGGACATGGCGGCTTCGTCGCGGCGGAATGCCGGCAGGCGGAAAAGCACGTCCCACGGGTGCACCCGCCGTCTGCTATGAAGCGCGATGCGCACGTTGTCGGCTACAGTAAGGTTTCCGAACAGGCGGATATTCTGAAATGTTCTGGCAATACCGATTTTGTTCAGCTGCGCCGGAGTCTTTTTGTTAACGACATGCACGCGATTATTTCTGTCCCAGAACGTAATCTCGCCTTCGGTAGGTGTATACACGCCACTGAGCATGTTGAAGACTGTCGTTTTTCCAGCGCCATTCGGTCCAATAAGTCCGACAAGCTCCCCCTGATACAGTTCTGCGTTAAAGTCGCTCACTGCGCGAAGGCCGCCAAACACAATCGAAATATCAGAAGCCTGTAAAATCAGCTTCTTTCTGTTTTCTTCACTCATTCTGCAGCCTCCTTTGCCTTTACCTTCTGTGCCTTTGCTTTAAGTCCACGTAAAAATCCGGGAAGACCGTCATACACTTTCACAAAGGACAATTCCTTCATGCCAAGCAAGCCCTGAGGACGGAACAGCATGACAAGAATCAGAATTACCGGATAAATCAGCAGGCGATAGTTCTGCAGGAAGCGCAGGAACTCCTGCAGGTAGGTAAGGACAAAGGCTGCAAGCACGGAACCTGTTATTGAGCCCATACCACCGAGAACGACGAAAATCAAGTCATTGATACTGTTGTTGAACGAGGCAAGATCCGGCTTAATAAACCCAATAAACGGAGCATACAGCGCACCGGCAATGCCGCCCACCAGAGACGCAATAACGAAGCCCGCCATTTTGTACTTAAAGACGCCGACGCCGTTTGAGTTCGCCGCAATTTCATCCTCTCGCACTGCAAGAATTGCCCGGCCATAGCTTGAATGAATGACGTTCTGCAAAAACACGATGATAAGCACCAGCGTGCCAATGATAATCAGATAGGAAAGCGCAGGGCCCCAATCAAGGCTTGTCGTAAGCAATGTCGAAAACTGCTTGCCGTTCGGGCCTCCAGTAACACCCTTTACGTTAACCAGAACAACGCGGATAATCTCGCCGAAAGCAAGCGTTACAATCGCAAGGTAATCACCTTCCAGCTTTAAGACCGGGAAGCCGATTAAAAAACCGAAGAACGCCGCTATCAGAGCTGCAATCACGATACTGACAGGAAGCGGAACGCCGCACGTCTGCGTAAGTATGATGACAGAATACGCCCCGAGCGCTTCAAAACCGGCCTGTCCCAGCGACAGCTGGCCGGTAATACCGCAGATAATGTTTACTGAAAGCGCCATAATCGCGTTGATGCCGCCGAGCGTCAGAATCTGGGCGGTATACGCATTGATAACACCGGCCTTAATCAGCCCAAACGGTGCGAACACTGCAAGCAGCGCAACCACACCGGGAATAGCCATATTCCGTACAATTTTATCTCTCATCATTTTGCTATTCCTCCCTTACACCTTAACGCGCACTTTCTTTCCCAGAAGGCCAACCGGGCGAACCAGCAAAATCAGAATCAAAATACAATAGCTGATTGCATCGGCATACTGAGGCGCCGGGAAGTAAGCTTTTACCATCGTCTCTGCAATACCGAGGATAATTCCGCCAAGCATTGCACCCGGAATAGAGCCGATACCGCCGAGAACTGCCGCAACAAATGCCTTCAGGCCGGGAATATATCCCATAAGCGGGTCAATCTGCGGATAAGCGGTAGCGTAAAGCACGCCGCCTGCGCCAGCCAGCACAGAACCAATAACAAAGGTGATTGCAATCGTTCGGTTCACACTGATGCCCATCAGGCTTGCAGCGCCCAAATCATAACTGACAGCACGCATAGCCTTTCCGGTTTTTGTATAATTTACGATGTAGTTCAAAATCACCATGAGCACGGCACTTAACACAATGACGATGCACTGGATGTTCGAAAAAGAAACGATACCAAGTGAGAACGTTTTTGTAGCCATTGTCGGAAACTGGCGCGGATCCGGACCTACAAACGGAAGCACGCGCATAACATTCTGCAAAATCAGTTCGACAGCAATAGCTGTAATCAGCGAATTAAGGCGGGGCGCTGTACGGAGCGGGCGATAGGCCAGGCGCTCAATCACAAGGCTCAAAAGCGCACACATGACCATAGCGGCGATAAAGGCACAGACCATGCCTGCAGGAGTAGTTCCCATAGCGCAGAGCACAAAATATCCTGCATACGCGCCGACCATCATAATATCGCCGTGGGCAAAATTTATCAGCTTAACGATTCCATAGACCATCGTGTAGCCAAGCGCAATAAGCGCATAGATGCTGCCGAGTGAAAGTCCATTAATCAGCTGCTGGAAAAATATAGCAACAGTGTTCATGTCCGACATTTTACCTGTATCTGCATTAAAGGTAAATAAGCCGAACTAAATTTTTTTTATCAGAAAATCATGCAAAAAAAGTGAATTTTTTGCCTAAAAAAGGGCAAAAGTACTTGAAAAAAAAAGCCACATGCAGCATAGACCGCACGTGGCTTCATTAGTTTCGTTAATTTACTTACGGATTAACAGTAGTCTTGTACGCTGTTGAAAGCTGTCCGTCTTTTCTGACAACTTCAAGCATTACAGCAGACTTAATAGGATTGCGTTTTTCATCAAACACAAGATGACCTGTTACGTAATCGCCATCAGTTGCTTCCAGAGCCTCGCGAACTGCAGCAACATCCAGTTTTCCAGCACGCTCAATTGCGTCTTTGAGCAGGTAAACGCTGTCGTAACCAAGAGCGGCAAAGGCGTTCGGAGCTTTACCGAATTTTGCCTGGAACGAGCCAACAAATTTCTGCACAGCCGGCTCAGTTGAGTCAATTGCGTAGTGATTTGAATAGAAGCCGTTCAAAACTTCATCACCAGCATTGTCGTTCGTAAAGCCATCCCATCCGTCGCCGCCAACAATCGGCACAGTGATTCCCTGTGCACGAAGCTGTTTTGCAATAAGAGCAACAGTTCCGTAGTAATCAGGCAGATACACAACGTCAGGATTTGCATTCTTAATCTTTGTCAGCTGAGCGTTAAAATCCTTGTCGCCAGTTGCATAAGATTCTTTTGCAGCAATCTTTCCACCAAGAGCAGTGAATGTTGCTTCAAAATTTTCTGTAAGACCCACTGAATAGTCATTGCCGATATCGTACAGAATTGCAGCATTGCGAGCACCAACAGTCTCGTAAGAGAACTTGCCGCCAACTGTTCCCTGGAAGGGATCGATAAAGCATGCGCGGAAAATGAAGTTTCCCGCATCAGTGATTGCAGGAGCTGTAGCAGCAGGTGCAATCTGAATAATTTTCTGAGCCTGAGACAGCTGAGTAATAGCCTGTGTACAACCTGATGTCAGAGAACCGATAATGTATTTTACACCATCTTTAGTAGTCAGCTTTTTGTAAGCACTTACTGATTTCTCAGGATTTCCTTCATCGTCTTCAGCAATGACAACAAACTGCTGCCCATTAACACCACCAGCCGCATTAATTTCCTGTACTGCCAGGTCGATACCGTTCTTGCATTCAACGCCATACACAGCGACAGCACCGGAAAGCGGGCCAATAGAGCCAACTTTAATCGTTCCTGATTCTGCTTTAGAACAGGAAACACATGCCAGAAGAGCCGCCAAAGAAGCAGCTGCAATTACAGAAAGAGATTTTTTCATTTTTTCCTCCAAGTCTGTATAAAGATTTTTTAGTCCCACTAAAGTTAATTTGACGACATTAATTTGTCAATACGTTTAAAAAAAATAAAGCCGCCCTTGTATGAAAGGGCGGCGCACGAAGTCAGGGGTTAAGCCTGAGCTTCTTCTGCCGGAGCAGCTGCAGCAGCGGCTGCTTTTGCTGATCTAGCTTCTTTTCTTGCAATGTTTTTCAATGCAGCATTGCAATACTTACAAACCTTGACCTGGTTTCCATCAATTTCCTTTTCATAAAGAACCTTGATGTTTTCTTTTCCACAGCGGGGGCACTTGCCACGGCCGTGATTTGCTTCGGTGCGGACACCAGTTCCGCGATGTGCTTTAGACATTCTTCACTCCTCTTATTTTGCTGCTTCAGCGGGAGCTTCTTCAGCTTTTGCTTTTGAAGCTGATGCTTTTTTAGCAGGAGCCTTTTTTGCAGCAGCTGATTTTTTTGCTGTAGCCTTTTCTGCCTTAGGAGCATCTCCTTCAGCTTTCTTTGCTTTGGCAGCAGGCTTTGCTTTTTCTTCTTCAGTCGGCAGTTTGTAGTCTACCAGCTCAAGAATAACCATGTCTGCAGCATCACCCTGTCTGAAACCAATTTTCAGAACACGAGTATAACCACCATTGCGATCCTTCATGCGGGGACCAAGTTCTGTAAAGAGCTTATTCAGAATCTTCTCATCCTGAATAAACTTTGCAGCGATACGGCGGTTGTGAACCGTATCCTCTTTTGCACGGGTAATCAGCTTCTCTGCAGCCTTACGCACTTCCAAAGCCTTAGCCTTGGTCGTTGTAATGCGCTCGAATCTGAAGAGAGATGTTACCATATTCCGTGACATAGCACGGCGGTGTGCTGTTGTGCGTGAAAGCGGATTAAAACCATTTCTATGATTCATCTGATTCTTCCTTCTGCTTTGGCTTAGTTAAATTGACAGCATTCTTCAGGTGACTGTAATCAGTCATACCAAGCGTAAGGTTCCATTCAAGGAGTTTTTCCTTAATCTCAGTCAGACTCTTTTTACCAAAATTACGAGTTTTGGCAATGTCATCTTCTGTCTTTCTTGTTAATTCGCCGATAGTACGAATATTAGCATTTTTCAGACAGTTAGAAGAGCGCACTGAAAGTTCCAGCTCTTCAACCGGAGTATTGAGCAACTGACGAATGCGTTCATCACCTTCATCAAGTTCATCTCCACCGCCAATGTCACTGTCGTTAAAGTTCACGAAGATTGAAAAATGATCTTTAGCAATCTTAGCGGCTTCTGCCAGTGCATCTTCAGGGTCAATAGTTCCGTCTGTCCAGATTTCAAGAACAAGCTTGTCGTAGTCATTACGCTGACCAACGCGGCAAGGCTCAATAGCATATTTAACCTTGCTCACAGGTGAGAAAATCGCATCCATCGGAATTGTTCCAACAACTTCGATGTAATGTTCATTTACTTCAGCAGGAACATATCCTCTACCAAGGTCAACCTGAATTTCAAATTCAATATGAGCACCTTCCATCATTGTGAAGATGTCAACATCCTTTGTAAGGATTTCAAGCTGTCCTTCTTTTTCGAAATCGTTACTTTTTACAGTACCCGGTCCCTTGAATTCATAAAGGAGTGTATCCTGCTCGGTATCACCAGGAAGCCGCAAGCGAATCTGTTTTAAGCTGTTTAAAATTTCAAGTGTATCCTCGGACACATTCGGAATAGCCTCGAATTCACTAGAAATAACATGCGGGACACCATCAGCATCATAGGAAGTAATCCGAACAGAAGAAACAGCATATCCCTGAATTGAAGACAAAAGCACACGACGAAGGGTATTACCAATCGTTGTACCAAAGCCTGTCTCAAACGGGTAGGCTGTAAACTTCCCGTAATTCGGGTTCGTTTCAAGATGTTCAAATGTAATGCCTTTTGGTTTTTTAAATCCTTTAAGCAGATTTTTGCGAGCCATCTGAACTCCTTATTACATGCGGCGTGTTTTGCGAGGGCGACATCCATTGTGCGGAATCGGAGTAACGTCAGAAATTGACTTTACTTTGAGTCCAAGAGTTCCCAATACACGTACTGCATTTTCGCGACCAACACCAGGTCCTTTAACAAACACATGAACTTCACGCAAGCCATAGCTTACGGCCTTCTGGACAGCTGCTTCTGCAACAGTCTGAGCGGCAAACGGAGTTGATTTTTTTGCTCCGCGGAAGCCAAGTCCACCCGAAGAAGCCCAAGAAAGAGCATTACCCTTCAGATCTGTAATTGTTACGATAGTATTGTTGAACGTTGCCTGAATGTAAACATTACCTTCGTAAACGCTCTTCTTTTCCTTTCGTTTTTTTACGGTTGCCATTACTTTACTTCCTCCGCCCTATCAGACTGCCTTCTTCTTGTTAGCAACAGTCTTCTTCTTACCTTTTCTTGTACGAGAATTGGTACGAGTCCGCTGTCCGCGAACAGGCAAACCTTTGCGATGTCTGGTGCCACGATAGCATCCGATATCCATAAGGCGTTTAATGTTCAGACCAATCTCTGAGCGCAGACGGCCTTCTACTTTGTACTCTGCATCAATAAGAGTACGCAGTTCCTTTAACTCATCCTCGCTCAAGTCGTTCATCATTTTTGTAGGATCAGTCTTTGTTTTTTCACAAATCGCTTTAGCTGCTGAACGACCAATACCATAAATGTAGGTCAAAGCAACAACTACATGTTTATTAGGGAGGTCAACTCCCGCAATTCGAGCCATCTGTTACTCCTTACCCCTGTCTCTGCTTATGCTTCGGGTTGGTGCAAATGATACGAATAATACCATTGCGTTTAATAACCTTACACTTATCACAAATGGGCTTTACGCTGGTTCGTACTTTCATAAAAGTCCCCCTAGGGAAATGTGATACTTACCACTGAATCATGGCAGCTCGCAATGAGCTACAATCCAGTGATTCGAGAAATATACCACAAAACCCTAAACTTATTCTACAGGAATTCAAGAATTTTCTTGTATTTTCTAGAATTTTTCCTTAAAAACTACAAGTTTCTTGAACGTAATTTACCCTTCTTAACAAGACCTTCTGAATGGTGCACTTTAAGAAGAGCTTCAACCTGACTCATTGTATCCAGATCAACACCAACCAGAATCAAAAGTGAAGTACCACCCATCAACATTGAAATTGACTGCGGGAATCCAAACAGATTCTGAATGATTGTCGGCAATACTGCGATTGCTGCAAGATACAAAGATCCCGGCAACACGAGACGGTTCAAAACCTTCTGCATGTATTCTTCAATTTTGTCAGTACGGTGTCCCGGAATTGAACCTCCGTTCTCCCTTATATTCTTCGCAATCTCAGTGGGGTTCAGGGTTACCTGTGTGTAGAAGTATGCAAAGAAGATAATCAGAAGTACCAACAGAATATTGTACCACCAGCCTGTAGGCGTAAGAATAGCAGAAAGTCTGCTTATCCAACGCGCAGCATTCTGGCTGCTACCGATACTAGAAACAATCTGCAACGGGAAAGTTAAGAACGATGATGCAAAGATTACCGGAATAACTCCCGACGGATTGATTTTAAAAGGAATGTATGTGCTACCGCCACCGTACATTTTGCGACCGACTACGCGTTTTGCATAATGTACAGGAATCTTGCGCTGCCCCTGCTGTTCGTAAACAACAAAAGCGATTACAGCAACAAACATTACCAAAACAACAACAACAAAGACTGCATTAATTTCGTTATTGCGGACTTTGTTTACCAGTTCAATAACTGCATGAGGCAGACGAGCAACGATACCTGCGAAAATCAGCATTGAAATGCCGTTTCCGATACCGTGTGCAGTAATCTGATCACCAAGCCAAACAGTAATCATTGCACCGGTCGTTACCGTGAGCATTGCAAGCAGCTTAAATGCAAGCGCATTGTCCAGGATGATTGCTCCCGGAATGCTGCTTGCATATACAGTTACAGCCAAAGACTGTATCAGACAAACCACTACGGTTCCGACACGAGTCCAGGCTGCAACTCTGCGCTGACCACCGTCTTCCTGAGCGATACGCTTAAGAGACGGGAAAATAATCAGCGCAAGCTGCATGATAATCTGTGTTGACACGTAGGGCATAACGCCCAACATGAACACAGAAAAGTTAGAGAATGCACCACCGGCAAAGAAGTCCATGTAGCTGGCAAATGCGTTTTTGTTTTTTGATGCCAAATCAGCAAAGTAGTTAATCAAAACGCTGGCATCAATTCCCGGAATGGTCAGCACACATCCCAGGCGAAAAACGACGAGGATGACAAAAGTAAAGAAGATGCGATCACGCAGTTCTTTAATTCTGAACATGTTTACAATTGGATTGCTTGCCATGTGTTTCTCCGACGTTTACTTTTTTTCTTCAGCAGTTTCTGCAACTTTTACAGAACCGCCTGCTTTTTCAATTTTTTCTTTTGCAGAAGCAGACACTTTATCTACAACCACAGAAAGTTTTTTGGTCAAGTCACCGTCGCCGAGGATTTTTACCAGAGTCTTCTCAGAATCCAGCAGACCTGCAGCAACAAGAGCTGTCTTATCAACAGCAGCACCATCTTCGAATTTCTCGTTAAGGATGCTTACATTGATTGCAACAACTTCCTTCTTGAACGGATAGTTAGAGAAACCGCGGTGTGCAATGCGGCGATACAAAGGCATCTGACCGCCTTCGAAACCGACGTATGTCTTGCCACCTGAGCGAGACTGCTGTCCCTTGTTTCCCTTACCAGCTGTTGTACCACGACCTGAAGAAGAGCCACGGCCGACAATACGCTTTTTCTTGTTAGCACCCTGCGGTGCACTCAATGTAAAATCTGCCATTATTTTGACTCCTCAACTTTAACCAGGTGTGAAACTGCCTCTACCATTCCGCGAATAGCAGGTGTATCTTCCTTAACAACAGAAGAGCTGATCTTCTTAAGACCAAGGCTGCGTACAGTAGCCTTTTTGTCGGCTTTCTGGCCGATTACGCTCTTTACCAGAGTAACCTTAATCATTTTAGCCATACTTAACCCCACAAGTCCTGCAAAGATTTGCCTCTGTTAGAAGCAACAGCTTTTGCGTCCATAAGATGTGCAAGTGCGTCAAATGTTGCGCGAACAACATTCACAGATGCACGTGAACCCTGTGACTTAGAAATAACGTCGGTTGCACCGATTGCGTCCATAATTGCACGCACCGGACCACCGGCGATAATTCCAGTACCCGGACAAGCCGGCTTCAGCAGAATCTGTGAAGCCTTGTACTTACCGATCATTTCGTGCGGCAGAGTACCGTTCTTTACCGGAACCATAACAAGGTTGCGCTTTGCACGGTCAACACTCTTTCTGATTGCCTCAGAAACATCGTTAGCCTTGCCGAAGCCGTAACCTACGCGGCCTTTCTGGTCACCGACAACAGTCAGAGCTGAGAAAGACATTCTGCGACCACCTTTTACGGTCTTAGAAGTGCGGTTCAGCTTCACCAGTTTTTCGATGAACTCTTTGGGCTCTCTTTCTTTATCAAACTTATTCTGGCGTTCCATTAGACTCTCCTAGAATACAATCCCGGCTTTGCGGGTTGCGTCTGCAAGGGCCTTTACAACACCATGATACAGGTAACCATTGCGGTCAAACACTACAGTTGTAATGTTCTTTTCCTGCAGGCGCTTGCCCAGAGCTTCTCCAAGCTTTGTAGCACCGTCAATATTTGAACGAAGTGCAACAAATTCCTTTTCCAGAGTGGAAATAGAAGCAAGGGTCTTACCCTCGTCATCATTAATCACCTGAACAAACAGATTCTTGTTGCTGCGAGTCACCGTCATGCGAGGGCGCTCTGCAGTTCCGTAAACAGTCTTACGGATGTGAATCTTGCGGTGCAGGCGTTTTCTTGCTTTGTCATTCAGTTTCTTCAACATAGTGCTACACCTTATTTCACGCCGGTCTTACCGACTTTGCGTCTGATGACTTCAGTCTCGTAGCGGATACCCTTGCCTTTATAAGGCTCCGGACCACGCAAGCCACGAATCTGAGCGCTGAACTCACCTACCTGCTGCTTAGAAATGCCGCTGATAGTAATTTTACCCTGAGCATCGGCTGTAACAGTCAGACCTTCCGGGATAATAGCGATAAACTCGTTTGAATAACCGAGGTTCATCACCAGTTCCTTACCCTTCACTTCTGCTCTGTAACCAACACCAGTAATCACCAGAGTCTTTGAGAATCCAGCTGAAACACCGGTAACCATATTCTGAATCAAAGCGCGGTACAGACCGTGAGCAGCATTTGCTGCCTTAGTCTCAGCAGTCGGTTTTACAACCAGCTCACTGCCGTTTACTTCGACTGTAACATTGCTGTTGAAATCCTGCTTCAGCTCGCCTTTCGGACCTTTAACTGTTACAAGACCATTTGCAACGGAAACTGTAACTCCCGCCGGAATAGAAACGGGAAGCTTTCCTACTTTAGACATGCTTTCCTCCTATTACCAGACTTTGCAAACCAATTCGCCGCCAATCATCTTTTCGCTTGCTTTCTTACCAGTTGTAACACCAGCAGAAGTTGAAACGATCAATGTACCGTAGCCATTGTAAACACGGGGCAAATCTTTATAGCCAGAATACACGCGGCGACCAGGTGTTGAAAGTTTTTCAATACCGTGAATAACCGGAGCATTCGTCTCGTCATACTTCAGGAAAATGCGAAGGATGGAATGACCTTCTTCCTGCACTTTCTTGAAATTCTTGATGTAACCTTCTGTTTTCAGGATCTTCACAATTTCCAGCTTGAGTTTTGAAGCGGGAACATCCACTTTCTCGTGGCGGGCCTGAACAGCGTTACGAACCTTTGTAAGCATATCTGCTATCGGGTCTGATGCACTCATTTCTTTTCTCCTACCACTACCAACTGGATTTTGTGACGCCCGGTAACAGGCCTTCACTTGCTAACTTGCGGAAACAGATACGACACATCTTGAATTTGCGCAAGTAACCACGGGGACGACCGCAAATCTGACACCGGTTATACTGACGGGTGCTGAATTTCGGGGTGCGTTCCTGCTTAATAATCATTGATTTCTTAGCCATAGTTCCTCACCTACTTTCTGAACGGCATTCCGAATTTGGTAAGCAGAACACGAGCTTCGTTATCAGTGCGAGCACTAGTTACAATAGAGATATTCATACCAGCAATCTTAACGATTTTGTCGAAGTCGATTTCCGGGAAGATAATCTGTTCTGTAATACCAAGAGAGAAGTTTCCATGTCCGTCAAAGCCAGTTGCCTTGATACCACGGAAATCCTTAACACGCGGTAATGCAACATTGATAAGGCGATCCAGGAATTCATACATCATGGCGCCACGCAATGTTACCATTACGCCCACTTCATTGCCCTCACGAAGCTTGAAGTTAGCGATGCTTTTCTTCGCCCTTGTTTTCACAGCCTTCTGACCAGTAATAGCTGTCAGGTCAGTAACTGCGGCATCAAGGAGTTTCTTGTTGGTGAGAGCTTCGCCAACACCCATGCTCACCACTACCTTTTTGATAGCAGGGATCTGCATCGGCGTTGTGTAGCCCAGCTCTTTGAACAGAGCCGGTGCGATTTCGTCCTTGTAGACTTTCTTAAGCCGAGGTACGTACTTATCCATTACAGTGTTTCTCCACACTTACGGCAGACGCGAATTTTCTTGTCGCCGTCGATTTTGTAACCAATTCTCGTAGGACCGCATTTTTTGCAAACGATCGCTACATTTGAAATGTGCAGCGGAGCTTCCACATCGGCGATACCGCCCTGATCCTGCTGGCTGCGCTTCTTCATTGCTTTTTTAACAATGTTGATTCCAGATACAATAACCGCATCTTTCTTAGCAATAACGCGAACTACAGTTCCGCGCTTGCCTTTATCTTTTCCTGCAATTACCTGTACCGTATCGTCCTTGCGGATTTTGAACTTCTTTTCCATTTCAATTCTCCTTACAGAACTTCCGGCGCCAGTGATACGATCTTCATAAAGTCCATATCACGAAGCTCACGGGCAACAGGTCCGAAAATACGTTTACCTTTCGGATTCTTATCACCATCAACGATAACGCAAGCGTTGTCATCGAAACGGATGTAAGTTCCGTCCGGGCGGCGGTATTCTTTCGCAACGCGAACGATAACAGCCTTTTCTACTGCACCCTCTTTAATTGTAGAAGTCGGAATTGCTTCCTTAATTGCTACTACAACAATGTCACCGATTCCGGCATAACGACGGTGTGAACCGCCGAGAACCTTGATTACCTGAGCGAGCTTAGCGCCAGAGTTATCGGCAACTGTCAAATTTGATTGCATCTGAAGCATGTCTATAACTCCTTAAGCTTATTTAGCTCTCTCAATGATTTCCTCAAGACGCCAGCACTTATCTTTGCTGAGCGGGCGGCATTCGACGATACGAACGCGGTCACCAATATGGGCATCATTATTTTCATCATGAGCCTTACACTTCTTGGTCTGTGTAACATATTTCTTGTAAAGGCTGTTCATTCTCTTGGTGTCGATAGAGACAACAATGGTTTTGTCCATTTTGTCGCTGGTAACGATACCAACAAAAGAACGCTTTGCAGCCTTTTTAGTCTGAACTTCCTGTTCTGCCACGGGTCAGCTCCTACTTTGTCTGTCCAGCCAGTTCTTTCTGGCGGATGAGCGTATTCAGGCGGGCGATATCGCGGCGCATTGTACGCTTCTGCATCGGGTTATCTACATGTCCCACAACCATCTGGAAGCGGAGGTCCATGTATTTCTGCTTCATATCTTTCAGCTGCGTAACCAATTCAGCGTAAGACAGTTCTTTTACATTCTTTTTCTTTGTATCAGCCATATCTTACTCCTTAGTCTTTTGTCGGCTTGAAAGCAATCTTTGTACGAACCGGGAGTTTTGCAGATGCAAGGACCAGAGCGTCTTCTGCATCTTTAATGTTAACTCCACCAACTTCAAACAAAATCATACCCGGTTTAATAACCGCTGCCCAGAATTCCGGAGCACCCTTACCCTTACCCATACGAGTTTCGGCAGGTTTCTTTGAAATCGGCTTATCCGGGAATACACGTGTCCATACCTGACCTTTACGATCAAGACGGCGGTTAATTGCAACACGAGCAGCCTCGATAGTCTTAGCTGGCAACCAAATCGGCTCAAGAGCTACGATAGCAATCTCGCCAAAGTCAATTGTATTGTTACGTGTTGCGTTACCTTTAATTCTTCCGCGCTGTACCTTGCGGTGAATAACTCTTTTAGGACTAAGCATTTACGTTACTCCTTTGAAGAATCAGCTGCGCGGGCAGAGCGCTTTGCTTTAGCATCGCCTGAAGTACCGCGTTCCGCTCTTTCTGAGCGATCATGGCGGGGCTTGCGAACGAGCTGTCCGGCATCTTCATTCTGCTCATGGCCATAGTTCATACCATTGTAAACCCATACTTTAACACCGATTTTACCGTATGTTGTATGAGCTTCGAATGTACCATAGTCAATGTCTGCACGGAGAGTGTGAAGAGGAACGCGTCCCTCTTTGTGCTCTTCCGAGCGTTTCATTTCTGCACCGCCGAGACGACCTGACAGACGAATTTTAATACCCTGTGCGCCGCCTTTCATAGCGTTTGCAGAAGCCTGCTTCAAAGCCTTGCGGAAAGAACCGCGACCCATCAGCTGGCGTCCAACGTTCTGTGCAATCAGAGAAGCGTTGATGTCGGCGCGTTTGACTTCTTTAATCTTAATCTGCACCTTCTTCGTCAGCTTCGACTGAATTTCTGCGCTAATCTTTTCGATGTTTGCGCCTTTAACACCAATAATTACACCAGGGCGTGCTGTGTGAATCACGATTGTAACACGCTGCGGGTGACGGATGATTTCGATTTCTGCAATGTCAGCATTCTGGCACTCCGGCAGAGATGTTACCATCTTGCGGATTTTAAGATCTTCCAGAACGAGGTCTGCATACTCGCGAGGATCTGCATACCAGCGTGACTGCCATGTCTTGTTAACACCAAGACGCAAACCGATAGGATTTACTTTCTGACCCACTTTATTCCCCCGCCTTCTCGTCAACAATGACGGTGATATGACACATACGCTTCAGGAGCTGATCGGCACGACCACGTGCGCGGAACCAAACTCTCTTCAGTCTCGGACCTTCGTCAATGCGAATTTCCTTAACGTACAGCATATCTTCATCCAGCTTCTTGTTAGCATACAGTGCATTGGACACAGCTGATTTTAGAGTACCAGCGATAAGTTTTGCACCTTTCTGCGGCATGTTAGCAAGAATTGCCATAGCCTCTGAGCAGGGCTTCTGATTTATCACATGAGCGACAGGGCGAACCTTTGTCGGTGATGCAATAAGGAATTTTGTAGTGGCTACATAACCTTTCTTTTCAGTCATACTATCCACCTTGCCTATTTACCAGCTTTTTTGTCGGTACCGCCGTGGCCGTGGAAAGTACGTGTAGGAGCGAATTCGCCAAGCTTGTGGCCGACGAGGTTCTCCGTTACATACACCGGAACCCATGACTTACCATTGTACACAGAAATGGTGTTTCCAACCATTTCAGGGATGATTGTAGAGCAGCGTGAGTAAGTCTTGATGATCTTACGGTCTGCTTCTTTGTTCATCTCAATAACTTTCTTGTAAAGGCTCTTCTCGATAAAGGGCCCTTTCTTAACAGATCTTGACACCGTTAACTCCTATCCTACTTCTTGCGACGAGAAACAATGAACTTGCTTGTCGTCTTCCGCTTGTTGCGGGTCTTGTAACCTTTGCAAGGCTGTCCCCAAGGAGTAACAGGATTGCGTCCCTTACCGGCGCCTTCACCACCACCGAGCGGGTGATCAACCGGGTTCATAGCCATACCACGAACTGTCGGACGGATACCCATCCAGCGCTTGCGGCCTGCTTTACCAAGCTGCGTATTCATGTGATCTTCGTTACCGATTACACCGATAGTAGCATAGCATTTTCCGAGTACACGGCGTGTTTCACTTGACGGAAGACGGATAACAACATATTCACCGTCTTTTGCAGCAACCAGTGCAGATGCACCAGCAGCGCGAGCAAGCTGACCGCCACGACCGAGCGTAAGCTCGATATTATGAACAGTGAAACCTACCGGAATTGCTTCCAGCGGCAGTGCATTTCCTACAGTAGGAGCTGCATTTTCACCAGACATAATCTTCTGACCGACAGTCAAACCTTTCGGTGCGATGATGTAGCGTTTTTCGCCATCAGCATACGCAATCAGAGCAATATTGGCAGTGCGGTTCGGATCGTATTCAATTGATTTGACCGTTCCCGGAATACCATGCTTGTTGCGCTTAAAATCAATAACGCGATACTTTCTTTTGTGACCGCCACCCTGGTGACGTACTGAAATACGTCCACCCTGGCCACGACCAGCATGAGAGTGCATTCCTGATACCAGAGTCTTTTCGGGTCTATCGGTTGTCAGTTCATCTCTCACCAAATCAATGCGGGTACGTGTACCTGCAGAATATGGTTTAAAAACTTTAAGAGCCATTCTGGTTCCCCTTAATTACACGAAGGCTTAGACGCCCTCGAACACCTTAATGGTTTGACCTGGTTCAAGGCGAACAATTGCCTTTTTCCAGCTGGCAGTTCTACCCGGCTTTCCGCGAAGCCGTTTCATCTTGCCCATAACATTGATAGTTGTAACTGATACAACTTTTACATTGAAGAGTTTTGATACTGCTTCTTTTACCTGAGTCTTATTAGCCTCAGGAGCTACCTTGAACACATATTTGTTCTGCTCGCGGAGAGCAGTAGCTTTTTCAGACAGTACCGGCTGAATAAGAACATCATTCAAACTAGTCATTATTGAGCCTCCTCTTCTGTTTTGTAGAATTCTGACAGATTCTTTGCAGCACCTTCAAGCAGGATAACCTTTCTTCCGTAGAAGAGGTCATGTGCACGCAGGCGGTTGTAAGACAAGAATGAAAGATTATGGATATTGCGTCCAGCTCTCTTAATCATTGCATCGTTATCCTTAAGAATAACAACTGTGCGCTCGTCTTTTGCAAAGTTACTCAGGATTTTTACCAAATCCTTTGTTTTTCCGCTTTCCACAGTAAAATCTTCAACAACAGTCAGTCTGTCGCTCTGTGCCTGAAGGCTCAGAATTGATTTCATTGCAAGGCGTTTTGCCTTTTTCGGAATAGCGTAGCTATAATCACGCGGTTTCGGTCCAAAAATTGTACCGCCACCTACGTTAATCGGTGACTTTTTATCACCACGGCGAGCATGTCCGGTACCCTTCTGCTTGTACGGCTTTGCATTTGAACCGTGCACTTCAGAACGAGTCTTTGTACATGCAGTACCAACGCGCTTGTTTGCTAATTCGTTTGTGATGGCATAGTAAATAACGTCTTCATTAACGGGTTGACCGAATACGTTATCATCAAGCGTAATTGTGCGCAGCTCTTTGCCATCGACTGAATAGACTTTCTTTTCCATCGTATTCCCTCGACCTTATTTCTTAACCGCGGACTTGATGATCAGCGTGCAGTCTTTATTCCCAGGGACAGCCCCACGAACCATAACAACCTTGAGCTCAGGGTCGATCTTAACAATCTTAAGGTTCTGCACTGTAACGCGCTCAAAACCCATACGTCCCGGCATCTTGATGTTTTTCATGCTGTGTCCAGGAGTTGTACAGTTTCCTGTACCACCCGGCTCACGATGGAATTTTGAACCGTGTGTTGCACGTCCACCGTGGAATCCCCAGCGTTTCATAACACCCTGGAATCCTTTACCCTTTGAAGTTGCTGTTACATCAAGGAAAGCAGTTTTTTCAAACAATTCAAGACCAATCTGGTCTCCAACTGCCACTTCTTTTTCGAAGTCCCTGAATTCTTTCAGGTGGCGTTTCGGCGCCACATTTTCCGGAAACTGGCCCTTATAAGCTTTGTTGACACGGCTTTCTTTTACATCTTCAAGACCGAGTACAACAGCATCATAGCCGTTAGCTTCCTTTGTCTTTGTAGCAATGACAGTATTCGGTTCAACATGGATCACGGTTACTGGTGTCAGATTACCGTTGTCATCGAATATCTGGGTCATTCCCACTTTTTTTGCTATCAGACCTTTCATTCTGATTTTTCTCCTACAGAAGAGCTAAAACTCTTCCTTATCGGCCGCCATCCTGGATCCACAGGACCGTTACCGTTTTTAACAACAGCCAGACTGCAACGCAGTTAAAGCTTATTGTTGTTTAATTTCTACATCTACACCGGCAGGCAGTTCAAGCTTCATCAATGAATCCACAACATCAGCGCTGGGATCCAGAATGTCAATCAACCGTTTGTGTGTTCTCATTTCAAACTGCTCACGAGACTTCTTATTGACGTGCGGTGAGCGCAGAACAGTGATTTTGTTGATTCTTGTAGGAAGCGGGATCGGTCCTGAAACCTTTGCACCAGCTTTCTGAACAGTCTGCACGATGGCTTTAGCACTCTGATCGATCAGCTCCACATCAAAAGCACGAAGTCTGACACGAATCTTTCCATTAGCCATTTAATTTTACCTCCAAGGGTTATAATGCAGCCGCAGCTTAAAACCACGGCTGCATAGCCATATCACTAGGATTACCAGTGACTATTCAATAATCTTTGTAACCTGACCAGAAGCGATTGTGTGACCACCTTCGCGAATAGCCAGTTTCAGACCTTCATCCATAGCGATCGGGTGAATCAGAGTACCAATGATCTTGGTGTTGTCGCCCGGTTTTACCATGTCTGTACCTGCTTCCAGTTCAACTGTACCTGTGATATCAGTTGTACGGAAGTAGAACTGTGGGCGGTAACCTGTGAAGAATGGAGAGTGGCGTCCACCTTCTTCCTTAGAAAGAACGTAGATCTGAGCCTCGAACTTTGTGTGTGGGTGGATTGAGTTCGGAGCAGCCAAAACCTGTCCACGA
>JAILRG010000063.1 GCA_024698325.1 Treponema sp.
CTTATACTTCTTCCCGTTCTGACCCGTGTTTTTCTAAAAAAACACCCATACCCGCTGCAAAAATCCCTGCTGTGGTCGGGAAGAGAAAAGATGTTGCACTTATTTACGCACCAAATGTGCATCATAAACAGTAAGCAACTAATGTTTTTTTATCATATCCTCAAGAACTGTATGTTGTCAATGTGTTCAGATTATGAATAAAAGCCTCTACTCAGCCCATACATCGCGGGCAACCTTGCAGTACTTGCTTTCAAGGTACTTGCGCTGCACATTCTCATCCTTGCGGCAAGGATAACTTGAAAGCGGTTTGAGTGTTGTACGGTGGTAGTCGGGATTGATATCGGTAAACCAAATCTGGTCGCGACGGAACAGTTTCAAGTCGAGCATCTCCACATCATGGGTAGCACAGATAATCTGCGCGTCACTCGCCTTTCCGCGGATAAAGCGTCCTACAAGCTGGCGCACAATGAGCGGGTGCAAGTGGCTTTCTATTTCATCGCATACAAAGGTCTTACCTTTCTGGAATATATCCATAATCGGGCACATCATACGGATAAGCTTTTGAGTTCCCAGAGATTCTTCTATAATATCCAGCGTAAACCCCTTGTATACCGTCTTTACTTCAGTAGTGACGACCGTCTGATTTAAAAACATTGCCTTTACAGCCTGGGGTATATCGGGCGGAAGCTCTGCGGCGGTCATAAGACGCTGCTCGCTACGAGCCTTTATATCTACAATGTCACTGCCTGTATCTTTCATGAACTTAAGGAACATATCTTTTATTGCTTTGTCGTGCTCAAACTTACTTGCAGAATATTCAAGCCAGTTATTGTTGTCGTTCATCAAAACCACAAGGCCGTCTTTATAGAACAAAAAAGCATCTTCAAGTTCTTCATAATTTAAATTGTTTACCGCAAGGCTTAAAACCAGTTTGTTTGATCTGGGCAAAAGTTTTTCTTTGCAAAGTGTTTCTATCCTGCTGAATTTTTCGGCCGCCTTTACCGAGTTTCCATCGCGGGTAAAGATAGCGCCCATTCTGCCGTTCGGTGCATAAAAAAGTGATTCTTTAAGGATTCTTTGATTGTCATACGAAAACTTGTAAAGATACCGTGTCTTTTTCCACACGAATTCCATCTGGTATTCCGTGGGTTTATCCTGATGTAAGCGGTGCGGAGTGCGAGGTAAAAGGTCGCCGGGCTGCAAAAGATGGCTTGTTGTTACCATTGTCTGCATAATTGCCATGCCGGTAAGCACGCTCGTTTTTCCGGTAGCGTTTGAGCCATAGATGGCGCAAGCAGGATGCACGCGCTCGTTTTCAAAGTGGATAAGATTCTTTTCAAAAGTGTCGTCTGTGTTTGCGCGTAAATTGAGCGTTACAGCATCGCGGATACTGCGGACATTGGAACAGGTAAACTCCAAAAGCATACTCGCCTCTCTTTTCCCCAAACTGTTTCCGGGGCTTTTATGATAACGATATGTTACTAACGTGTATAAGACTGTCTTATCAACGCTAAAAACATCCTTTTATTAAGCTTAATAAGAGTGCGTTATCTTAGTTAATCACACACTCTTATATTTGTCAATAAACACCGTTTAATTATTAATATAAATACCGTATTTGTGAAATAGTTACAATATTCTCGGTTAATTCCGTGTATTTATTTAGTATATAGTTGACAAATGATATATCTTGATGTATTATGCGAATTGGAAAAAGGGGCGTGGAGCAAAAAAAATGCTCCCCTGAAAAGAAAAGTATTCGCTGTACCTTTCTTTCGGTGAGCACCCTAAAAATTGACACATCTGTGTAAGACGCATCTTTTGTCGAATAAAGATACTATATCACAGATCCGCCGTTCGTGTCAAAGAATATTTTTGCCGCCCCAAAAGAATAAGGGGGCATTCTGCAAGGTTGAAACGGCTCTTTGCAGAAGGAGATTATATATGGCTGAAGAATTAAAAACTTCTTTCAGCGGTAAGGATGGCAACGGCGGTCTTACATTGTATGCCAATCCTTTTGGCACGGGCAAAAAGTTCTACGGACGATTTGAACGTGATGTTCTCAGCATGGAAAACCTGTTTTCCCGTGTACAGGAAAAAAATCCTGGTGCAGATGAAATTATCATCAACACTGCAATCAGCTACATCAAGCGAGAGATTCTAGCTGCCTTAAAAGAGGGAAAAGCCGTAAATCTCTTAGATTTGGGGGAACTGTACATCGCGGCAACCGGAAGTACTGCAAGCGATTCAAAAACTGATGTTTCGGATTTAAGCCTTACAGTAAAGTTTTCCGCCTCGACGGTTCTGCGCGAGTCTATAGCAAATGTTTCCATCGGAAAAATCATGCTTTCAGACACACTGCCTGCAATCACCAAAATCTTCAACTGGTTCACGGGCGCAGAGTCCACTACTCTTACTGCGGGCAAAAACGTTATCCTTGAAGGAAAACGGCTTAAACTTGGTAGCGATGACAGCGGCTTATTCCTTGCAGCAGTTGACGAAAAGGGCGAAGTTTCTTCTGATGACGAAAGCGCATGGATTGACTGTACAAGTCTTGTAAGAGTGAACACGCCAAAGAAGATTGACTTCTACCTGCCAGCAGAGGCCACCGACGGCTCAAGCTACAGGATTGTCATAAAAAGTAACTATGTAAACGGCGCAACAAAACGAAAAGAGCCTGTTTACACCTATAGCGATGTTGTCACGGTAGCAGCGTAAGAAACATGCCCCACGGCTCTGGCTAGCCAGAGCTGTGGGGCAGTGTTTTAGAAATCAAGATTTCCGATGTACTGCAGCTTTTCCGACTGAGCCAGCTGCCCCGGATTCGTTCCCGGCATGTTCATCGGAACCGAAAGTCCCAGTGATTCGTAGTATTTTTTCCAGATGTTTTGGTCGTTTCGATTATCGCTTTTGAGAAGTCAGAGTCATCACTCATAAAAAGGATGTCACCGTTTTGCAATCCGTTTCTGTTCATTTTTTATACAACCTGTTAACGTGTCGGTACCGACTATTTTAGTTAGTGAATGCTTATTTAGCAAGCCGCATTTTCGGCCACCAAAGGAACGGGGCAAGAATTACTCATATAATGTCTGCCATTTGATAAAAAAAATAATCAGTTTTAACCACTAATCTTCAATATATTCGATTAATTATTATACTATACTTACATTTTTACTTTACAATGCCTATTTTATACTATACAATTATACTTATGAATGAGAAGGATATTTCTGAGAAGACATTGGAATCTCATAATGATGTATTTGCGGACATCGTAAACGCACTTCTGTTTGAGGGTAAACTGATCATTACAGAATCGTCTTTGCATGATGCTCAGCCGTTTTCAAACTACAAGGTTGACGGCAGAACTCTTCATGCACAGGAACGGGATGTTGCAAAGTACTGGCAGAATGACACAATTCGCCTGAGCTGCTTTGGTTTTGAAAATCAGACTGAACCAGAAGCCGACATGCCGCTCAGGGTAATCGGTTACGATGGCGCTTCCTATCGAAGCCAATTGACAGATAAAAAGCAGACTGATCGCTACCCTATTATTACACTTGTTTTGTACTTTGGAACAAAACACAAATGGAAAAAGCATCGTTCACTAAAAGAAACATTGTCCTATGATGAACGGCTTTCCCGTTTTATCAGCGACTACAAAATCAATGTTTTTGAACTTGCATGGCTTACAGATGAAGAAATCAACCGCTTCAAAGGGGATTTCAAAATCGTTCTGGAATACTTGCGGGCAAAAAGAACCGGAAAGATTGAAAATTGGGATCGTCAGAAACTTGAGCACACGCATGAGATTCTTGACTTGCTCAGAGTTATTTCTAATGATAGTATATTTTTGCAGATGGAAGATTTCATTGTGCAGATTCAGAAAGAAGAAGGAGGTGTCGGGATGTGCGATTTCGTTCAGAAAATAAAGCGGGAAGGTTTTAACATGACTCAGCAGGAAGTTTTTGCAGATGGAGAAAATGTAGCGACTAATAAAATCATGCGCCTATTCGCAAACCTTATCGATGCCGGAAAAACCGAAGAAATGAAGAAAGCAGCCTCTGACCGTGAATACCTCAAAAAACTGATGGATGAGTACCAGAAGTAATTTTACTTCGTCCCCATATAAAAAGACAGCCTTCCAGAAATGGAAGGCTGTCTTTTTATGTATTAGTTACGGCCTGAAATCAGCTATTTTCCGCAGCCGCGGGCAAGGGCTTCTTTGTAGACCTCTTCGTACTGGCGGCAACTGTTTTCCCAGGTAAAGTCCTGCTGCATGCCGCGTTTTTGCATTGCCTTGATGTGCGCTTTTTTATTGTAGTACGCATAGATTGCCCAGCCGACGGTGTCGAACACGGCCTGCGGAGTAAGCTGGTCAAACATAAAGCCGGTGCCTTCGCCTGTAAGCTCGTTGTAGTTCTGCACGGTGTCGGCAAGTCCTCCGGTGCGGCGCACTATCGGAAGCGTGCCGTAGAGCAGGCTGTACATCTGGTTCAGGCCGCACGGCTCGTACTGGCTCGGCATCAGGAAGAAGTCACTTCCAGCCTCGATTAAGTGACTTTTCTGCTCGCTGTAACCGATAAGGGCGCGGAAGTTCGGGAGCTTCTGCTGCAGTGCATTGATTTCGTCTTCGCACCACTTCTCTCCGGTACCAATCATCACAAACTGCATGTCCATCGTGGTACACATGCGGTACAGGCTTCCGTAAGATGGCGCAAAAATTTCTGCAACGCCTTTCTGGGAGACAAGGCGCGAGACTAGTCCAACGACAGGAACGTCAGGGCGCACGGGTAAGCCGAATTCTTTCTGCAGAGCTTCCTTGCATTTTGCCTTTCCACTCATATCTTTTACGCTGTAAGTTGCAGGAAGCAGCTTGTCTTTTGACGGATTCCAGGTGTCTACGTCTACGCCGTTTACAATACCGCGGACGACGTCGCTCCGAACGCGCAAAAGTCCGTCAAGGCCAAAGCCGCCTTCTGCGGTCTGGATTTCCTTTGCGTAAGTGGGAGACACGGTTGTCACCATGTCGGCACAGGAAATGCCTGCCTGCAAAAAGTTGATTGCGCCATTTCGTTCAAAGCCGGCTCCATAGTACAGGCCCCAGTCAATGCCGAGATCCGAAAACTTATCTTTTCCGTACACGCCCTGATAGCCCATGTTGTGAATCGTAAAGACGCTTGCAGTATTACGGTAGGCTTCCTGAGAGCGGCATACATGCTTTAGCAAAACCGGCGCAAGGCCTGCGCTCCAGTCGTGGGCATGCACAATATCGGGAATCCAGTGCAGCTTGTTGCACAGCTGGAAGGCGCCGTGGGCAAGGAATGAAAAACGGTAGGGGTTATCGAAAAAGTCAGGCTCTGCCTTGGTACCGTAGACGCCATCGCGGCCGAACAAGAGCTCGTGGTCTAAAAAGTATACGTCAACCTTGTTATACCCAGGAAGCTTTGCGGTGTATACGCCAGCCCACTCCTGCCCTAATCCGACCGGAACACCGAGGGGGCCTTCAAGCTGCGAAAGCTTTGAGCGGTCTATTTTATAGTAGCGCGGAAGCACGATTTTTACTTCGTGACCGAGCTTGCTCAAATTTCCTGCAAGAGCAGATACCGCATCGGCAAGTCCGCCGGTCTTTGCAAAAGGTACAGCTTCAGCACTTACCATTAAGATTTTCATATTCATCCCTCCGATACAGCCGCCTTAGCGGTTAAGGCTTTTCATTGCGGCACAGAACGCTTTTTCTGAGCCGGCTATCGTCTGTTCGCTTACGCAGTATGCAAGGCGGAACCAGCCTTTGCCGCCAAAGCCAGAGCCAGGCGCGCTTAAAATAAAGTATTGCTTTAAGTAATCACAGAATGCCATGTCGTCTCCGCTTCCGTTGTCAAAGCAGTCCGGGACTTTGCAGAACAGGTAGAATGCACCTTCCGGGCGCGCGTATCGGATTCCTGCCTTATCAAGCACTGCCATAAGCATGTCGCGCCGTTTCTGATAGCGGGAATAGTCGCAGGGAGCGTTCCAGGTGCGGGCAATCACTTTCTGGAAAAAAGCCGGCGCATTCACGCATCCCAATACGCGGAGCGCAAAGGTAGTGGCCGCAATGAACTCAGCGGCGTCTTCGCAAGCGGGATTTACGGCGATGTAGCCGATGCGCTCGCCGGGCACGCTTAAGTTTTTCGCAAAAGACGTTACGATGACGCTTTCGTTGTAGTGCAGAAATACCGGAGAAACGACGGCGCCGTCATAGATGATAGCACGGTACGGCTCGTCGCAGATAAGGTACGGCTTTCTGCCGCATGCGGCTGCGTGTGCCTTTAATGCATCGGTAAGTGCGGTAATGTCAGACTCGGTGTAGACTTTTCCGGTGGGGTTATTGGGCGTGTTTATAAGGACGGCAGCAGTTTTTGGCGAAAGGGCTGCTTTTATCGCCTCAACATCAAGTGAAAAATCAGGCTTTGAAGGTATCTCTTTAAGGATGCCTGCGTAATTATGCACATAGTGGCGGTACTCTGCAAAGAACGGAGCCGGCACAATCACCTCATCTCCTGGAGAAAGGATTGCCTTAAAAACGCAGTTTAAGGCGCTTGCAGCTCCTACGGTCATTACAATGTGCTCCGCTTTTACAGAGCCTTTCGGGAGCCCCTGCTCAAGCGCCGTTTTTTCTGCCATTGCGGCGCGGGCTTCGGGATAGCCGGCATTGGGCATGTAGCCGTGTACGCCGTGCGAGGTGTCCTGTGCGATGTCTTTTATTGCTGAAAGGACTTCTTCCGGCGGGTCTAAGTCAGGATTTCCCAGGCTGAAATCAAATACATTTTCTTCGCCGTGCAGCTTTTTAAGCGCGACGCCTTCTTCAAACATTTTTCTGATGACTGATGCGCCTTTACTGGTTATCAGTTCCTTTATGTGCGGTGCAATCATAATGAGCCGATTATAGCACTAGAAAAGGCATAAGTAAATCAGTATAGTAAAGGCATGAAAAAAATCCTTATTTGTGCAGCGCTGCTTTTGTGTGCATTCAGTGCTTTTTCGGATCCTTTTAACCGTAAGCTTTCTTCTGATGAGCGTAGCCGACTTGAAAAAGGCGAAGTTGTAATCCGCAATATCGACAAAATGAAGCATATCTGCGTGAACGAAACGGACGCAACACGCAAAATCATAAAGACAATGAAGGATTTGAATCCTAATTACACTGCGGAAATCATCCAGGTGCGCCCGTACAAGGGAAACGAAGACCTGCTTTCTGTCATCAAATCATCCCTTCTGAATATTTCCGACTATACCGGGATTCCCTACTGGTCGGTGCGCGTGCAGAAATGGTATGAGCTGTACGACAGTGCTACCATCACAAAGCAGGAAACAAGCGGAAATGAGACGACTGTGCTTGCAGATCTGGAAATGTCTCCGTTCGGAATCATCCATGCCACCATTCATCTTGAGGAAGGAAAGGATTCCCTGTATTACGACATGACAAACCAGAACAAGCTTCGCTATCACGACAAGTTTGACGTAATAAAGCCCGAAAACATGAAAAGTGCCATTTCCGTTTTCCGGGACGGCGACAACTGGGTATTGTATGCAATCGGCGGCGTTAATACCTACAAAGTCTTCTTTTTAGAAGACCGCGTAGAAACGTCATTCATCAACAGAATCAAAACATTCTGTAACTTCATATTCAGCAAGATATAACATGGAAACGGCAGTTCTTACAGCAGAAAAACTGGTAGCAGGCGGCGACTGCCTTGCCCGCAGAAACGGGAAAAACGTATTTATCCCCAAGGCAATTCCAGGCGAGGAGCTTGTCGTGCGCATTACAAAATCGGCACGAGATTACGACCGTGCCGAAATCGAAGAAGTGCGCACCCCCTCTCCTCACCGCGTTGCGCCACGCTGCCCGCTGTACGGAACGTGCGGCGGCTGTTCCATGCAGCACATTGATGATGACTTTCAGCAGGAACTGCGCCGCACGCTGCTTACCGACTGCTTTAGCCGCGAGGGAATACAGGTTCCTCCAGTTACAGTCCTTGCTGGAGACAGCACCGGCTACCGCTCCCGCATGCAGCTGCATGACGGCTCTCTTTTTGCAAAAGCGACAAACGATGCAGTAGATTTTACCGCCTGTCCGGTCGCAACTCCGGAGTTAAACGCCTATCTTTCTTCAGTGCCGCAGGAAAAACGTCCGCGCGGCAGAGTGCAGATTTTTGCTGACAGCCGCGTAAGTTCTTTCTCCGGCACAGCAGAGCATGTCGTGCTTGCAGCGGAAGAGCCGGAAAAAAAGACGCCGTACATACAGGGCGGTGGTAAGCGGCCGGTCAAGAATAAGGTGAAAAAGCGCTTTTCAGGAACAGCCCTAAGTCCCGAAAACAGCGTGGAAGTCACCCTCTCAGGTAAGACAATCCGCTTTGACGTACGCGGCTTTTTCCAGTCAAACCTCGGCGTACTGGAAAAGGCGGTCGCGGCCGTTACGGACGGGCTGCACGGAAAGCATGTGCTCGACATGTACAGCGGCGTCGGAACGTTCTCAGTCTTCCTTGCCGACCGTTTTGAAAAAGTGACGCTTGTCGAGCATAACCGTGATGCGCTTGTATATGCCGAAATAAACATGGCAGGAAAGAACCACGAAAGCTACGGGGTTTCCGGAGAGCGGTTCGTTACTGACAATGCAGAGGAAGCCGCTGCCCGTTCGGGAGCTTTTGACGCTGTCGTCATAGATCCGCCGCGGAGCGGTATGGAAAAAGCCGTATGCGACTGGCTGTGCCGGGTGCATGTTCCCGTCATTCGAAGCGTTTCCTGCGACCCGGTAACACAGGCGCGGGATATAGCGCGTCTTGTAAAAGCCGGATACACGCTTACCACCCTGTATCTCCTTGATTTTTATCCGCAAACGGCTCACATAGAAAGCCTTGCCTGTCTGGAGTATCATGCATAAAAAACTGTTTTCTGCTTTTGTCATTGTCTTTCTGCTTACACACGGCGCACTGTTTGCAGTCACCACGCTGCGAACGGTAGACACAAAGAGCCAGGTTCCTTCCTGGAAGCTGGTTGCGGGAGGCGCTGTTACTGCAAAACCTGTCGTCACAGACTACGGCTTTGCGATGCTGACAGACGGAAGGATGATACATGCAGTAGGAAAAAGCGGACTTATGCTCTGGCAGCGCGGCGTCAAAGGAAATCCATCCGGATACCTTACCTGCGAAAGCGATTTTCTGCTCGTTGTGACAAACCGGGACACGCTTAATCTTGTAAACCCCAGCGGCATTACCCTCTGGTCTGTAAAGACGGGCTTTGAAATAATCGACAACCCCCGCATGGCAAAAGACGGCCGTATTTTTGTGCGCGGCACAGAGCACGTTGCCTGCTACAACCTTCACGGCGTACGAAAATGGCTTTTACGCACCGAAAAACAGCGCGCTGATATTCCCCTGCTCCTTTTTGACGACGGCTACCTGTTCGTCTTTCTTCAGGCAACAGAAAACAGCCGGAGCCGCGCACAGCTGTATTCTCCGTTCGGAAAAGAGTGCGACGTCACCACGTTTACCGCCTATGTAACGGCAGCCTGCGAGACCCCGTACGGAGCCTTGCTTTCGCTAAAAGGCGGCGGCGCGGGGTTATGCGCCGTGCATGACGGAATTGCAGAATCCATGTGGGTGTCTCCTAATGTCTCCGTAGCAGACGCCACTGTAGTAAAAGCTTTTTCCGGCGGCGAGCTTGCGGCATTTCTTTTTCAAAACGGCAAAAACCTTTCTGCCTCCGTCATTTCCGTAAAGGACGGCACCGTCGCCCCACCCATTTCGCTCGGCGCCTTCTCGCTTTCAAAACTGCTTCACTGTTCCGTACATCCTAAAGGAATCTGCGTTTCTGACGACAACCGGGCGCTGCTTTTCTCTCAGGACGGCACTGTCATCTGGGAAGCGCTCCTTCCCGCAGGCAAAAACCTTGCCGGTGTTTTTTACACGGCTGACGACACGCTGATAGTCTACCGCAAAGACTGGCTTATGCAGGCCTATGTCATGCAGCAGGCTGTCACTACGAAAAATCACCTGCACAAAGCCATACACGCCTCGTATGCAGAACGCAAGACTGCAGGCGGCACTATCGGCAGCATGGGCTTTGAGCGCATTTCTGAGCAGGACATGAGTTTTATGCAGAGTTCCTTTGCGCGGGGCGACTACAGCGAGCAGGAAAAAGCGTGGATAAGCAGTCTGCAGCTGGAATTACGGAATTGGGTGTTTGATTTGCACACCGGTAAACAGCGTTCTTCTGACGGCTCCTCGTATTTTATCGAAAACCCGGTATACGGAGAGCAGATTCTCGCTGCCAGCGCAAAGGCCGGAACTGCAGATTTCGCTCCCCTGCTGGCAGATTTACTGATGACGGAAAACAGGAGCGAGGTCATCACGCAGATTGTCCATGCCTGCGGGGAGCTGGCATGGGACGATGAGGGGTTTATGCTTACAGCCATCGAAGAAGCGCTCCACAAGGCAAGTCCCCGGGATACCGTGCTCTTAAAGGCCATCTGCGATGCGACATACGAAATCTGCCGCTACATGGGAAAGCCGACGCTCCTTAAAAAAGGAAAGAACATGCTGAGCTTTCTTCTTTTCCCGCAATTTGACAGCACAACCAGAGACTACGCCCGGAAGACAGTTAAAAATATTCTGGATTTAGGCTTGTAACTGTGCTATAATGTAGGCATCGTTCCGATAAAAAAATGGAGGAATTACATGAAATTTGCAAAAGTGTTTGCAGCTGTTCTTGCATTCACCACCACAGCTGCTGCATTTTCCCTTGAAGTAAACAAAAGCGAACTTCAGAGCGCGGATATGGACACGGTAGTCTTCGAAAACTATGCAGGTCCCTACGACGTAATCAACACGATTGAAGAAATCCGTGCGATTGGTACCCGCCTTGCCCCGCCGATTCACCGTGCGCCCGAAAAGGCTGCCGTAAGCGGAGAGCCGGCCCGTTACTATGTGATTCATGCTGTTGATCCGGAAGAGACCGGTAAGCTCGACGCAGATGTCTTCATCATCGGCCCTGGCGCCGGCGTTGACCACATCAACAACGTACGCAGAATCATCGGAGCATATCTTGAAGCCGCCTACGACTATTCCCGCGAAGATGCAGATACTATCGCAACCTTCGTTACTGTATACAACGCCGTCTACAGAGGAAATCTTGATGCCTACCGTGCAAAATACAAGGAGGCGGTTACCAAAAACCTTACTGCCGACAAAGCCGGTATTGCACTGACCTACAAAGAATGGGCAGGAAAAACACAGATTGTCATCCCGCTTTCTGACCTTTCTGGCGCCGGCGGATTAAGCACTGTTGAAACCTCAACTATCAGCGACCGTGAGGTTGTAAAATCCCTGCAGGAAGAAGAAGACATGGGGATCGACAGCCGCAAGGCAATGGTAGACATAAAAGAGCGCGAAGCCGACGAACAGGGCGGTAAGGCTGAAGAAGCACAGAAAGCCGCTGATGCAGAAAAGGCAAAGGCTGACGAGGCAAAGGCCGACGCCGCTAAGGCAAAGGCTGAGGCTGACGCCGCCGCCGCAAAAGCTGCAAGCGACAAAGCAAAGGCCGACGCTGCTAAAGCAGAAGCTGACAAAGCAAAAGCCGATGCTGAAGAAGCAAAGAAAAACGCCGCATCTAACCCGAAAGACGCACAGGCAAAGGCCGATGCTGAAAGCGCACAGAAAGACGCTCAAAAGGCTGAAAAAGATGCCCAGAGCGCACAGAAAGACGCTGACCAGTCAGCAAAAGAAGCAGAAGAGGCTAAAAAGGACGCCGAGCAGGCTGCAAAAACAGCCGATGAGCAGACAGAAAAGGCCGAAAGCGCACAGGCAAAAGCTGACAGCGCGCAGGAAAAAGCTGACCAGAAGCGCAGCGAAGCCCAGGAAGAGCGTGCTGCCATCGCACAGGATCAGCAGTCTGTCATCGAAAAGAACGAACGCAACGAAAATGCCCCTTCCCTTATCGGCTTAAAGGCACTTGATGAGCAGGGTCAGACAGCGGCTTTAGTCAGAATGAATGCACAGTCCGGCGAAATCATCAAGGAAAGCCCGGTTGCCCTTCGCGGCCGCGCATTCTTCGATACCGGAGACGCCTACATTGCAATTGCCGGTGAAAATGCCGGTAACGGCGCCGTTAAGCTTGTCCTTCTCGATAAAGACAAGATGGAAATCACGGCAGAAAGCACCGACCGCATTGCAGAGCTTTCATCCCTTGTAGAAAACGGCGGAAGCTACTTCTGCGTCATGCAGGAAGGCTCAAACTTCTTCCTTGCAAAGTTCAGCCCGACATTAGAGCGCCAGCTCAAAAGCCCGGTAGCAGTAAAACCTGCAACTCCGATTACTGTAAGCGCTGACGGAATCTT
>JAILRG010000101.1 GCA_024698325.1 Treponema sp.
TTCACGCCGATTTTTTCAAGCTGTTTTGCAATAACCTGTGCGGTGTCTACATGCGTCTTGTAGTTACCCGGAACGGTAATCTCAAGGGTAAAACCGTCAGCATAGCCGGCTTGTGCAAGCAGCTCTTTTGCCCGCTCAACATTGTACGGAAGCACATCGGAAAGCTCGTCATTGTAGTACGCGCCTAACACCGGAGAAAAATTACTGTACAGCGGAGTTCCAAATCCGCCGAGCGCACTGGCAATTATTTCTTTTTTATCAACTGCCAGCGTAAGTGCCTTGCGGACAAGCTCGTTATCAAGCGGCTTTACCGAGTTGTTAAAGCCAAGAATCTGCACCATGTTCTGCGGTACTGACAGAAGCTGGAATTTTCCTTCCAGCGCTTTTGCGTTATCCGGCGACAGCATCTGTCCGATATCAAGCTGATTTGCCTGCAGCGCCGAAAGAATGGCGTTTTCATCCGACATTACGTAAATCTCAATGCGCGGAATCTTAGGCATATGTGCCCGGTTCCAGTAGTCATCGTTACGTTCAAGCACAACCTGCTGGTGCAGCTTATACTCAACAAAGCGGTATGCGCCGGTTCCAACAGGATGCAGCGCATGGTCATGATAGCCGACCGGCAGAATCGGGTGAATGTTTAGCGCAAGAAAACCGCCCATCGGGGTTTTTGTCCTGACCGTAAACGTGTATGCATCCGGAGCCTCGAGGCTTTCGACATTCCGGCCGAAGGTATCTGATTTGACTGAATTTCCGTTAAGGCCGGCAAGGTTTTCGTATGTGTACAGACAGTCTGCACTGGTGAAGTCTGCACCATTGTGGAACTTTACGTTCTTTCTAAGCCGGAACGTATAGGTAAGTTTGTCTTCCGAAATTGTATATGATTCGGCAAGCGCTGGATGCAGCTGGCCTTTTTCGTCGAAAGAAAGCAGTCCGTCAAAAATATTGTAATAAATGGCAGCAGTATCAGCAGCAGCCGACTCCCACGGGAAAAAGGAATCAGGCTCAGAAGATACGTTCATGCGAAGCACATTCTTAGAGCTTTCGTGAGAGCAGGAAGCAGCTCCAAAAAATCCAACTATAACGGCAGAAAGAAAAATGATTTTTTTCATGAGCCTATTCTAACATGCGGCGCATCTTTTAACAACACGATACATTCAAGCTGTAATCAATTAATCTTCAGCACACTCTGCCAGCCGGCTTCATAAAAATCATGGATTTTTCGGGCACACCGTACCCCGTCCTCAAACGGAATATCATGGACGATAAGCTCAAAAAGAGCGGCAAACTCGCCTGAAATAATCAGGTGTTCCAGCGTAGAGTCAAACGCATACGGTGTGTACCCCTGGGATTCAATCTCCTCGTAAAAAATATGCGTGATTTCAATTTCTTTTTCGACTATATCGTGAACAAAATTTTCGAAATCCGTTCCTTCGCTCGCATTCAAAATAAGCCGAAACGCATTTTTCTGATTGTAGGCATATTTGTAAATCTGCACGACTCCTTGTTTAGAAAACCTGCCCATATTGGCTGCCCATTCAGATTTCGGAAGTTTTTTAAATTGTTCGATAAGGCTTCCAAAAAGATTCGAGACATAATCTGCATGAGGTTTTACCAGTGCCGAAAAAAGTTCTTCCTTGCTTTTGTAGTATCCGTAAAATGCCCCCGTCGTGACTCCTGCTTTTTTGACGATTTCCCGAAGCGAAGCACCGCGGAATCCTTTTTTCAAAAATTCGCCGGTAGCAATCTCGTTGATTTTCTGCAAAGTTGTTTCTGCCATACGATGAGTATAAGAGATGAACGCAAGTTAAAAAAGTAGAAGATTCAAAAACTTCGTAATTACGCAAGAGGTAGCAGTCGCTTGACAGAATGAAACGGGAAGTATATTCTAATTGCTGTTAGTAGGTGCTAACCGCTCACTACCAGCCATATTGGGTATTTTGCACGTTTGCTGAGGACACCAGTTCCACTTCTGCAGTGTGTTGGGAAGCTCTGCTTCAGAGTTTCCGACAATGCTTCAACAAACTTGCATATTTTATTTGGAGGTTTTCAAAATGTTGAATAAAATTGCAATCAGCAATGTAATTGGCCGCGAAATTATCGACTCCCGCGGAAATCCTACTGTTGAAGTAGACGTGATTCTTGAAAACGGCGTGCTCGGCCGTGCCGCTGTTCCTTCCGGAGCAAGTACAGGCGAAAACGAAGCCCTTGAACTTCGTGACGGCGACAAAAAACGCTACGGTGGAAAGGGCGTTCTCAAAGCCGTTGAAAACGTAAACAAAATCATCGCTCCTGCCCTCAAAGGGGAGAACATTTTTGAGCAGCGTGCAATCGATATGAAGATGCTTGCCCTTGACGGCACACCGACAAAATCAAAGCTGGGTGCAAACGCTATTCTTGGCGTTTCGCTCGCTGCGGCTCAGGCGGCGGCAAAAGCTCTGAACATTCCGCTCTACCGTTACATCGGCGGCGCAAACGCACACGTTCTGCCGGTTCCGATGATGAACATCATCAACGGTGGCGCACACTCTGACGCACCAATTGCTTTCCAGGAATTCATGATTCGTCCGGTCGGCGCAAAATCAGAACGCGAAGCAATCAGAATGGGTGCAGAAGTTTTCCACGCTCTTGCAAAATTGCTCAAAGGCCGCGGACTTTCAACTGCTGTAGGCGATGAAGGTGGCTTCGCTCCAAAATTCGACGGAATCAATGACGCACTGGATTCAATCGTTCAGGCAATCAAAGACGCAGGCTACAAACCTGGCGAAGACGTAAAAATCGCCATGGACTGCGCCGCTTCTGAGTTCTCTGTGGAAAAAGACGGAAAATTCTTCTATAACTACAAGGAACTTTCAAACGGAACCCCAAAAGATCCCAACGGAAAGTGCCTGTCTGACGACGAGCAGATTGCTTATCTTGAAGAGCTGATTACAAAATATCCGATTGACTCAATCGAAGATGGTCTTGATGAAAACGACTGGGAAGGCTGGAAAAAGCTCACAGAGCGTATCGGCGGAAGATGCCAGCTCGTCGGCGACGACCTTTTCGTTACCAATGTAAAGTTCCTCGAAAAAGGCATCAAGATGGGAGCCGGAAACGCAATCCTCATCAAAGTAAACCAGATTGGCTCACTCACAGAAACGCTTGAAGCAATCGAAATGGCTCACCGCCACGGCTACACGACGGTTACAAGCCACCGCTCAGGCGAA
Organism: Treponema sp.; assembly: GCA_024698325.1. Classification (GTDB taxonomy): domain Bacteria; phylum Spirochaetota; class Spirochaetia; order Treponematales; family Treponemataceae; genus Treponema_D. The sequence continues at coordinate 3,210 of JAILRG010000101.1, forward strand.
ACTGAGGACACGACAATCGCCGACATCGCAGTCGCAACAAACTCAGGCCAGATTAAGACTGGCTCTATGAGCCGCACCGACCGCATGGCAAAATACAACCAGCTCATCCGCATTGAGGAAGAACTCGGCGATACGGCTGTTTACGGCTACAAAAAACTGAAGTAACGAAATAATCAAAAATGGCTGTCCGATGAAATGGGTTCATTTCGAAGACGGCCATTTTTATTTGGTAGTATATAACAGTGTTATGTTTTACTCGAAAACATGCCATTCTAAAAAAAAGGACTACGTAAATATGAATATAACGTTAGGTGATGTAGAAACAACGGCACTGATACCAGTTGCGATTAAAGCTAATGAAACGCTGCATAAAAATCCCCGCGTCCGGGACGAAGTTGCCGTCGAAATGATACAGACGCTCGGAATCGACACAACGCCCTTTGACAAGTTCATGTCGCACGAAGGCGTTATTGCAAGAACGGTAATGCTTGACCGCATGGTAAAGGATTTTATTGCAAAAAACCCCTCGGCCGTCATCGTAAACATGGGTGCAGGTTTTGACAACCGTTTTTCCCGCGTGGATAACGGCTCAATTTTCTGGTTCGACCTGGACTTGCCGGATTCAATCGAAATCCGAAAGAAAGTTTTTCCAGAGCGGGAGCGCGAGGAGCTGCTTTCGGGAAGCGTACTTGAAAACTCCTGGTGCGAACGAGTCGGCTCCGAAATTAAAAAGACAAACTCAAAAGTGCTTTTCCTTGCAGAAGGGCTTTTTATGTATCTTACTTTTGACGAAATCAAAAAACTGCTTTCCGTGCTCAAAACGAATTTCCCGGGCGGAACATTGATTGCAGAGCAGAACAATCCCCTCATGGTCAAAAATCAGAAATACCACGACACAGTAAAAAACACCAGCGCAGTTTTTAAAAGCGGGACCTGGAGCGGCCGTGAGATAGCAGACCTTTGCGAAGGAATCAGTTTTGTAGAAGAGCACAGCTTTAACGAGGAAATGAAAAAACACTCTTTTCGCGGCTGGCTTTTTGCAAAACTCCTTCCAAAAATGAACGACCGCTGGGCCGTTTTTGAGTTTTAGGGAGGCGCCGCCACAGGCTAAAACAAGAGGAGGAAAGCATGAAAGTCACTAAAATTAACAGCTGGTTTGAAAAGTTCGGCCGTTTTGAAGTAAAGCACCGCTGGGCTTTTCTTATCTGCCTTATAGTCGTTTCGATCACCGGAAGTCTGGGCTTAAACCGACTTACTCTGGACAACGGCGAAGAAGACTGGTTTGACGACTGGGAAACTACAAAGAAAAATCAGGACCATTTTGAAGACATTTTCGGTTCAACTGACAGTCTCTTAGCCCACATAAAGGCGGATGACGTTTTTGATCCTGAAGTACTCACCATGATTGATGAGCTTGGGGATGAGCTTTTACAGAATGTTCCCTATGCACAAAGCATCACGTCTCTTATGGAACTTTCCCTTCCGGTGGGAACTGAAGAAGGCTTTGAAGTTTCAAGTCCTTTTGAAGACGGGGTGCCTGAGGATGCAGCAGAACTGGAGAGGAAGAAAGCCTTTATCCTAAGCCGCCAGTCGCTTGTAAACACGCTTGTAAGTGCCGACGCAACAGAAACCTGGCTCATCGTAAATCTTGAGCAATATTCAGAAAACCTTACCCAGGCCATGGAAAAAATTGCGCCGCCTGCCATGAAGATTTTTAGCGACCCGAAATACAAATCTGATAAATGGGAAATCCGTCCTGCAGGCATGAGCTACACAGAATACGAAGAAGAGGCGGTAACAATGAATCAGCTGGTTACCCGCGTTCTGCTGGGCTTTCTGGTAATGATAGTCTGCCTTACCGTGTTTATCCGCTCGCTGCGCGGAATCGTTGTGCCTGCAGTTTCAACAGTTGGCGCGCTCACAACAACCCTGGGCATTTCCGGCTGGCTTGGAATTAAAGGCAACAATTCAATGCTTATGATTACCGTCCTTCTTTCCATGGCGCTTGCAGTCGGCTATTCAGTTCACTACATAAACAGTTTTAAAATGCACTTCAGGCGGTGCGGTGCCCGGAAGGCTTCTGTAATATTGAGCGTGCGCGACTCAGGCTGGGCACTTTTCTTTACAGTAATTACAACCATGGCAGGAATGCTTTCTTTCCTTGCAGCAGGAATCCGTCCGATGAGATGGGTTGGAGGAATTACCGCAGCCTGCGTATTTACCGTTTTTGCCTATATCATAATCCTGCTGCCAGTTCTCTACAGTTTTGGAAAAGACCGGCCGGTTGCCCCGGCCTTTACAGACACAGACGGGGCTACAAAAGCAGACCTTCGTGTTGAATCAATGGGAAAATCAATCCTCAACAAAAAATGGATTACAGTGGCCGTAACTGCCCTGGTCATGGTAGCCGTGATTCCGGGCATTTTCAAAATCGAAGTGAACATGAATTATTCGGACATGATGGGAGAGCGAACTCCTTACATCAAACGCCTTCTTGAAATTACAAGAAGCCAGCTTGGAAGCCAGTACGACTACGAAGTTCTGATTGAATATAAGGACGAAGACGCCATAAAAAATCCGCAGGTGCTCAAAAACATGGACATTTTGGCTGAACGAATCGGAAAACTCAGCCAAACAAAAATCTCCAACGGAAAGCCCCGCGTTTCT
>JAILRG010000001.1 GCA_024698325.1 Treponema sp.
TTTAGCCATATACTACACCCGAAAGTGTCTTTCGATTTTGTATAGTGGTTTGGAAAATCTGTTATAATCCGTTATGTTCAGTTCTAACTGGAACTGGGCAAGATTGCGAATGCAATGCGGAGTATATGCGGATTTCTGAACTGCGCAAGGTGTGAATATGGGTGTGAAAATCAGAATTCAAAACAGCATTATTCAGCTTGTCGTAACGTCTGACGGCGTACGGCATCAGGTGTCTACCGGGCTTCATCTGACCGGAATCAAGCAGCAGGACGCGGAAGTCATGCGCCTGGCGGAAATACTCAGAAGCAAAAAAGAGATACAGCTTGTCGAGCGCATGAACGGCATAAACACCGCCGAAAGCAAAATGACGCTGTATGCCTACGTCTCAAAATGCGGTGACGAAAAAGGACACGAAAGCCAGTTCTACAAGGCGCTCCCCTACATTGAAAAGTTCGGCGGGCGCGAGGTGCGCATAAGCTCCATTACTCCGCTCTGGTTTGAAAACTTCCAGAAACGCATGGAAAAAGACAGCGGACTAAAGCCTGCGACGGCGGAAAAATACTGCTGCATTGTGCGCCAGTGCCTTAAAAAAGCGGTGCGTGACGGCGCGCTGCATAATGATCCGGCATCCGGCATTAAGCACATTCGCGTGCCGGAAAGTGAGCGCCCTTACCTTACCGCCCGCGAGGTGCAGAGGCTTGCTTCAACTCCCTACAAAATGCCATACACTGATGAATCGCTCCAGGACGAGATACGGCGCGGTTTTCTCTTTGCAATCTGCACCGGCCTGCGCATTTCCGATATTCAGCTTTTGCAGTGGCGGCATGTTGATTTAGAAACAAAACAGCTTGCGAAAGTACAGAAAAAAACACGGCGCGCAGTATATGTGCCGTTAAAAGACGAAGCGCTCCCTTTAATGGGAGACGCGGGCGCCCCAGATGATTTTGTGTTTCCTATCCTGGCAAAGACGCGCACCAGCACAAACCGCTATATAACGGCATGGGCAGAGGCGGCGGGAATTACAAAGCATGTTACCTGGCATATCGGCCGCCACACCGACGCGACGCTCCTTTTGGAATACGGCGCAGACCTCTACACTGTTCAACGCCTTTTGGGACATACAAAGATTGCGACCACGGCAAAGTATGCGAAAGTCACCGACAGAAAAAGTCGGGAAGCGGTTGCCGCGCTTCCCGACTTTGGTATTGCCGAGACAGTGTAAAAGACGCGCACACGCACAGGGCGGGCGCTAGAACGTGTCAAAGTCTATCGGCTGGGCGGTTACTTTGTTTACTGCCTGCGGTGCGTTTACGGGCATTTGTGCGCTCTGGGCGCCCTGCATCTCCTCTGCGCCTGGTATCTCGTCGCTGGTGTACGGAATTCCGGCAAGCTCGTCAGGAAAGCACAGCCGGAACCCCTGCGCGATTGCGACTTTGCGCAACATGGTCTTCGGCTTGCTTTTCCAGATGGCAGTTCCCGCATTGTATTCAGAAAAATACACTTCATGCGTAAAGGGTTCGGACCAGTCCTTGCGGTGTATGGTGATTGTCGCTTTAAGGCTTGCGCCCTCGCCGGAAAAATCCACGCTCCAGCCGTCCAGCTTTCCGCTCCGCTCGGCACGTTTTAAATACACCTCATAACCGACGATGATGTTAAAATTGTTCCCGTACGGCACGCCGTAAATCTCGCGCTTGAACGGATTAAGGTTGAAGGCGCGGCAAATTTCCACAAACTGCGTCAGGTGCTTTTCCGGAAGATTGTAGCCCATGCCTTTAAGATACTGCACCGCAAGCGCTGAATAATCAGCGGCAGCTGTAGTGAGCGCGTGGCTCTGCACGGCCTGCAATTCGTTCATACGCTCGTCTCCTGTAAAAGGCGCCCAACCTCGGCGCGGAAGGCGGCAAGCATTTCCGGCTTTTTCGTCCACAATCTCGGGCAGTCTTTCCAACCGACAACGTCGTGGTGCGTGGTGATGTCGTTTTCGGTAAGAGCGTGCTTTCTGCACAGGTATGCGCAAAGCTCTGCGGCCGCCGCTGTGGTGCGGCTGTCAAAGGTGCCTTCGTCGTCGGTCGGGCACAGCTCAATACCGATGGTGCACATGTTCGGGCTGTAGAGCATCGGGTTTGCCGCATAAATGCCGAACCGCTCGCGCGCCTCGTCGGTGTAAATGCGCCCGCTTTTCGGGTCGTTGTCGCTCGTTCCGCAGTGGTATGCCATCTCTGTATCCGGCAAACACTGCCAGATGGCGCCCTTCTGCCCGATGATAAAATGAGCGCTTCCGTAGCTTCCGGTGCCCGCCTTTTTGTTTTCAAAAAAGCGCCAGACCTGCTCTGCGTTCTGTGCAGGTGCGGCAGTCCAGTGCATCACAATCGCCTTGACGGCCTTTAAAGGCTTCTGCGGGCGGCTGTATTCGTTCGGTGTCAAAAACCGCTTGTAAATCTCCATGTGTTAAATCCTCTTATTTGAGCATGACGTAAGACGCAAATCCGGCGGCAAAGCCGGTTAAAATGCACGCCTCAATCGTCGCCGCTTTCTTCCACTTCTGCGCCTGTTTCTCTGATTGCGCTGACTGTGTCTGTAAAGTCGCTATAAGCTGATTCTGCTCGCTTAACAGCGTCTGCTGCGCACTCACTGACTGATTGAGCGTCTCGACTGATTCTTTCATGGTCTGCATTGATTGCGTCAGCGTTTCCAGCTGTGCTTCCGTTATCCGAAAGACTGTCTCGCCGCTGGCGAAAGAGAAAGAGAAGGCAGAAAGCACCAATGCAAGAAAAAGCGCCCGCAACGGCAATAAAAATCTTTTTGATTTTCTCATACATGCCCGCCAGCCTCCGGCAGCTTAAAGCTTGCAACCCATTTTTCAAGCGCCTTGTAAATCGTGTCATAGAAAAGCGACGCGGCGGCGATAAAAAGCCCGATGTCGACAAGCACCAGCGGAAGGTACAGCACTGCCGCGCCGATAAGAGCGCCCAGGATGATTGTCGCAAGCGTCCAGAAGCGGGCGCCCTTTTTAGGCGCAAAGCCCAAATTTTTGACCAGCTGCACAAGCCCGACAAGCAGGAATGTGCATTTAATGATTGTGATAACGTCCATATTTTTATACACTCCTATGTGTTTAAAAATGCTTATCTCGGTAACGGCGGCTGTGTGGCAAGGCTGTGCAGTACCTCGGCAAGCGCGCTTGAGTATTTGAAGAGCACGCCGACAAGCGCAAGGATTGCCGCCCAAATGACGTAATCGCGCGCTTTGGTAAGCCAGTACATGATTGATTTGCTTACCTTTCCGGTACATTCATTGCGCCAATCTTCAAGCGCACGTATGCGCTCACCGTGGTGCGCCGTGTCTTTCTTCCAGTCCTCAAGCACCTTTATGCGCTGCTGGTCTTCGGCAATGATTTTTATAAGGCTGTCGCTGATGCTGTCCTGCCGGTCTTTTGCCTGCTGATAGTATTTCTCAAGCTTTTCGTCGGCTCTTCGGTCGGCTTCTTCGCTTGATACGTAGTTTTCCCGCATATCGGCCTTGATGTCGTCCACGTTTGCCTTGACGGTGTCCATGTCGGCCTTAATCTGCCCCACATCGCCGGATATTTGTATGATTTTGTCGTAAATCTTGCTTGCTTCGCTTTCTGTCATGCTTATACAGTCATTCGGGCATAAAAAAAGCGCCCTGCGCAATCTGCAAGGCGCCCGCTGCTTTAAATAATCACAATATCGCTTATTGCATCAATCTGCAGATGAACAGAAATTGAGCTTCCTGCCGCGACAATATAGGCGGCGGTTTTATCAGAATCATACTCACTGCTGCCGGAAAACACGAGCACAAGGCGTGCACAGTTACACGCAGCCCCGCCGTTTGTGGCGCGTGGATTACTTATTGTATACGTTCCGCTTCCGGAGACAACGGACACTCTCAACAGAATATGCTGCGAGTTTTTTATCGTATATCCAGAAGAGCTGTCGCTGACGACTTCGGTTCCGGCACTCATGGCACTGAACGCCCAGCCAAGGGCGGCGTTGTATGTGTTGCTGTTGCCGCTTTGTTGCTGTGCAGCCACGTTTTCTATGCGATTGCTGAGCGTCTGCATGGCGGTCATGCTCGGCGCAAGGCCTGCAATGCTGTAGCCTGCAAAATCGCTGTCAGCAGTGCCTGAAACAGGATTTCCCTCAGAGTCCACCGGGTAACCGGTGCTGTCAGGGTTGTCGGTAAAGCGTACATGCCCGAAATGGCCGGTGTCGGCAATGCCAAAATCTTTTGTTGCGCTTGCATGGCTCCTCGGCGCGGCTGCCGTGTCTATCTTTGAGCTAAGCGCTTTTCTGGCCTGCTCGAGCGCAAGGATTGACGGCACAACGCCGTCTATCTCCGACGCTTCCATCTCTCCGGCGTCGATTTTATCCTGATACGTTGTGGCGCCGTTGTTGTTCAGCTTTACGTGTCCGTAGCGTGCGGTCGTGCCTATACCGAACGTAGTGCCGGTGCTTGCGTGGCTCATGGGTGGCGCATAGTTGCGTACCATCTGCGGTGTGGCGGCAATCCCGTCATCGGCGCCGCTTTTGTTGTTCTTGCTGTCAGTAAGTTTTACCAGCCCGAACACCGATCCGGTCGCCTGCGGAATCGTCGCGCTAATCTTTGCGTCGAACTCTTCCCAGGTTATAGCAAGCGTCTCTGTGTCAACGGCGGTAACCTTGTACCATTTCTGTTCTGTTATGCAGTACGCCTTTTCGCCTACAGCGACGACGGCGCCAGTCGTAAAATTGATGACAGACGGCAGGTTTGCGTACGCGTCGTACATCGTAACTGCGCATTTATGGTCACATTCCCGGATGAGATATTCCTGCTTGAGCGCGCTTTCGACAGTTTCCGCTTCGCCGACTTTTTCCGAAAGCGCCTTGTCCTGCTTGGCTGCAATCGCGGTGTTCATCGCGGCGGCGCTGTCTTCGTGTTCATCTATCCAGTCTGAGATTTCTTTAAGTGTGTCGAAATCTTCCGGAGCCTCGGCGACAATCTCCGCAATACTCTCTGCCACAAGGGAACGGGCATTGTCGAGCGTTTCGACTGCGCTGGCAGCCGCAGTCTGAGCTGTTGTTGCACTCTCGCTCGCCGCGGTCGCGCTGGCACTTGCGCTGTCTGCAGACGCCTGCGCAGCTGTGGCGCTGGCTGCAGAAGCCGTTGCGCTTTCCTGGGCGGCAGCTGCGTCCTCGTCCGCCTGCATTACGGCGTCCTGCAAATCTTCCGCAGACTGGGCAGCGCTGGTAGCGCTCGCTTCCGCACGGTCAGCAATCGCTTCTATGACGCTCTCGGCCTCGTTAAAGCTTGTGATTGCCTCTGCAAGCGCGTCGTTTGCCGCGTCCACCTCTTCCGACACGTTCCAGCTTTTCGGAAGCAAAAGCCTTTTGTAATCTGCCATAGTTTACCCCACGAATGCCACGTTAATCTTTCCGGAAAGACAGGTGACGCGGATGCCTGTCACGCAGTTTGTCAGCATGAAAACTTTATCGGCGGTATATGTTTCCGTGTCGCTTTCGACACAGTCCCAATAACCGCCGGAGCCATCCTCGCCGATAACGCTTGTCGTGTTGCAGGTGCATTCTATGCTGTATTCGATGTCGCCTTCATACCCGCTTTTCTTATGTACGGCGACCGTAACGGCTGCCACGCGCTCCGGCGGGTTTATCCAGCAGGTAGGATTTGAGCTGTCGTTTTCGTCCGCGGCTGCCTCTGCGATAAGGTCGGCCTCTACCGACATGCCGGTAATGCCACTGCGGGCTTTTGGTACAATTTTCGTAAATGCCATGGGCTAGTCCTCGCTTTTTTCTGATTTTTCTGATGAAACGGCGCCTCTGTCTTTGTCCTCCCCGTCGGTCTTGGGAGCGGTACAGAGCGTGTTAAAAAGCTGCACTTTCTCGTCTTTAGAAAGCATGACAATCAGCTTTGAAAAGGTTGTGTCGTCGATTATTCTTGCCATGCCTTTATAGTCATTTCAGGCGCCCGGCGAAAAAAAATGAAAAAATATAAAAAAAGTGTCAACTCCATGCGGGAATTGACACTAATAGTAGGTTTCAGCTGAAAAGTTTTTGTAATACGTAGGCACTGGTGGTAAGGCCGGCGGCTTTTGCCGCTTCGTCAATCTGCGCTTTCTGTTCCTGCGTTATGCGCACGTACAGCTGCGTGTTTTTAGAAAGCTCCGGCGCTTTAGTGCTGCCTTTCGGACGCCCGCCGCCGTGGTAGCCATAGCCGACATATTTAGGCTTTTGTGGTGTCTCGTTTTCCATGCTTTTTGTCCTTGTAAAAAAGAATAATTGCACATATTAAAAGAATTGTGCATACAACGCCTTTCACAAACAGCGTCTGAACACTGGCTGCTTTTTCAGAAGCAAAAATAAAAAAAGCGCAGACTGCGACAAATGCCGGCAAGAAAAAATAAAAGCGTTTTGTCATGTTGACACCTCCAAAAAGTCGCTGTAAAGTGGGAGGTAAAGAAGAGCAAGCCTGCACTGGAGTGTGCAGGACTTGTGCCGGTCAAAGCTTCTTTACTTTCTGCTATCAAGCCACTTGGTGATGTAATAACCTATTACGTACACCAGGATGGCTAGCAGTAAGTCAAGCCCCTTATCGGCAAAGTAGAACGCTAAACCGTTCATTCTTTACCCCCTTGTCAGTAACAACTGACATATAAAATATACTGAACATCTGTTATTTTGTCAATACATTTTAACACTTTTATTTTTACACGCCGCAGTAGAAAATTGTCAGAATTGCATAATATGGGTCTACAAAACTGTCGTTCTGATTATCGGTGAAATACAGCGGCATGTATGAGACGGCGGTTCCATCTGAAAGATAGCGCATAATATTAAGACCGCTTCTGCAAAGACATTGATATATCGGGTTTGAGTTACCGGGAGAATAAGCATTGCTCGAAAAATCAGAAAGCGTCGCGCTTCCGGTGTTTGCTCTGTAAGAATCTGAGCAATAATGCACTAATATTCTGGGCGCCCCGTAATCGTCATGGTCAGTCTTCGGAATAGGAATAGCAAAACGTCCGGTATTCACGCGTAAAGGCTTAGCCGTGTACGAGTCGTATGTAACAGTCTGGTAATCAGGATTAGAGCAGGTTATTTTCCAGTCAGCGGCATCAGAATCGTAAGAGATAATTATTCTCGTTGCGATATAAAACGGAGTCCCCTGTATGATTTTGCCCGAAAATGTGCCGCTTGTAGCGTTAATCTCGCCGCTAAACCTTCCGCTTAAAACGTCAAGATTGCCGTTAGAATCAATCGCAAAGCCTACAGTTCCATCTTTATTCAAAACGCCGCCGGTAACCGTCCCGTCATAGTTTGAACTTTTGATAACGGCGCCCTCACCCATTGTCAGCGTGTTAGAGATTGTCGCTTCTTGTGCAAGAATTGCCGTCGCGTCCAATAATTCAGTCTGAATCTTACCGCCGGAAATAATGCTTGAAGTTTCACCGTCACCGTCGGTAAAAACGACGTTGTCAGCGCTGATGTTTATATTTGCTGCTGTCAAATCAATCTGGCTTGCGATAAGCCCGGCGCTAACGGCGGCAGTCCAGAGCGTTTTTAAGGCGCTAGAGGCGGCGTCGGTGCGGATGGTGTACAGCGTGGTGCTGTCGCCGGAAAGGTCGCTGTTTTTGGCATACACGGCGGCGACAGCTGCTTCACTGGAAGCGGAAACGAGGCTTTCGCGGGTGTCGGCGTCGATGATTGCGGGAAGTTCCAGCGACAGCGACATGCGCCCGGCGGTGGTGCCGTTTACGGTTACAATCTGGTCTATGGCGCTTTCGGTTATGAGAAGCGCGGCGCTAAGCTCGTCCTTGTAGTTTTCCACGGTCGCCAGAATGCTGCTTGCCGTCTGCTGGATAAGGCTTCTTGTCTGCGCATCGGTATCCTCAATCTTGATTGTAAGGCTTTCGTCGGTTACCTGAATGCCCGCGCTTGCGTCCTGCACGGCTTCGTCAATGTAGCGCACAAGCTCTTCTAAGCTCATGGTGGTACCGTTTATATAGCGCGTGCCGCTGAACGTTACGCCCTTGGTGACAAGGTCGGCGGCCTGCTGTGCGGCTTTGATGGCGGTTGATGTCGCTTCGGCAACGTCTTCCTGCGTGGCGTTCTGCGTGACGGTTGTCTGCGCGGTGTTCCGGCGCGTGGTGATGTGCGGATCATAATCGGGAATGTCGCCGGTCTCGTAGATTGCCTCGTTGTAGTCTACGAGCGTGAGCTTGTAGCCGCTTGTGGTCAGCGCAATTTCGGTTATGAGCATGGAGACGCTTGCGCCGTTTTCTACATAGCCGTAGGCGACGACGGCGCCCACTTCGGGCTTGACTTCCGCCTCGACAGAGTGCGGCTCGGTAAAGGTGACAGCGTACGTGTCGCCGCCGTATGCCTGGATTTGTTTTACCAGCGTGAGCGGAAGCCCGTTTGCGTCGGTACACTGGATTTCTACGCAGTAGCTGTCGCCCTCGGTCAGCGTTACCGGCTCCCACAGCTCTAAACCGGTGATGTAGGTGCCGGCGCTGTCGTACACAAGCGCTTTTATTTCGGTATTGCCAAGGCCTATTTTTAACGACGGGTGCTGTACCTTGATGATTGAAAGCGGCGTGTAGAAAATACCTTCTTTTCCGACCTCTGCCGTGATGGTCCGGCGGCGCAGTTTTTCAATCGCCATCAAATAGCGGCAGTACGTTACGACGTTTTCGTGGCTTACAATGCCGGTGGCGGTCACTTCGCGCAGTGTGCTGTTTGCGTCGCGGTCGTCTGCGTCGCTTCCGTCGCGCATGACGATATAGTTCGTCTCTTCCCAGGTGTCGCCGTCGATGTACGTTGCTTTTATGCCGTCGCAGACACGGCTGTTGTCGCGCTCGTACGAAAAGCTTATGCAGTTCTGCTCGTTTATAAGGCCGACTACGTCGTCGGTGTACCAGTCGCACGCAGCTCCTATCTGGCCGTTTACCGTGCGGTACAGAACGCCGTGACAGGTGCCGAGGATTTTTTCAAGCACCGCCTGCTTTGTCTCGCCGTCGGTCAGCACAAGGTCGCACGTCCAGCCCTGTTCTTCGCAGATTTCGTACAGTGTGCCGAATGTTTCAAGGTCGATTTCGTCCTCTTCCCACTGGCTCGGCGTATGCGTGCGGCTTGTCATAACTTCCAGAAGCCAGCTTGCCGGGTTTGACGTTATCTCGCGCGCAAAGTCGCCGTCACTGTCACGCGTCCATTCTTTTGCGGTGCTGTCCCAGACGGGAGCTATGCCGCTTGTAAGCACGTTGATTTTAGAGAGCTTATCCTCGTTTGAGGTGGTGCTTTCAATGCGCAGGCCGATACGTGTAGAGTACTGCGCTTCACGGCTTGCGATAATCTCTTCTGCGACAAAAGCGCCTGCAGCCTTGCTTTTTTTGACGTTGAACGGATATGAGTGTACATACTGCGCATATACGCCGTCGTAGCCAGTGCCGCTTGTGACCTTGTTTGTCTCGCACCGCAGTTTGATTGCAACCGGAATGTCCGAAAAACACAGGTTTCCGTCGCTGTCAGTGTAGCTTAAATCCGCAAAGTCAAAATCGACGTGCGCATTGTAGCGCAGCTGTGTCATGGTGTTGGCCGAGAACGTTGTCGTCGTGTCGGATGTCTTTTCGTAGCGCGTGAATGTTACTTTTACACTCGCAGTAACACCCGTATAAACGATTTTAGATTTGTTGTCGTCATGTCCGTAATAGACCGTTTTGGATGAACTGTATGACACGCTTGTGACAGATACAGAGCTGATTACATCGCCGTCGGTAAGGGCGTCGCCGCTTACATACGTCCGTGAGTAGCTGTCAAAATTGCTTTTGACCCATGACGCAACTTTTGCTTCCAGACTGGCATTCTCAGCTGTGGAACGAGTACCAAGAGACACGCGGTACACGCCGGTGTGCGTAACGTTTCCATACTTGTCTGCAGTAAACTCAAAATCGTGCCAGGTTGCGTCTCCGGTGCGGTCCTCGTCGTTGTAATCGAATGAATACGACGGGACAACCGTAACCGCGCGGCTGCACTGCGTGCCGTCGGTGTTAAAGTAGCACAGGCCGTTAAACAGAATGGTGATGTCAGCGGCCATGCTGTAGTCGGCAAGCGTAAAAATCAGATCTTCGTAGTCGTCCGCATCGGCTTTTAAAAGCTGTGACGTTATCTCTTCTTCGACAATCTTTACGTTAAAGCATTCATTTTCAAACGCTTCGCCGTCTTGTGCAATCTCACCGAAGCTTTCGCTGGAAGCAAAGACCGAATCAGCAGCAAGAGAAAAGCGCGTGTCGCCGTTGTCGTTCGGATATTCCTGCGGGGTTTCGGTGTCGAACGATTTTATCGTGATGTTGTCGGTGCGGATTTTGCGGATTACCTGCTTGTTAAAGCCGCCTTCAAGCACGACGGTATAAAAAAGCGTTTCTCCGTTGTCCCCGGAAATGCTGTGATAACCGGTGTAGCTTCCGCTTCCGCCGCCGTTTAAGATATACGGCGTAAACAGGTGCGCGCCCATGATGTACGGCTGTGTTTTTCCGGTTGCGGTTGTGTTCGACGCGCCTTTTAAGTACGGCAGGTTTATGACATCGTTTGACGTGCTATTTTTAAGCTCGTCGATTCTGTCCTGTGCCCGCTCAGCTTCTTTCTTTGCCTCGTAGCACAGATAGCCGAGGTATGCACCGCCTGCGGCAAGCACGGCAGCACCGCCCGCCATAAGCCAGACGGCAAGCGTTGAAACGCCCAGCGCCGCCGCAACCGACGCGTGAGGAACGGAGCGCACAGCGACAATGTCGCTTTCTTTAAGCACATAGTCCGGCTGCTGTACGGTACCGTTTACCAGAAGCACCGCATTGCGCCAGTTTTGGACGCTGTGCTTGAACGCCTCGCGGGCGCTCACTCTTGCCTTTACAAGCACAAGCTCGTATGCGTCCGACAAATCCTTGTATACTACCGCCTTAATCATTTCTGCACCTCAAAATATTTTCTCTGTCTGAATACCCGGCACAGCGTTACGCGCACGCCGCTTGCCGTCGCATGAATCATGCGGTTTTTGTCGAGCATGTAGCCGACGTGCAGCTCGCCGTTATAGTTGCACTGCATGATGTTCCCGGCGCCAGCCTGGCTTTCCGGTATTTCTTTTAAGCCTGTTTCGGCGACACAGTTTCCCAGCCGGTCAATCGTAACATGTGCATTTTCGTAGACTAAATCCGGCAAATGCTGGCCGTTTCTGCGGCACATTTCCAGCACAACGCCGTAGCAGTCCATGCCGGAACTGTCGCGCCCGTTATCCTTGAACGGCACGCCGATTAAATCTGCATACGTCACGAGTTACCCCTATTGTTCTGGTAGTTCCAGATAAGCGCCGGAAAGGTCATTTCAAGCCGGTCGTCTTTCTCGTAGGTGAACGTGATGCTTGTGCGGTCGCCGGAGATGGTGCCGTACTTGTGCTTAAACGTGCTGATTTCGTCAATTTCGCCGTCTTCGGAAAGGATACCGATAACGTCAAGAAAGATGTTTTCGGACGTCTCCACAAAGTCGACAAGGCTTTCATGCTCTTTGACGGCGATTTCAAGCTTGCCGCCGCCGTCCATGCCGTCTATAAACGAGCTGGGCGTATAGTCAAAAGCGGCGGCGCTGTAGGTCACGCCGTTGTAGGTGATGTCCTCGGTATTGTTGACGGCGTACAGGTTGCTTGTGCCGTCGCTGTTGTACAGGTGAATCAGATACGGAAGCGAGTAGCTGCCGTTTTTCTGCGAAAGCTTTGCAAACGTTGACACTGTTATACCTCTTCTACTTCGATCGTGATTTCTTTATAGCGCTGGCCGGTAGCACTCGGCGTGCTTGTCATGCGGTATTCGGTCAGGCCTGTTTTTGTAAGCAGGTCGGTAAAATAAAACGTGTTCGCCCCGCCTTTTAACACATCGCACCACCAGGTCCAGAAGCGCACGTACTCACAGCTTGCGGTGTTGTTGTTCAGGCAGCAGATGTTAAAGCTGAATGCCCGGCGGCTGCGGGTGTTTTTGTTGTAGGTGCGTGTTTTTCCGCTTTCAAATTCAAGCTCGATTGTGTTTTCGACCGCGCCGTCTGTGGCGTTGTACGCTTTCATATTTACGCCGTACGGCCATGATACTGCTGCCATGCGTTCCCCCTTTTTGAGTTATAGTAAGATAGTCAGTTGGTGTACCTGGTGCCGTTGAACGAGCTTTGCGCCCGCATAAGCGCGCGGTTGTACGTGCCGTTCTGCAGCTGCTTTGACACAGTCTTTTGTATCAAAAGCTCGATAGAGCCGTCGTCTTTCTGCTGTACGCTTGCCGTAACGTCGCGCGCCTGCGTGTTGTGTACGTTGACAGTCACACCGCCATGAGAGCCTTGCGACTGCCTGCCGTTTGCCAAAAGCCACAGCTCTTTCTGCTGTGCAGCGTTTAAGATCATCTCGCCTGAATTGACGTTCGCCTGCACGCGGTCGCCGGTATAGCTGTTTCCGCCGACAATACCGCCGGTTGCAAAGCTCGGCGGTGTCGGCTTTGCGGCTACGAGGCTTGCAAGCTGAATGGCGCCCGTTGCGGCGACGGTCGCCAGCATCGGAAACTTTGCCCAGGTTGCAAGCGTGGGATCGGCAAGCACAGAAAGGGCTGCAAGCGCAACCTGTGCCTGCGCGTTTAAGACGTTTGCGCCCCATTCCCACATCTGTATCTGGTAGGATTTTTCGGCGGCTTCTTTTTCGATTTCCTCTGTCTGCTCGGCGTATTCTTCCGCGCTGATTTCGCCGTTTGCGTACGCCTCTTCTATGCTTGCCTGCTTTACGGTCGCTTCGTTTTCGTACAGGTCGCAGAGCGTGCTTGAAAGCTCGCTTAATGCTGAATACCACTCGCTTGTAAGGTTCTGGATAATCTGCAAGGTCTCTTCTGCGCTCTGGATGGCGGACTGGCTCCGCTCTTCCTCTGCCTGCTGCATAAGAGCCGTGCGCTTATCTTCGAGTGCCTTTTGAGCGGCGGCAACCTTGTCGGCGTATTTGTTCCAGGCTTCTTCGTCAAAAACGCCGTCAGCGTTCACAAAGCTTTCTTTTGCGGCGGCTGCCAGCTCACTGATTTTGCCGCGCTGTGTTTCGAGCGCCTTTATCTGCTGGTCGTACAAATCAAGCTTTTCGCCCTCGGTAAGCGCAATTTCTGAAAGCTCTTTTTCAAGCTCGGTGTATGCTTTCTTTGCTTCTTCGGCACGTTTTGTGTCTGCTGTCGCTTCAGCGGTCTTTTCTGCAAGCGCGGCAATCTCCGCACGTGCGTTCTTTTCATGGTCAAGGTTCCCTGAAAGCGTGCCCTCCGCGTCGACAATCATTTTTATATACGCGCTCACCATTGTGCTGTACAGCTCTGCGTCGGCTTTTTTCTGGTCGAACGTGCTGTCAATCTGTTTTTCAAGCTCCAGCTCCTGCTTTTTTGAGGTAACAGTCTTGTCGTAGGCTTCGCGGGCTTTGATGGCCTTTTTGTCTGCGTCGGAAAGAGCGGTTGATGTGTTTTTTGCTTCGGCGGTCTGGGCTTCGGCAAGCTTGTCCTGCGCTTTTTCAAGCGCGTCAGTATAGCTTTGAATGCGTGTTTTAAGCGCCTTATAGCTTCCGGAAAAGCCCTCGCCGCCTGACGACATGAACAGGTTTACCAGCTCTGCGTATTCGCTCTTTGCGTTTTTGATTGCGTCGGTATACTGCTTTTCCTTTTGAGCAATTTTCTTTTCTACGCTTTCGTAATCTGCAGCGATTTCTGACGCAGTACGACCGCCAGCCCCTGCGTTGTTGCTTTCAGCCTCTAAGGCCTTGCGCTGTTTTATAAGTGCGGTATATTCTGCGTCAGTCTTTTTGTAAACCGCATACTCTTCCCGTAACGACTGCGTATAGTCTTTTTCGGTCTTGTCGACAGTTCCGGTTGATGAATCGATGATGCCCAGCAGCTTGTTGTATTTTTCAAGGCTTTCTGTAAGTGCAGTGACGGACTGCTCTGCCTCTGTTTTTGTTGCTCCGGCGCCCGTGCCTGCTGCGATTGCTGCAAGCGTCGCCTTAAATGACTGAGCAGCCGTATCGGCTTCTGTCAGCTTTTCGGTAACACTGGTAAATACGCCTGCAAGCACCGTGCCGACTTTATTCTGCAAGTCCGCAGCGCTCTTGCCCATCAGCTCCTTAAAATCGCCGTAAGCGTTCTTGAACTGCTGCCAGCCGCCTGTAGCCTTGGTGACCGCCTGCGCCTGCCCTTTAAAGGCGTTGGCGACTTCTTTTACAGCTTTTCCGCTTTTTAATTCCTCGCTAGAAAGGTTCTTTACCTGCGGCAAGAGCTTTCCCAGCTGCCCCGCGCTTCCGCTGTAGGTGCTATTCAGGCCTTTGACAGCGGTATCAAGCGACATAGTCCCGCTTGCGGCAACGTCTACGGCGGCGCTCATAATCTCGGTGATTTCTGCCTGTGTGCGTCCGGCGGCGGCAAGCTCTGCCATAAGCGGTAAAAGCTGCTCGTCACCATAGGTGCTGATTGACTGCAATTCGGATGCAAAGGCTTTGAGCTTTGAGACTGAGTAGTCGTTTAAATATGGGTTTACTTTTGCGGCGGTCTCCAGCTGTGTCTCGGCTTTTTTCTGCGTGTTGTAGGCTTCGGTAAGGTCGGAAAAAGCCTGCTGTACAGCATTAACGCCACTTTTCGCAGTGCCTAAAGCCCGCCCCGCAAGCGTAAAACTGCTTGCAAGCTTTTCAAATTTGTTTTGCTTTATCTGTTTTGCAAGATTGTTTAATTGCTCAGAAATTGCGTTTATACCGTTTTTTGCTTCTTTTACATCTGAGCCGATTTTGATTGCTACTTGCTTCTTACTCATGCTTATACAGTCATTTTTGCATTGCTTTTATTAAAAAGTCGTTTTATAATTCTTATTAGGAAGGAGTGCGTTTTATGATTGCTTTTCTTTTCTCGGCTTTCATTATTGTTGCGCCGCTTATAATTGGCACACGTCTCATTTATAAAGACAAATCTTGTCGCACTGATATTGATACTACATTGCTTTTAACTGATTAGCTCTACTTTAATTAAAGAGGTGTGGATATGCTCTACGCAGTAGGCTTAATCATTGCTTTTATTCTCGCTTGGAAATGGACTAAAGAAAATCCGTATATCAGCGATGAAGAATTGCGCCAGCATAATATCAATAATGAATAAGCCAGCCATGCTAATACAGAGAGGTGTGATTATGATTGAGGTGATCTGTTTTATAATCGCCGCAGTTCTTGCGTACAAATGGCATAAAGAAGGCGTAACATACACCAACGATGACACAGAAGAGATAAACGAGGCAGGCTGGTTTGTTATGCACAACCTGAATTAGAGGTTTAGTTATGCTCTACGCAGTAGGCTTAATCATTGCTTTTGTCCTCGCATGGAAATGGCATAAAGAAGGTGTAACATACACCGATGAAGAAATTTATCATTGCAATATAAACAATGAGTGAGCCCGCTCAAAAACAGCGGGCTTTTGTTTTATCCAAAATCCTTTTCGAAATCGTCCAGCGCTTTTTGCTCTGCTTCGGTCAGCTTGGTTTCAAGCGCCCAGGCTTGCTTAAGCTCGGCGTGTATCTGCTCGCTCTTCCGGTGGTCGGTTGCGTCGTATGCGCGGAAGCCGATAACGTCGTTTAACTTGGTGCCGTGCAGGCCAGATAAAAGTGCCCTAAACTCGTACCAGTGCAAGTCTTCCGTAAGCAAATTGATACCGTACTGCTCGCGGAAAGCGCTGTAAATAAGATCCGCATCCTGCTCGTAATCCAGCAGGTGGTCGGCGCTGTCGCTGCCGACTTTGCGGGGAAGCGGGTTTTCACGATTGAAAAATGCAATCATTGCATCTACGCCTGCCTTGCGGTTGGCAGGAACGCCGTCAGATGTGTACATAAAATCAAAATCGGCATAGGTGTGCGTGCCGTCGGCCAAAAGCGCAAAAAAGGCAAGCACGGTGCGGAAGTCGGTTTTAACGGCAAAAAATGCGCCGTCCACCTCTACGGCTGACGGCAGCACTTTCTTTGTAAGGTCCAGCATTACCAGGTCAGCGCGTCGTCGCTGTTTGCGTCGTCGTCGGCGCTTGCGGTAAAGGTGATTGTGTCGTCAGACTTTGACGCATAGCCCCGCTTGATGGAGCCTGAGAAGTCGGTCTGCACGGTAATCGTGCTGTCGACGCTGTTCAGGTTCTGCACTGAAAGCACGGTTTCTGTTTTCCATGCCTTGTACTTGCTGATGGTGACCGTGACCTCTTCCCCGCTCGTTTCGTCGGTGGTGGTGGTCTCCTCGGTCTCTTTTTCCATGAAGAACACCAGCAGCAGCTCGGCTTTTGCGTCGCTTCCGGTCTTGAGGTTGTAGAACTTGTCAAAGGCAAGCTCGTAGTCTGCCTCGCCTTTGTACATCGTGATGGGCAAAGACAAAGACGGCTTATAGCGCATAAGCTCGGTTGTCGGAATTTCGTCAGAGATGTACTCAAAGTCCTGTGTTTCCGGGTTCAGGTTCAAATCAAAGCTGGTTGATTTTTTGATTCTCGTCCATACAGGCGCAGCGCTCGTTCCCGTGTTGATAAACGGCGCTACTTTGTACTTCTTTACTAACTCACTCATATATTACCAGTCCTCCGTGTCTGTGGTATCCGCTTTAATTTCTTCGGCGGCTTCGACTGTTATAGTCATTTCCGCCGCCGTCATCTGCTTTTCTGTCGTGCCAGCGTCGGGGAAAAAGTCGGTCTTTTCAAAGCTGACGTTCTGGAACGCGCCGCCCATCGTGCTGTCGTTCTGCACAGCCCGCCGGAATGCCGCCGCATAGCGGCACATTTTTCGCATGAGCACGTCGTACTGAGCGCCCCGGCACAAAAAAGACACCGTGCAGGTCGTGCGCATGATTACGCCGCCGATTTCGCCCTCTGCTTCTTCCTGCGCGTCCGGCGTAATGACGCACAGCAGTTTGTTTTCGTAGCGCGTCAAATCGGCAACGCCGAAAACAATATCTTTTTCCGCTGGTGCCGGAAGCGGTGTGCTTTCGTCTGCGAGCGGTTCTAAGTACGTGCCGAGTGTCTCCAAAACAAACGCCTTTATGCTGCTGTATACGCTTTCCATGACTTACCCCCAGTATTTTGCAAGTTCTTTCTGAATCATTGCGTTTATGTCGCTGATGTATTGGTCGCTTCCGGCGTACTTTTCGCCCTTTTCGACAAAGCCGCGGGCGGGAATGTGCACGCTTTTCATTTTGCGCCAGCCGTCTTTTGTCTGAAACACAAGATAGCCTGAGTTTTTACCTTTGCGCTCTTTGGCGCTCACGTCCGCGCCGTAGTTGTGGATGACAGAAAGCCCGACAATCCAGTTTTTATTTTTTGCCTCGCCGACGTTGCGCGGGTATACGCTTGCACTTGAGCCGTCGCGCTTTACTTTGTAGCTGTAGGCTTTTCTGATTGTCTTCATGCTTGCAGGTACGGCGCTTTTTATGGCTTTGGTCGTGCCACGCGCTGCAATGCCGAGCGTTTGGCGGCGGATGGTCTTAAGGCTTTTTTGTGTGCCGGAAAGCGCCTTTTGTACGGCGCTTATGTCGGCTTCGATGCTCAAAAACGATTTAGGCATTGTAGCACCTGTATTCGTTTATGCTTTCTAAGAATCGGTCGATTTTGAAATTGTTGAAAACGCGACTGCCTGTGTCGGCAATGCTTGTGGAGCTTACGGCAAGATTTCCGCCTGCGCTCTCCCAGAAAAGAGACGCAATCTGCAGTGCGCATATCACAATCTTGCTTGGCACGGTCTCAAAGCCGCCTCTGTAGGCGACGGTGTAGCGCTTTCCCATCTTGAAAACGCCCGCCATGCTTTTCACGTAGTTTTTGACCGTGTAGCAGTCGCCCGGGGTCTCTCCGTCGATGGCCGTAAGCTCCAGCACCGGCGCTTTTACGGCAAGCGTGCCGGTTCCGTCGCCGGTTACGGTTTCGGTGTAGTCGGCGGCTTCCGGATCATAGCCTAAATAGTTCGCAACGGCTTCCATTGCAGCCTCTGTGTAGATGTCCGGCATGGTTGCGCTGTCTTCGGCGTACTTACCGCAGAACTCTTCAACCTGGGCTTTTGTGATATACGCCATCGTGCGCTACTCCGTTTTACAAAGTCCGGCGTTTTTCCATGCTTCCGCCGTTTTCTCGTCGATTTCTGCTTTTTCGCCTGTGTGCAGCGTGCCGAATCTGCTTACCACGGTTTTAAGCATGGTTACCGTGCAGGATGCTGCCGTTTTCTTGTTGGTTTTTGTCGTTTCGGTTGTCGTGGTGTTTTCTGTTGTCTCGCTTGCAGTTGCTTTCTTTGCCATATAGATATGCTCCTAAGAAAAAGCGCAAGGCGCTCGCATGTGGCGCCACGCCCTGCGCGGAGTTTACAAAAGCTATGCTTTACACAGCTTTTGTAAACCGTGTGCTATGCCAGTACGATACGGGCGAATGCTTCTTCAAGCACCGGCTGACCGTCGTTGAACACGGTGCCCAGGTAGCCGACCTGTCCGCTTTCGGCGTACTTTTCAAGCAGCACCTGGATGTTGATCTGGTCCACCATGGTGAGCCAGTACTTTGACAGGTCGCCGAACAGACCAGCGTACAAGCCTGTGGTCATGATTGACGGCGCGTAGTCGCTTTCGACAATCGGTGAGCCGTCGAGCATGTCCGGGTCGCTCGGGGTTAAGCCAGAACGCCAGATGTACTGGTCGTTTTTGTCTTTGAGCGTCAAAAGGCTTGTGACAACGTCCGGGTTGAAAATCCAGACACCATTTTTGCGGTAGGTCTGTTTGACTGCGCGCTTGGTCTTGATGATGGTGTCGGCGTCGATGGCGGTAGCGCTTGCTGCCGTTACGTCACGGCCGGTTGAGATGCCGTTTGCGCTTGCGGTAAACAAGCCGAGCGGCTTTCCGCTTCCGTCGCCGGTCAGGATTGCTTTTTCAAGCGTCTGCCGGATTTTGAGCGCGAGCTTTTCGCGCACCAGCTGGTCCACGCCGAACGCGCTTGTCAGAAGCAACTTGCGGCTTACCTTAATCAGCTTGATGAGCTGGTTTGCGCCGAGCGAGCGCTTGGTAAATGCCCATGAGCTGTCAGCGGTGACGCTTGACGGGATTTCGTCCGTCCAGTCTGCGTCGTCTGCGTCTGCGCTCTCCTGCGGAACGCCGATTGAGCTTGCGTTGTTCAGGTGAATCACGTTCACGCGCTGCAGAATCGGTGTGTCGCTCTGCACGTCCGCAAGGATTTCCTTTACAAACTGCTCCGGCGCAAGCGCTCCTGCGTCTCCGCCGTCAACGGTCAGCGCCTTAAAGTCGCCCTTCAAGTACGCCTTGAACTGCGCCATTTTGTCGCCGGCTTCCGGCTTTACCGCCTGCGGGTTTTCCGGGCGCAAAGCTGAAAAGCCGTTCAACTCTTTTGTGCGCTTTTCTGCGTCAATCAGTGCTGAAAGGGTCTTTACGTCGGCGCCCATTGCCTCATACTTTGCCTTTTCTTCGGCAGTGAATGAGCGGGTTTCGCCCGCGTCATTGGTGCAGCCGTCGTTCAGGGCACGCATGTTTGTAATGAGGTTTTCTCTGGTGTCGATTTTTTCCTGCAAGGAAAGTGACTTAAAATCCATATACTCTACTCCTTAAAAATTGAATGCTGTTTCTAAAAGCGCAAGGCTCCGCTCGCGCGCTTCTTTTTCTGCCAGCGCTGAGGCGGCGGGAAGCGGTGCGGGTGCTGGCTCTGCGGGCTTCGGTTCCGTCGGCGCTGTCGGTGCGGACGTGCTTTCCGGCGCAAGATTTTCCAGCACGCCTGCAAGCGCAGCAAGATCAGGCTTTGCGGCGGGCACTTTCTGCAAAGTCTCGCGCACGCTTGCCTGCACAAACGGAATAACCTCGGCGCGCGGTTTTGCCTTTGCGGTCGCCTTGATTTCGTCACAAAAGCCCGCCTGTTTGATTTCGTCGCCGAAATACCAGGTTTCTGCGTCCATGAGCGCGCGCAAATCTTCCTCGCTTTTTCCGGTGCGGCTCTGGTACATGCCGTTCAGCATGGCGTCAATGCGGCGCATGAGGCGGGCTTCCGCTTCGAGGTCGTTTGCGTTTCCGCAGATCCAGCCCCATGCGTTGTGAATCATAAACGCACTGTTGTCTTCGGCGACAATGCGATTTTTCTTGTCAACGTTGTTTGCTGCCAGCGCAATAAAACTTGCGGCGCTTGCTGCCATGCCCTGGATGTATGTTTCAATCGTGACGGCCGGATGATTGCGCGCAAAATCGCGGATGATGTTAAAAATCGTCACGCCCTCGAACACGTCGCCGCCCGGGCTGTCGATGATGATTTTGATTTCCGTTTCGTTTTCACAGGCGCCCAGCGCATCGCGCACGCCGGAAGCGGTAATGCCTTCCTCAAAATAGCTGGAGCCGATTACTTTATCGATTAAAATCTCTTTCATGCTCTTTTATTTCCCCCGCTTATAGTCATTCTGCGCTTTCCGGTGCATCCTGCTTGTCGGACGTGCCATTGCCTGTGCCTTCCCCGTCGCCCGCACTTTCCAGCGCCGTCTGCTTCTGCCGCGCCATGTATGCGTCTACATATTCCGGCGTGACTGGCGCTAAGTTCACCGGCATAAAGCGCACGTCGCCGATTTTGCTGTCAATGAGCGGGCGGTTTTCCATGCGGTTGATGTCGTTTAAGGTTACCATGCCGTTAGTAAGCTCTTTTACGTACATATCGACGCGCACGGAGCTGTCGGCGCGTGTCATGGTGTTGGTGTCAAACTCAAAGTACAGCTTTGCGCGGTCATAAATCGGGATTAGCTCGGTAAAATATTCCTGCAAAAGCAGAAGCCACGGCGTGAGCGTATTCTGCAGGAAGTTCCGCGCCTGCTGCTCGTTGTTGTTGTACTTTGCGTCACTCTCGCCCAGCATGGAAAGCGGCACGCGGAAAATCTTTGCGATTTCCTTTACGGTATACGTGCGGTTTTCGACAAGCTGGCTGTCGGTATTTGACGCAAGGTTAAGCGGCTCTCCCTTGTAGCCGTTTGCAAGGATAAGCGGCTTTGCGGCATTTTCAACTCCGCCGTAGGCGCTCTGTATGCGCTCGGAAAGTTTTGTCGCGTCATCTTTGGTAAAGTTCTTTTCTGAATCCGGCACGGTCACCATCAGCTTTGAATGGATACCGCCGTCAAAAACGGTGCCGGTGTAGCTGTCGAGCTTGTTACCCAGCTGCGGCGCACGGCTTGCGCACTCAATCGGGCTTAAGCCATATACGCCGTCCCACTGCATGGCCGGAATGTGCAGCACAGTGTCAGAGTCGTATTTGTAGCACTGGCCGTTTACGGTGTACTGGTAGTAATACTCGTTTTTGTCGTCATACTTTTTGATTTCTACCCGCTCCGGATTTAAGGCATACAGGCCGGTAATTTCGCCGTTTGTGCGCTCAATGAAAATATAGGCGTTACCGCGCAAAAGCAGATGCAGCATAATCTGCTTTTTGAACACGAACGGGTGCTGGAAAAAGTTTGTCTTTATGTGAAAAATGTCATGCAGGTTTGAATTTGAGACACGCTCGCGCGCCTCGCCCTTTCTGCGGTACAGATTGAGCGGCAAGCCCGCAACAGCGTCCGAAATAATGCCGACACAGGCGTTTACGGTGCCGTTTGCAAGCATGTCGCTGATACTCATTGACGGCATGAAGTGAAAAACGCCGGTAGAGTTTCCTGTATAATTTGAAAGGGGTGCTTTTTTGCTTCCCGATTTTTTGATTTCCAGTCCGAATATACGCATACTGCAATAGTCATTTCTGCGTGCAGCGCATCCGGGTATAAAAAAAGCGGGCTTTAAGCCCGCGTGGTGTCAGATTACTGCCAGATTTTCCAGCAGATAAAAATTACAACGGCAATAACAATTCCTCTAATCACATTTTTTATAATGAGCTTTGAAGCGTTTGACATATAGCCCCCTCTGGGAGTAAAATACAAGTGAAAGGTGCGGCAAGCCGTCTAAACCTACCGCACCACCCCGTTAACCGAACATCAAGCGGATAATCGCTTCTGCAATTACCGCGCTGATAACGGTTACAAGGATTTCAGCAAGAGCCCTGCGAAGTGCTTCTCTCACTTTGCGGGCTTTTTTCTTGCCGTCACCCATATCTTACCCCCTTTAACAAAAGATTTCACTTCGGGCTGACAGCCCGGACGGCTCTACTATACCGCTAGAAAATGCTGTTTTCAACCGTGGCAGACTGTCGCCAGGCGCGCTCGCTGATTGCAATGTCGAGGCGGTTGTTTGCCATAATCGACGTAATCACGCCGTCTATGCGCTTACTTGTCTTGGTAAACTGCGGCTTTACGACCTTGATGTTGTCGTTTGCGTCGGTGCGGATGGTGGCGCAGCTTACCATCCAGCGCATGACGGGGTTATTGTCGATAATCTGCCCGTCGCTGACCGCTTTTTCCCAGGCTTTTGACGGCTCCGACATGTAGGCAATGCCCTGATTGAACTCGACCATGTTAAAGGAACTTGCAAGCGGTTCTATAATCAGGCTTGAAAGATTGCGGTCGTAGGCGATTTCCTTAATGTCGTACAGCTCCGCATCGCGCCGGATGTCCTCAAACATAAAGCTGTAATCTACCGTTTCGCCGGGAGTGAGCGTGATAAATCCCTCTTTTACCCATTTTTCAATTAAGTAGGTGTCGGTTTTCATGCGCACGGCGTACATGTCGCGCGGAATATAGAAGCGGTGGCGGGCGTATTTTCTGCCGTCTGGAAGCGAAAAATAGAGCGTGTAGGCGGTAAAGTCGGTTGTTTTGGAAAGGTCCAGCGCCGCACAGCATAAAAGCTCACGATTAAGTGATTTTTTCTCACTGAATCGCTTTATGCAGCGTTTCCAGTGGTTGTCGTCAATCCAGCAGTCGGCGTTGTTGATCCACAAGTCCATGCGCTTGGTCATAAACTCGGCCATGCCGCTTGATTTCTGCTTTGCGTTGCGCAGTTCTATCTGCAATTCGTCGGTGCTTAAGGCGCCCTCTACGTCAAGGTTCGGGTTTGCCTTAATCCAGTTGCGCGGGTTTTCTATGTCGTCGCCCTTATCCAGCTCGTAGATGATGCCTAAATATGTCGGGTTTTCGTAGCCGCGCGCTCCCTCAAGCATTTTGCAGACGCGCTCGTATTCTTCGTGGCACGGATAGGAAAGCTCATGGCCGGCGGTGGTGATTATGAAGATAAGCGGCTGCTCGCGGGCGCCCTGTGACGACTGGATGACGTTTATAAGCTCGTCAGTCTTGTGCGCGTGGTATTCGTCGATGATGCCGCAGGAGACGTTCAAGCCGTCGAGCGTCTTTGAGTCGCTTGAAAGCGCAATAAAAGAGCCGTCGCGGAATGTAATGCTCTGCGCGTGCGTCTGTATGAACTTTGAGAGCGTGGCAGAATAGCGCACGGTGTTCTTTGCGTTGTTGAATGCGATTTTTGCCTGATCGCGCTTGGTAGCTGCACTTATGGTTTCACTTCCCGGCTCGCTTATAAGGTCGTACAGCCCCACGCCGGAAGCAAAGAAGGTCTTGCCGTTCTTACGTGCTACCTGCAGATACACACGCCGGAAGCGGCGCTTCCCGTTATCCTTGCGCCGCCAGCCGTACAGAAGCGCAAGCACAAACTGCTGCCAGGGCTGCGGGTGCAGTTTCTGGCGGGCAAGTTTTCCTTTGGTATGCACCTGCTCGCAGAAAAAGCGGATTGCCCGCTGTGCATGATCGTCGTCAAAATAATACGGAAACGTGCCATCGCTCGCCTTAAGGTCTGCAAGATGGCGCTTTACCGCAAGCTGGACCATGCGGCAGGTGAGAATACGCTTTTTTACTACGTCGTCGATGTACTGGTTGTAGGTAAAATCCATAGCATGAACAGGCAGGCGGCGCACGGCATGGCGCTCTAGGGCTCTAGGGCGTGGACATGCGTCGCTTCGCGCGCGGTTATGTGCGCACTACGCCGCCTAAACGGTCTGCCCATGCTTCCCAGGGCAGGCTGTAGTACCATGTGACGCGCCGTGCGTAGTTCCAGCGGCGGTGCGCCATGCGGTCATACAGATTGCCGGCAAGCGACGGTAAGCCGATGACAGCAAGGTACAGCCAGCCCAGGCGGCGGCTCTGGACGCTGTGGCCGTGTTCGTGCGCATAGTCAATGTCTGTAAAACGATACTGGTGCGACACAAGCACATAGTCACCCAGAGAGACGGCGCTCCAGGATGAGTTTAAGCGCCGGGCTTTAAAAATGGTCGCAATTCCGTCCCGGTGGCTATGCTTAATGCGCCGTGCGTCTGTCGCATGAATGACAAGCAGCGCAAGCAGGTGCTGCGGAAGCTGCCAGAGGTAAAGCAGAACGGCTTTGAGCTTGTTTTTCATGCGCCAGCCTCCGCTTCTTCTTCGTCGATCTGCGCGTTAATCTCTTCGATACGGCGCCCGCATATGTAGCCGGCAATAAAAAGCGCCTCGTTTGCGTTCTCGCAGGAAACAAGGCGTGCTTTTATGAGGTTCTGGTAATACGGCGGAAGCGCCCCGGCTTTGTAACGTTCATAAATGCTTGCGTACTTTGCTTTCATGCCTGTAATAGTCATTTTTAAGGCATGAAAAAAGCGGGCTGTGCGCCCGCCGGTCTTTTAGTGCATGATTGCGATAACCGTCAGTACAATGTTTACGCATTGCAGTACGACAAATGCAATCATAAGTTTTTCAAATCTTGTCATATTGACCCCCGTAAAAAATAGCCTTATACTTCTTACAAGGCGGTTGTTCAGACCGCCTTGCATTTTGTTACAACATAATCGCGATTGTGGTCAAGATTACCTGAATTGCACTAAGCACTGTCGCTATCAGTGCCAGCTTTTCAGCTCTTGACCATTTTTCTTTTTCGGTCATGTCCTTTTTACCTCCTTGGCTTTCGCCCTTGATGGTTATATATTAAACTATTTACTTTAATCTGTCAACAGTTTATTAAACTTTTTTATATAAATTATCACCTTTTCTATTGAATTATTCAATTTTATGCTTTAATATGCAAATATGAACATCAACGAAATGGTGCGCATTTTATGCGTTAAGAGACAGACAACAGTAGCTCAGCTTTCAGAAAAGCTCGGGAACTCAAAGCAGAATCTTTTTATGAAGCTGTACAGAAACGACATGAAGCTGTCTGATATTGAAAAAATAGCGGCGGCGCTCGACTGTGATTTAGAATTGCGTTTTATCGACAAGGCAACAAAAGCGCCGCTTGTGTAACAATACGTGCACGAGGGCGCCCGCTGCCAGTGTCAGCCGTTCCCGATTAGCGCGGTGATTGCGTCTGTGTCGAGCTTTTCTTTTTCCTGCGGAGCGTGGACTTTTGCCGCGCCTGTCGGCGTTACGCCGAACGTGTCTATCAAGTCGGTGTAGTCTTTTCTGAACTGGCGCTCACGGATAGACAAGTCTGCCTGCCCTGGCTTCATCTGCAGGGCGTATGCGGCAAGCCCGCCCGCCTCGTCGATTGCGTTCATGCACTCTTCGGCGCGTTTGTATGCCCGGAAAGCCTGTTCTAAAACCGGAAGATTCAGCGCATTGACGCGATGCAGCTGACAAAGCTCTGCGGTCTGCATGTTCCACACATCGCGGGCTTTGCCGGTTATGTCCGGAGGGCATTCCACAGCGGTCAAGGGCTCAAGCGCGCTGTTTGTCGCGCGATCCGCATGACGGTCTTTTCTGTAGGTTCCTTCTAGCTTTAGTTGCTCGGTCGGTTTCGGCGGTCTACCTGCCATTTCTGCCCCCTACCCCAAAAATTTCATTTTGACAGTGCACACCAAAAAGAGCGCGTGTTGGTATATCTTCAAAGCGCAATTATTTTTACTCCCCCATCCCCTTTTTGAAATAATTGTTTTCTTTGAGCGTCTTTGCGCTGTGATGTTTCCAGCAGAGCGGCTGCAAGTTACTTTCATCATAAAAAAGCGCCGGGTCGCCTCGGTGCGGCTGGATGTGGTCGGCTACCGTCGCCCGCTCACCACAGATAAAGCAGTACGGATACTTGCGCAAAAAAGCGCGGCTCGTCTCTCGCCACCGTGAGCTGTTGTACATGTTATGATATGCGCTCGATTTTCTGCGCGTTGGTGCCGGGCGCTTTCCGTAGCCTGCTTCTAAATCTTTGTGCCGTTCGCAGAAATGCAATCCTTCAAGCGCTGTTGCAAAGCA
>JAILRG010000020.1 GCA_024698325.1 Treponema sp.
CTGAGCGCCATAATGAAAATCGTGTCGCAGAAAAGGGGCAGGTGATTTGCCCAAGCCACAAGGTCACAGATAAGGTAATCCAAAAGGCCGCAGATAATGCTTAAGACAAAGAATAAAAGCCTTTTCCGGCCGGCTGATTCAAAGTGAAGAGTCATACCCTAATTCTACCATATTTCTTGAAATTCTGTCAGACCGGAGCGCAAAATTGAAATTTTGGCATTTTCCAGCTATAGTAGACAGATGAAACTTTTTGCATTCCTCCTGTTCTCTCTTCTTTTTATTTTTCAGGCTTTTCCCCACGAGGCGAAAAAACAATCAGAAAATCTTACGCCTGAAGCCATTACGCAAAAATGGCTTGAATATGAAGGCTCTGAGCAAGACAAGTCAGAAAAGCTTTTTGAAGAATTCTCTGTCGAAGTTGAAAAGGCAGCTCCCTCCGAGACCATCGTCTACTATTTTCCAGAGGCAAAGGTCATCTACGAAAACATTCTTGATGGAATAAAAGCCGGCGACAGGGAGAAGATTTCCGACAATGTGCGAAGCTGGGAAATCCTTCAGAAAAATCTCGTGCGCTTTCAGCTCGACCAGGTTTATTATTCCTACAGAATCCTGATTCTTGTAATCGTTCTTGCCCTGCTCATGTCGCTCATTTTCCTTGTCCTCTATCTTGTCACTTCCAAAAGCCGTAAGGAAAACCTTGCCTTTACCGCCCAGATGATTCAGACTCAGGAAGCAGAGCGGGAGCGCATTTCCAACGAACTTCACGACACGGTCTGCCAGGATTTGCGGGTCCTTCAGTTTCAGCTAAAAGAAGAAGAATCTATTACCCTCTGCCAGAAAATCGCTTCTGATGTGCGGAACTCCTGCTACGCCCTTACTCCATCCGACTTGAACGAAGGTCTTTACGAGGCCCTCATTTCCCTTTGCGACATCATGAAAAAACAGAGCGGGGTCGAAATCATCTTTTTTATTCAGGACGAAGTGAGAAAGAATCAGGACTTTATAAATTTCTCCAAGGACAAGAACCTGAACATTTACAGAATCGTGCAGGAAGTCCTTGGAAACGCCGTAAAGCACTCAGGCGCTGAAAGCGTGAGCCTGCTGGTCAGAACGCTGGACGAAAAACGTTTCAAGATTATCATCTCTGATGACGGCGCAGGCTTTGACCTAAAAAGCGCCCTCCAAAAGAAACAGCATTTTGGCCTTAAAAACATTCAGAGCCGGGTCGGAAACCTTGGTGGCGAAGTGTCCTTCACTACGGCTGTCGGCGAGGGAGCACAGGTGATGATAACCATTCCGTATGTTTCGTCCGATAAAAAATCCTAAAAACCGCTAAATTGTTTTGCCAGAATTCCGAAAATAATAGTGTATGGCGATTACAAAAAGTGAAAGGCAGTACATAAATGCCAGCTTTTCTATTCGTCAATTAGTCCAAGCAAAGCCGGGTTCTGGCTCGGCGGGAGATTACTATGGGAACATACACATTAAAATCTATTGGTAAGGCAACAGACTATATGACAATCGTCCGTGAAATGGATGACGGCTATGTTGTCCGTATCGTCCGCGACAAAGACGGCTATGAGGATGTTACAAACGACTACATCTCGAAGTCTTTGTTTGAGTCCTGTGTACGCACAGGCTACCTGACAAAAGTCGAACAGCCCGTTTCTGTAAGCGCCTAAGGATTTTGGCGACAGAAAGCGTGAACTTGCCTTTTGGGCGTCAGAGAGGCGCCCGGGCAAGTGCACTCATTCTATTACACCGTAAACTGAGCCATCTGATGGCTTATTTCAGAAATTGATTCCTTCATTTTGCCGGAAATTGTCGAAAGGTTTGTTCCTGTATCATTGATTGTGTCTGCGCCGGCTGCCATTTCGTCCATACTTACCTTCATCGTCTGGCTTACTTCCTGCAGGTTCTCCATATTCTGCAAAATCACTCTGTT
The DNA here is from genome assembly GCA_024698325.1 of Treponema sp. GTDB lineage: Bacteria > Spirochaetota > Spirochaetia > Treponematales > Treponemataceae > Treponema_D. Next base: position 1,946 of record JAILRG010000020.1, read on the forward strand.
GCCGTCTGTCATTTCGTGTGCTGCTGCCGTTACTTCCTGTGTGCTTGCGTTCATTTCGTGCAGCGTTTCGATTATCTGCCGGGAGCCTTGATTCTGTTCTTCCATCGCCTGCTTTATTTCGCGTACGAGCTGGTTTGTTGCATTGATTTCCTCAGATACGGCGCTGAACATCTGGCTTGATTCCTGCGAGGCTGAAACGACTGCTCCGATGGACGCCTGAATGCTCTTAAGATGCTCTCCGATTGTCTTTGACTGTGAGCCGGACGTTTCCGAAAGCTTACGGATTTCGTCAGCAACAACCGCAAATCCTTTGCCTGCTTCTCCGGCGTGGGCTGCTTCTATTGCCGCATTCATTGCAAGCAGATTTGTCTGGCTTGCGATACTTGCGATGGCACGGTTTGCTTCCTGCAGTGTTTTTGACTTTTCTTCGATTTCGCCGACTTTCTCATTTACGGCCTTCTGCTTTGTCTGGCCTGCTGTCGCCTGCTGCTCCAAATCTACGAACGAGGCTGCCATCTTGTCTACGCTGCTGTTAACAGAGCGTATGTTTCCAATCATCTGCTCAACCGCGCCGGAAGCGTGCTGCACTCCTTCAGACTGTCCCCGTATCATGTGCTCAAGGCTTTCTATATTTGTCGCAATCTGCTTTACGGCGCCTGCGGTTTCCTGCACGCTCTCTGCCTGATGGTTTATCTGCTTATGGATGATGTCTATGTTTGAGATTATCTGATGGATGCCGCTTGCCGTGTTTTCGGTTGCAGCGCCCATCTCGCCGCCGACTGAATCAAGCACGCCTTCGGAGTTTTTGACTCTTTCGATGATGTCCTGAAACTTAATCAAAAAGGTGTTGACGGAATCTACCAGCTCGTTGAATACCTTTAACCGGGACTTTCTGCGCATTTTGACGCGCTTTGTTAAATCTGCATTTCCGCTGGAAAGTTCTGCAACTGCACGGTTCAGTATGGTAAGCCGGTTTATGATTGCTGCAAGCGCAGCACTGAGGGTAAGGATAACTGACAGTAAGATGACGCTTACTGTCAGCGGAAGCACGGCATAGTGGATGAAGGAAGCCTTTGTGTACGGGGTAAACAGCGCCATGTGCCAGCGAATCAGGCTGAGTGGCGAAAGCGCGTATTCACCGCCAGAGAAAGAAGCGAATGTGAGCGAGGCCGGCATGCAGTCAATTTTTGCCAGGTATGGAAACATGTCGGTAACCTTGCGTTTTTCTTCGAGGATGCTGTCGTCAAGGCTTCCGGTGATTTCGAGCGTATCGTCATACAGGTACATCGTACATCGTGCATCCAGCCCCTCGTACAGGTTCGCAATCATATCGGTAAGCGGAATGCCGGTGCCGACGACGCCTACAGGTTTGCCGTTTTCCTTGATGACGGCATTGACCCACAGGTTTGTGTTCTTTAGCTGGGGATTGTAGTTGATGTTGAAGTTGTACTCGTCGGTCTCGTACATGGTCATCTTATACCATGACTCGCTGGGGTTTTCCGGGTCAAGTACATAGGCAAGCTGCATGTCGCTCCAGAACTCGTGGCTGGTGTCCGAAATCCAGAACACAGACTTTGAAAGAAAGGAATCCTTGAACGATCCGAAGTCCCGGAAGGCTGCTTCCCGAACCGACGCGTCGTAAGGGGTAATCAGATACTGCTTTATTGAAGGCATTTTCATCATCTGGCGGACAAGCGTCAGCTGTTCGTTCAAGGCGGCTTCAAACTCAATGGAACGGATCTGCGCATGAATATCCATCGTTTCCCTTGCATTTGCTGCAAAAGAAGCACGCGCGATTTTGTTTACAACCGCATAATCACTGACTGCAATTAATGCTGCAGCCGCCATTCCCAGCAGAAATTTTACAGACTTTTTCATATAAGCCTCCCGGCTATGCCTTTCTAGAACCGTGCTTCTGAAAATAAGCTTTCAGCGCTCTTTTTCAGTATAGGGTAAGAAATTACAGAACACAAGGATAAAATCAGCAAATCCGTATTTTTGTCAGGTGCACATGTTTTTATCCGCCCTTGAGAATCCCGCTCTATTGCTCTATACTGCTATCCATGTTTGCACGCGTATTCTTAAAGACAAAAGAAGAGACAGAAATTCAGCAGGGCTTTCCCTGGGTATTTGACAACGAAATCAGCTCCGTAAAGTACGAGGCCGCCGATGGGAGCGGTGTAAAACAGACGGCTCTTCCTGATTGCGTAATTGACGATGGAAGTATTGTAGAAGTATTTGCAAAAGGCGGTGCTTTTTTAGGTACCGGCGTTATTAACCGCACGTCAAAAATCACGGTACGCATTATCGGCCGTGAGCATGCGGATCAGATTATGGCAGATCCTGCTGCGTACTACCTGAAAAAGATTCAGGATGCATATGATTTACGTAAGCTGCATTATTCAATCCATGATTCGTACCGCTTAGTCTATGGCGAGGCAGATTTGATTCCTGGCCTGATTGTAGAGCGCTATGTGGACGTTCATAAAAACGTGTACCTTGTCGTGCAGTTCCTTTCACTTTCCTGTGATGTATTCCGTAAGGAGATTATAGCAGCACTCCGTAAGGTGATTAAGCCATACGGCATTTACGAAAAGAGCAACACCAGCGACCGCGCGAAAGAAGGTATGGCGGAACGTGCGGCCTGGGACGGTGAGGTGCGTGAAAGTGTAATCACTATCCGCGAGAATGATGTGGAACTTGAAGTTGACCTGGTTAATGGTCAGAAAACCGGATACTTCCTTGACCAGAAAGACAATCGTGCCGCCGTCGCAAAACTTTGCAAGGGAAAGCGCGTGCTTGACACCTTTACGCATACCGGCGCATTTGGCCTGAATGCCGTAAAGGGCGGTGCAAAGGAAGTTATAAGCATTGACGTGTCGCAGGATGCTGTGGACATGGTGAACCGTAACATTGAGCGGAATCATGCCGCAAACCGCATGACGGCTATTTGCGCGGATGTGTTTGACATGCTCAAAGCGTATGAAAAGAACGGCGAAAAATTCGACCTGATTATTCTTGACCCGCCGGCATTTACCAAGAGTGCAAAGAATATTGAAAAAGCGTACGGCGGCTACAAGGAAATAAACCTGCGCGCCATGCGTCTCTTAACTGAAAACGGCATTTTAGTCACCTGTTCCTGCTCGTACTTCTTTGATGCAGAGCATTTTTACGGCATGGTGATGAAGGCAGCTCAGGACAGCAAAAAACGCGTGCAGATTATCGAAAAGCGCGGTGCCGGTCCCGATCATCCTGTGCTGCTTGGGTATCCGAAAAGCGAATACTTAAAAGTTGCCATCTGCCGCTGCCTGTAGGAGTCGTGAATGTCTGACAATCAATCGGTTGCGGCGTCTTCCGGCGCGATGCATGCGGCCGGCGCTGTCAGCGGTTTAGAAAAAGCTGGCGGCGACTGTAACTGCATTTTCCTCCTGGGGCCGACGGCTGTTGGAAAAACAGCCATTGGCGTACAGCTTGCGCTTGCGCTTAACGGCGAGATAATCAGTGCTGACAGCCGGCAGGTGTATGCCGGACTCGACATCGGAAGCGGCAAGGACCTTGCTGACTATGATGTGGTGCTGTCCGATGGCAGAACCATGCATGTGCCGTATCATCTGATTGACATTACTGATTTGTCTCACGAATACAATCTGTTTGATTATCAGGAAGATTTTTACCGGGCTTTCAGCGACATTCAGCGCCGCGGAAAGCTTCCGGTCGTGGTGGGCGGCACCGGCATGTACGCGGACTGCATACTGCGGAATTACGACCTGGTGCCAACGCCTGAAAATCCTGCTGCCCGCGCCGAGCTTGAGCAAAAAAGCTATGATGAGCTTAAGGCAATGCTGATTCAAGAAAAGCAGAACCTGCATAATACAACCGACTTTGCAGATAAAGACCGCATTATCCATGCGCTCTTAATCGAACGCTATCTGAAAAGCCCTGAATGTGCCGCTTACCGCGCGTCCCGGCCGCCGCGTCCTGTCATACGGCCGCTGGTGCTGGGAACAACGCTTCCTCGTACTCTGGTGCGCGAGCGCATTGCCCGCCGCCTGCGGGAGCGTCTGGACAGCGGCATGATAGAAGAAGTAAAGCTTCTGCACGAAAAAGGCAGTTCCAGAGGGGAGGGCGGCGCTTCGTGGGAACGGCTTGAACAGCTGGGGCTTGAGTACCGCTTTGTCTCGGAATATCTGGAAGGCGCATACGGAGAACCTGAGAGCGCCCAAGCCCGAGATGCTCTGTTTGAAAAGCTGAATTTTGCCATCGGTCGCTTTGCAAAACGGCAGGAAACCTGGTTCCGTGGCATGGAAAAGAAAGGCGTAAAAATCAACTGGCTTCCGGAGCATGCGGACATCGGCGTTCGTACAGAAGCTGCGCTTTCGCTCTGGCAGTAAGCGGGTACATGCCTTGGGCACACCGGTGCCCCGCCTCTGCACATGCCCCGGTGCGTACATGTTCCGGGCCGCATGTTCCGGTGCGCTCTATTGAGAATTGCGGCGGTTTGCAGTAAAATGCCTTCACTTATGAGCTGTAAACGATTGTCTTTTCTTGCGCTTTTCTGTGGTTTCAGTACGGCGCTTTTTTCCTTTACAATGATTTCTTTTCATGCGGATGTATCACTGGTGGCTTTCCCGCTTTCGATTATGTTCACTGTGGCGCTGTATGCTGCAAGCCGCATGCTCTTTTTAAAAGGCTCTGTTTCTGTGCTTCCGGCGTATCGCACGCTGCTGCAGTATGCGCCGTATGTCCTTTTGATAGCATTTGTGCTTCGCCGCGCAGGAACCTATGGCACGCTGTTTATGATTGACGCGCTGGCAGTGCTTTTCTGGGTTGTCTCCTCGGCGCTCGTACTTATCCTCCTGCATTACATCAACCCAAAACGCGCCGGCAGCATAAGCGCGGAGTGGGGAAGGGCGCTGCTTCCAAAAAAGCATACCGGTATCGCCCGCCTCTTTTTTGAGGCTGTCAGCTGGGTGGACGCCCTGGTGCAGGCTGTATTTATGGTGCTGCTCTTGAATGTGTTCATCGTACAGCTGTACGAAATTCCTTCTGAATCTATGGTGCCGGAGTTCTTGATAAAAGACCGCGTCGTTGTCTTTAAGACTGCCAGCGGTCCGCGCTTCCCGCTTTCAAATATAGGTCTTCCGTATCTTAAAAAATACAAGCGCGGGGATATCGTCGTGTTCAGAAATCCGCATTATGCTTCCGACCGGCAGAGCGAGGTGCGCACCTTTATTTCCCAGATTGTATACATGGTGTCGCTTACGACCGTCAACCTGAATGTAGACGAAAACGGCGACCCGAAAGCAGATCCGCTTGTAAAGCGCGTGACGGGGCTCCCCGGCGAGCAGCTGATGATGCAGGATGGTGTGCTGTATGCCCGCACTGCCAAAAGCGATGACTGGCAGGTAGTTTCGGAAGATGCAGAGTGGGCGGCATGGAATTTGAATGCCGTTCCTTCCGCTTCGGTAAAAGCCGGGATTCGTCAGCTGCCGATTGGAAACGATGAGTATGAGGCAATGCTTGCAGTGGAAGAGGAGCGCAATGCGCTTGACATGTCTGTGGCGGAGATCGAATGCCGCACGCTGTCAGAGCGTTTTGCAAAGCTTTCAAAGTCAATTTCTGCTGTCAAAGGAAGCGCTGCTTTTGAGCCCGGTCAGCGCGACTTGCAGGTATATGCGCTTTTTTCGAATGCCGGACAGCTCACCTCAAAGCTTTTGCAGACTTCGAACGGCATTGACTGGTTTACCTCATTCGTGACCGGATGGACGGAAGATGCTTCCGGCGGCTACAAGGCCTGTGAAAACCTGTATGAGCAGGCGAATTTCCGGCTGAATGTGATGATTAAGCTGACCTTCGCGCGGCTTGTGGTGCGCAATGCGGAGCTTCTGTTAAGCCGCCCGTCTCCTTCTGCCTGGAATAGCGATGCCAAGCTAAAGGAGTATCTGACCAAGGCTGAGTCGCTGTATATGTACACGCTGCTTTTAGACCGGCGCAATATGCCTGCCTTCCCGGCGAACGCTGACGACGGAAGCCCCTGCTATATCCCCGAAAACTGCTATTTTATGATGGGGGATAACCGCTTTAATTCGCTTGATATGCGTCACAGCTACGACGAGTGGATTACGCCGCTTACGCCCTATGACTCGACGGCTGTAACATACCGCACAAACATGCAGCCGCAGTATGTAAACCGCAGCCGCATGTTAGGTACTACCTCTTACCGATTCTGGCCTGCAAGCCGCGCAGGCGTTCCCGGCAATACCGGATTCAGAAAATAGCTTTGCGCCTGCAGCTTGCGCTCTACAAAGCGTAGGTTGCTTTGCGCTCTCCGGCGATGTATTGTAAACGTGCAGCTGCAGAAACAATAGTTTTTGGAGAGTACACGATGATAAACCAGTACATTACCGGCGCAATGATTAAGCGCCTGCGTGAAGCAAAAAAGCTTTCTCAGAAAGATTTAGCAGAAAAAATATGCGTAACCGATAAAGCCGTTTCCAAATGGGAAACGGGGCGCGGCTATCCCGACATTTCGCTTGTGGAGCCGCTTTCGCAGGCGCTCGGCGTTTCGGTCATAGAGCTGTTGGCGGGGGAGTGCGTTACCAACACAAACCGCGCGGGAAACATGAGCCGAGTGCAGTTTTATGTCTGCCCGGTCTGCGGAAACATCATTCAGAGCACCGGAAACGCCGTCGTAAGCTGCTGCGGCATTACGCTTCCTTCGCTGGAAGCAGAAGTCGCTGACAGTGCGCACGCCGCCACTGTTGAGCGCGTGGAAGATGAATACTTTGTTACGATACACCACGACATGACAAAGATGCATTACATTTCGTTTATTGCGGCAGTACGCGGTGACGGCGTGGAGATAAAAAAAATGTACCCGGAGCAGGAAGCTTCCGTCCGCTTTAAGATAAGCGGCACAAAGCACCTGTACGGGTACTGTAACCATCACGGTCTTTTTACACTGTTATAGCGTAATTGATTATTTTCCGTGACATTGCGGCGAGTTTGCGCACAGCGCAAACTCGTTAAGCAATGTCATGGTCTACCGGCCATGACATTGCTTGTATTTCTTTCCGCTGCCGCAGGGGCACGGGTCGTTTCTGCCGACTTTCGGCATTGTGCGCATTACGGTAACGCTCTTACCGGTAGAAGCGCCTGCCATCGTGCGGCCTGCTGCGGCCTGAGCCTGCTGGGCTGCCCTTGCGGCTCCAGCCTGGCTTGACATTGACTCAGCTTCTGCGTGCTGCGCCTGTCCCTGCTGCGGCATAGCCCGTGGCTGAACCGGCGCGGGATTAATCTGAATGCGGACCTTAAATACGCGGCCTGCGATTGTCAAGCGAATCTGCTCGAGCATGTCGTCGAACTGGTTAAAGCCGTCAATCTTGTATTCGGTAAGCGGGTTTTTGCTGCCGTAAGAACGCAGGTGCACCGCCTCGCGCAGGCCGTCCAGGTATTCGAGCTGATCAAGCCAGCGGCGGTCAATCAGCTGGATGTACTGGTAGCGGATGAACATGTTGAAGTTTTCATGTCCTGCCAGCGTTGTTTTTTCGGTAATGTCGTTCTGCAGGAGTGCCAGTACGGCATCTTTAGAAAGCTGTTCTGCTGGCAGCTGTACGCCAAAATTATTGCGGATGTTTTCGTTCAGAGCTGTAAGCGCTTCCTTGTTTCTGCGGTTATGCTCGTATTCGCTGAACCACAGGTCAAGGTAGTCGCTGGCAGTGGTCATGACGCGCTCGCTCAGGTTGTCGTCAGCTAAGATGCCGTCCCTCTGCTCATAGATGTATTCGCGCTGCTCGTTTAAGACGTCGTCGTAGTCGAGCAGGTTTTTGCGGATTTCAAAGTTGCGCTCTTCAACCTTTCTCTGTGCGCGCTCGATGCCTTTTGTAAGCCAGGGGTGATAAATCGGTTCTCCCGGCTGCATACCGATGCGCTTCATGATGTTCTTCATGCGTTCGCCGCCGAACAGGCGCATAAGGTCGTCGTCCATGCTGATGTAGAACTTACTGCGTCCCGGGTCACCCTGACGGCCGGAACGACCGCGCAGCTGGTTATCGATACGGCGGCTTTCGTGGCGCTCGGTGCCGATAACATACAGGCCTCCAAGCTTCTTTACTTCCTCGTAATCTGCCTTCCAGTTTTCTTTTTCCTGGGCGTAGACAGTCTCGTAGTATTCGGGAGTAGCATTCGTTCCGGCACGCTTTCGTGCGCGGTCCTCGGGGTTCCCGCCGAGCTTGATGTCGGTACCGCGGCCTGCCATGTTGGTTGCGACGGTAACGGCGCCTTTAGCACCCGCTTCTGCGATAATGTGGGCTTCGCGCTCGTGGTTCTTTGCGTTCAGCACTTCGTGGCGGATGCCGGCACGAGTAAGCAGTGCTGACAGATGCTCTGATTTTTCAACGCTGACGGTGCCGACAAGAACCGGCTGCCCTTTTGCGTGTGCGGCCGCAATCTCTTTTACGATTGCCTGCCATTTATCCTCTTCGTTTAAGTAGACTTCATCCTGCTCATCGATGCGCTCTACTTCTTTGTGCGTCGGAATGACAACCACGTCGAGCTTGTAAATCTTGTTGAATTCCACCGCTTCTGTTGCAGCTGTACCGGTCATGCCGGAAAGCTTTGCGTACATGCGAAAGAAGTTCTGGAAGGTGACGGTTGCCATCGTGCGGTTGCGCTGTGCGATGCGCAGGTGCTCTTTAGCTTCGATTGCCTGATGCAGGCCGTCAGAATAGCGGCGGCCCTCAAGCACGCGGCCGGTAAATTCGTCAACAATTTCTACCTTGCCGTCGCGTACGACGTAGTCTACGTCTACATGATACAGGACGTGCGCGCGGATAGCCTGCGTAAAGTAGTGTACGAATTCAAAGCATTCCTCGTCGAACACGGTGCGGTCGGCGGGAATCAGGTTGTGCTTGTGCAGGATTGCGTCAATGCGGTTCATGCCGGCATTGGTAAAGGACACGCGCTTTGACTTTTCATCGATTTTGTAGTCGCCCTGTAAAGCTGCGCGCTCTTCGGGCGTCATTTCCACTTCGTCCGGATAGTCACCCGTGGCCGGATCCTTAGCCATCTCGGTAAATTCGCCCACGTATTTGTCTACTTCGTGATATTTGTAGGTGTCGTCTTCGCCGGCGCCAGAAATGATAAGCGGCGTACGGGCTTCATCGATAAGGATGGAGTCAATTTCGTCGACGATACAGAAGTTGAATCCGCGCTGTACCTTGCGGGAAAGCTCAATCTGCATGTTGTCGCGCAGGTAGTCAAAACCGAACTCGTTATTGGTTCCATAGGTGATGTCGCAGAGGTAATTCTGCTTGCGCACCTCGTTGTCCATGTTGGAGAGAATGGTACCGACAGTCTGTCCCATGTAGGCATAAACCGGGCGCATCCAGTTGGCGTCGCGCTCTGCAAGGTAATCGTTTACGGTGACGATGTGCACGCCCTTGCCGCTTAAGCTGTTCAGGTAGGCTGCGGCGACACACATAAGCGTCTTACCTTCACCGGTTTTCATTTCGGTGATTCTGCCTGAATGCAGGACGAGCGAGCCCATAAGCTGTACGTCGTATGCGCGCTCTCCAAGAACGCGGAATGCTGCCTCGCGTGCAAGTGCAAAGGCTTCTACCAGAATATCGTCAAGCGTTTCGCCCTTTGCAAGACGCTCCTTAAATATTTGTGTCTGCTTAGGAAAATCCTCAGGAGCAAGTGCTTTTGCCCAGCTTTCTTTTTCGTTTATGGCCTTTACAACCGGCACCAGTTTCTTTACATCGCGCTCATTCTGAGAACCAAAAATGAGCGTCATCACTTTGTCCAATAACATAAGCCCCACTATACTTTAACGAACGCTAAAAGTCTATCGTTTTTTTACAATATTGATTTTTCCTGTCAGCCTCAGGAAATTCGTGCATTGTGATTTGCCCATGCACGGGGGCTTTCGCCGGTCACTTTTTTGAATACATTTGAAAAATAGTTTGGATTCGAAAAGCCCAGCCGCTGTGCAATGTCGAGCATTTTCATGGAGCCGGCTTTGATTAAGTCCTTTGCCTGCTCAATTTTCAGCCGCTCGTGAAGCACCTGCACGCTGTAGCCGGTAAGCTCTTTTGTCTTGCGGGTGATGTTGCTCTTGCTCATGCAAAAATGATCCGCTATCGCCTCTAAATCTGTCATCTCGTCGAGGTGCGATACCAGGTAATTCATGATGGATTCTGCCGTCAGCTTTCCGTGATGCTCGTTTTTATGTGAGCGTACCTGCAGCGGAATCCTCTGCATAAGCCGGCTCTGGTCGGAAATAATCAGTGCGGAATCCTTTATTTTTTCTTCCCGCAGGTAGATTGCATACAGTGTCTGGCTGAGCAGTTCCCTGATGTTGTCGTACAGTCCCATGTTGCGGCTGTTCATCGTAATAAAGGCATAGCCCATGTACAGACCGTTACAGCAGAGCAGGCTGAGTATCATCTCGAAACGCTTGTTCTGCGGGAAAAAGCGCCGGGGAAATACAGCCGGCTCCCGCACTTTGCAGGGGAGTGTTTCTGCGATGTGCGACGGCGGCTCGGGAATGATTGTCTGAATCTCGGTGCTGGATAAATCCGGCGACATATTCGGGCAGAGCGCGATTATGATTCCTGAGATGCCGAGTTCTGACAGCTTGAACCGCAGCACCTGCTCCAGCTGGTCGATGGTCGTTGAGCTGGTGAAATTAATGGCGATATTCGTCATATTTGCAAGGACGTATGCTTCTCCCCGGCGGCCGGTAAAATCATATTGTGCATACATTGAGTGAAGCGTCCGGAGTGCATGGCAGATGTTTTCTATCCGCTCCCGCTGCTGGGGATTTTCCGATACCAGCGGCATGATTATTCTTCGGAGCGCAGATATTTTCTCTTCGTACTGCTCTGTTTCTGCCGACCGGCGGTTTTTAAATAATTCGCGGAACCAGGTCAGAATTCGCGCCGGGCGCATTGCCGTATTTTTTTCCGTCTTTTCGGAAGAAGTTTCGTATATATCGTAGACGGCCGCATCTACAAGACTTTGCAGCCGGTCTTCTTCCGCGACATAGGCCGCCCTGAACGCATTTGTCAGGTAGCTGCGGACATCGCTTTCGCTCGCCTGTGCTTCTGGTAGTGCGCTGATGTTTTCTGGAAGGCATGCGGTGCAGTTCATGGCGTCAATTACGCTGCTTTCAAAACAGCCGCAGCTCTGCCGCACGATAAGCGATGTTTTGACGAAATGGGGCTCGTCGGGTACCTCGAGCCCCATAATGCGGTCTATCAGAAGCTCAACAGCCTCGTACCCGCGCTTGTGATACACTAAATCGATGGTTGTGACCGGCGTATTTGTCGTTATGCCGGGATACTGGTTGTTAAAGCCTGTTATGGCGATGTCATCCGGGACTGAAAAACCGCGCTTTTCAAATTCGGCAATAAGCGTCGAGGCGATAATGTCGCTGGAAGTGATGATGGCATCCAACTCCAGATGCCCGTCCTTTAAGTAGCGGTTTATAAGCTTATCTGCCTGCTCGATGATGTCTTCCGCTTCCAGTGACGCTGTCATAAAAATGTCGTCGCCGTGGAAGCTGAGGTTATGAGCTTTCAGTTCAGAAACGAAACATTCCATGCGGGTGCTGTGCGGGCGGGATGATGTTGCGCCCATAAACGCAAAGCGCGAAAAGCCGTGGACATTGACCATGTGGTCTACGAGCAGATGCATGGAGTGGGGGTTGTCGATGCGGATTGAGGGAACACCCGGTATGTCGAGGTAGCCGATGTCTACCATAGGAAGGGGCGAGAGCTGACTGAACAGTTCCTGCACCTGTTCTTTTTTCATGTATTCGCAGAGTGTGCTCGCCCAGGTGACAAGCCCGTCGATGAGTGGCGCTTTCATGAACTGGAGTTTTGTCAGGTACTGTGGCAGAAAATGTATGCCTACGAACAGTGTATGCCTGACCGCATCTGCCATGTTTATAAAGTTGACGCCATAGTCATTTGCGGCGGCAGTTATGCCCGCGATGTATTCCTGACCAATGGAAGAGCTGAAATCTGCAATGGCGGTAAAACCGATGGTGAGCGGCTGGCTCCGGTTTTTTATAAATTGTCGACGTCTTGTAATTCCAGTATCCATGATGGAATATCGTATCATATTTTACATTTATTTTGCAAATATTTTGTATAAAAAATTGTGAATGGTCATTATGTGCAAGAAAAAGACAAAGTACAGTCGTTTTTTTTATAAAATTATGTATCTTTTTAAGCTTTCGTTTAGAAATGCAACTATTTTGTATGAAAAATAAGCGAATTATCCATGTATAAATATAAAATATGCGCATACGATTGGAATAGGATATGGGGATACCCATTAAAAAGTCTTTAATTATAGAAATGGAGGATTTCTATGAAAAAGTTTAAACATATGCTTGCAGTCTTGCTTTGTCTGCTGGCATCATCAGCTCTTGTTATGACAGGCTGTTCTCTGGGCAGCTCTGATGACGATGATGATGACGTAACGCCGCAGCCTCCGAGCTCTTCCAACGCAGACTCAGGCATAATTTCTGTTACGGCACCTGAAACTGCCGGCGCTGTAACTTTGGTAGCAGACTCTAATACTGCAACAAATCTTTACGAAGGAACTTCTGTTCAGGAAGCTCTGGAAGTTTTGATGAACGACACTTATAAGGCTTCAACTGACAGCTTTACAATCAAAGTTGCTGCAGGTACCTACGAAGAAATGCTCTTCTACACAGGTTCTGCTTCAATCACAATCGAAGGAACTGGAACTGCCGAATACGGTACCGATGTTTTGATTACATATTCAAACTCTGGTAATTCAAACGCAATGGCAACTCTTGCTTCTAGCCATGGCATTACAAGTGGTTACACTCGCGGTGCTACCCGTTTTGACGGAACATGTAATCTTGTTCTTAAAAATGTAACAATCCAGAACTCATACAGCCGTTCTTCAAACGACGGCTCTGGCACACAGGCAGAAGCTCTGGTCTTCTCTTCAACAGGAAACCTGATTGCCTACAATTCTTCTTTCCTGAGCCATCAGGACACATTGTACCTCGGACAGAAAGGCGGACGCATGTGGTTCTACAAGGACTACGTCTCTGGTGATGTTGACTTCATCTGGGGTTACATGGATGTAGCACTCTTTGAAGAATGCTCTATCTACTGCCGCGGCGATGAGGCTACAAAGGCTTACATTTTCGCTTCTCGCTCTATGACAGATGCTGCGGCCAACAAGGGTATCGTAATCTACAACAACAAGATTGAGATTGCGGAAGGCGTGACTGCCTGGTATGGAAGAAACTCTGGTGATGATACTCAGGCTGCCATTCTCAACAACACCATCACAGGCAGCGGAACTCTTAACTCGAATCTCTATCAGTCTGCTCCAAAAAGCTATGTTACGGATGTCGCTGGCGACCTCGCCATCGGTTACAAAGATTACAACAACACAATGAACGGCACGGTTGTAGACACTTCTAGCCGCCTTGCACTGACAGGTGCATTGAGCGAGCGTGTCGCAAAACGCGAGTACAACGGCCGCTATGCAATCCTTAACCGCGGCTATAATACTACTGACGAGCAGTACGAAACCGCTTCTACAATCTGGGATATCTCTGCTTACGAAGAAGAATTTGGCGCAACAGAAGATACTTCCAGCACAAACATCTATGTTGACCCGGTTTATGCAAAGAATGTTGTCGGTGGAAACACTGTACAGCTTACTCCGTCAAGCGATGTAGACGGTCTTTCATACACCTACGCTTCAAGCGATGAAAGCCTTGCAACTGTTGATGAGAACGGCCTTGTTACAACCGTAGCTGAAGCCGATGGTGTTGCAGTTATCACGGTAACAGGTTCTAACGGAAGCACAGATACCATGAGCGTAAAGGTTATTGCAGAAGATATTCCTGCAACAGCAGTGACTGTAACTCTTTCCGACACAAGCGTTGCAAAATACGGCGTCACAACCGCCAAAATCACCTTCGAGCCTGCTGATGCTTCAAATCAGAGTTTCACTCTTACAAGCGCAGACTCAAATGTAAAAGTCTTTGATACAGCCAACCAGAAACTTGCCTCAAGCACAACTGTAGAAGCTAGCGACGGAACAGCGACTGTTCAGGTTTGGGTCGGCGGAGATGTAACAAACGCAACATTGACTGCAAAATCAGACGCTTACGAAAGCGCGACTGCTGGAACCGCAACTGTTTCTACAACAGAAGGTGCTGTAACTTGGGGCGATGCCTGTGCATGGCGCATGGCAACTGATATTCAGGGCGGAACTGCAGGTCTTTGGGACGGTCTTGTAATCGATTCAACCGCTGCAAATAGTGAGCTGATTTCTGAAAACGGAAAGATGGGGCTTAAAACCAACAGCTCAATGCAGACAAGAAATGTCATCCTCTACATTCCAGTGGAAGGCGTTTCGACTGTAACAATCACTGCTGCAAAGGATGATTTGAGCGGATGTAACTATTATGTTGGCCAGAGCACGGACAACGCTTTCACTCTGAGCGAAGATAAGACAGTTGCTACCTATGAATATGATGGTGGAACAACTGGAATTGTTCTTGGTTCTACGCTCTCTGGCATGACTTTTGCAAAGACTGCAGGCGATTCAGTTTCAGCAAGTGGAAAATACCTCCGTGTAGATGTTCCGAAAGATTCAGCAGATGTTTACATCGCTTCTATCAAGGTTCAGAAGACTGGTGATTTCACTGCAACATGGGACACCGTAGAACAGACAGGTGCAAGCGGTTCGTATAGTCTGATTAGTGCATTGTCAGAAGGTGATAGCAGTGTAAGCGGAGAATCAAGCGATGGCTTTGTTTCTTGGACAAATCTGACATATCACAATTCTACATACTGTTCAACTTCAGCCTTGACAACGGTTTCTATTCAGGTTTCTGGTGCAAGTATCATTACGCTTTCCGGTTGCTACAACGGTACAAACGGCAAGACTCTTACTGTGAAAGACAGTAGTGATAATACAGTCGTTTCCGGTGTTTACACATCAAGCGACCAGACACTCAGCTTCCTTTACACAGGAGAAGCAACAACCCTTACTCTATCTTGGAGCGGATTTGCATACATCTCAGCTGTAAAAGTAAGCGACGGAACTGGAGCGGAGAATAGTGTTTCTGCTGTTACCGTAACTCTTGGTGAGTCACAAATTGCAGTGGGAGGAGCAACTACCGCTACGGCCACAGTTACAACAACATACATTAATTCTTATGATGGAACTGTAACTTGGGCTTCTTCTAATACAGATGCTGCAACAATTGATTCTTCAAGCGGTGAAATTACAGCTGAAGGAGCTGGAACCACAACAATCACAGCTACTTGTGGTGGAGTTGAAGGAACTGCAACTCTTAGCGTGACTGAAACTGCAAGCACCGTTCTTAGCAGTGTGGCTTGGGACTGGACATCAAACGGAGTAACTTACTATTCAGATTCAGACTTGACGACATCTGTTTCAAACGGATTGCAGTCTGCAACTGGCTACATTGTTGGTTCTTCAAGCAAGCTGGCAGCGTATGTTGATGCTTCTAGCGGAAAACTTGGGTACAATACGGCTTATGCTCAGATTAATAGCGGCACAAAGATTCAGATTCCGGTTTCTGAGGGAAGTGTTGTTACTGTAGTATCATACAACGGACAGTATAAATGGACAGTTGGTGGTCTTACACAGGAATCAAACACTGCTGTAATGACCGCAACTGCTGCCGGATACATTGAGCTTGTCGCTACTGGTGGTGGTTATATCAATGCCATTCAGGTAACAAATGTTGATTATTCTGAAGCTCATACAACTGCGGTTACAGTGACAGCTTTTGATTCGACATCATCAGCTACTTCACTATAAAAAACAGGATGAGAGTGCATTAGCCTTTCTAATCTGTGTGATAATCGTAATCTAACCTCCCTGCCGTGCGGAGTATAGCATGGTGGTTCCCCCGTGGTGCGTTCTTGCGCTGCGGGGGATTTTTTGTTTATTGACTTTTTGGGGATTTGTGGTATATTTAAAAGCAGAGAGGAAATCCACAGCACTGTGGCTCGCCTCAGTTTATGCTATAAAAGCTCGCCGAGTCGTCACACTTTGGGCGGGCTTTCTTTTTTACCAATTCAATGTTACTTGAAGAGGTTCAGTGTCGTAACAATCAAAGTTAAAGCCGCAATGATAATCATTGCAAGTTCGTACTTATTCATGCTACGCAGTCCTCCCATTCATTTAGAATAAGAGTCAAGCCACCCTGTGCCATTGGATTTCCCCAATGCAATAATTTTATATTGTAATTTGTTTACTTGTCAATATTGGAGAAAAATGCCTCTCCCCGACCTGCGGAATGAAAGCAGGGAACCTTTCCCCCGTGGGTGCCTTTTTGCACTGCGGGGATTTTTTTGCGCAAGGGTATGGAGCAGCGCCGGAGGCGGCCACTGGAGCGAGCGAACAACGTGAGCGAGTGAAGAGGCTGAGCGGATAGCGAACTGCGGAACACCCGGCCGGCTGCCGGAAGGCAGGCGGATGCGCCCAAAAAAACAGGCTCCTTGGCAGACAAATGCACTGGCAGGGGCGGATATAATTCTTTGTTGCAAAAGAAAATATGTAAAAAAAAAGAAAAGGTTTTAATATTGGCTACAGAAAGGAGTGGTAAAATTATTCTATAGGGAGGGGAGATATTCCCCGATAATATAACGAAATGTGTTGCTTTCAGGTGCAAAAAGGGAGGCCTGTATGTCTAAAAAAGTTGTTACGTTTGTTACGCTTGCGAAACTTCTGCTCATCGTGTTTGCTGTCATTGCGTCTGCCTATTCTATCAGGCAGAGTCCTAAAACTGTCGCTGTTGCTGCAACGGAACCTGTTGCCGCGATTTCTTCTTCCCTGTAGTTTCTTCAGAAATTATGCTTCAGTCATTTTAGGATAGTTGAAGCTTTGTCTTGTTTGTGCTATAGATTCTGCTATGAGTACAACAGACATTACAAAGGGCGACTTCACCTTGCCGGGTGAAGCCGGCTACGAAGATTTAACATTAAAGATGGCAAAAAAGTGGGGTGCCGACATTATCCGCGACAGCGACGGCACCAAGTTATCTCCTGAAATCACTCAGGCTGGATACGGCATTTATTCTACAATCTGTATTATTCGTGCTGACAATGCATGGGCAAAGGCTCATCCCGACTGCCTGCAGCAGAACTTCTTGATGAGTAAGCCGGTTATCGCAGAAAGCGCCACTGTTTCTATGCCGCTTTTGGACGGCTATTTTACCGAGCAGTTCAAGGTGAATGCAAAAGACGACCCCCACGAGTTCTGGCAGGTTTTTGACCGCACTACCGGCGAGGAAGTCGCTCACGCAGACTGGAGCTTTGACGCTGCCGCCGGTACTGTTACCGTAAAAAACGCAAAGCCCTATCACCGCTATACAACAAACTTCCTTGCTGTGCGCCAGTGGGAAGAAATCAGCATGTACAATCATGTGACCAACAACTGGAACAAAGAGCACCTGATGGCTGTTGACCCGGTGTATCCTGAGGCAATGGCTCACTTTAAGGACTGGATGGAAAACTGGTGCAAGGAAAATCCTGACACCACCGTCGTCCGCTTTACTTCCATGTTCTACAACTTTGCCTGGTTCTGGGGCGAGAATGCCAACAACCGCAGTCTCTTTAGCGACTGGGGCAGCTACGACTTTACTGTAAATCCCACGCATCTTCGTGCTTTTAAGGCTGCAAAAGGCTACGCTATGACCAGCGAAGACTTTGTGCGCGCCGGCGAATACAACGCTACCCACAATGTTCCGACCAAAAAATACCGCGAATGGATGGAGTTTATCGACGCTTTTGTTGCAAAAGCCGGAAAAGAGCTTGTTGACATCGTCCATAAATACGGAAAGAAAGCATACGTCTTCTATGACGACAGCTGGATTGGCGTTGAGCCCTACGGAAAGCATTTTGCTGAGTTCGGCTTTGACGGCCTGATTAAGTGCGTCTTTAACGGCTTTGAAGCCCGCCTCTGCGCAGGCGTTACGGGCGTTAAGACACACGAGCTGCGCTTCCATCCCTACCTCTTCCCCACCGGCCTTACCGGCGAGCCCACCTTCAGCGAGGGCGGTCATCCGGAAATTGAAGCCGGCCAGTACTGGATTCAGGTTCGCCGCGCCCTCCTGCGCGCACCTGTCGACCGCATCGGCTTGGGCGGCTACCTGCACCTGGTAGAGCCGTTCCCCGCTTTCTGCGACTACATCGAAAAAGTCGGTCAGGAATTCCGCACGTTAAAGAGCTTCAACACATCAGGCGCTCCCTACACGATTCCGGGTAAGGTTGCCGTGCTTTCTGCCTGGGGCAGCATGCGCAGCTGGATTTGCTCAGGTCACCTGCACGAGCATCCGGAAGTTGATTTGACAAACATCAACGAAAGCCTTTCTGGCCTTCCCTTCGACGTAGAATTCATCAGCTTTGACGATGTGGTGGAGCACGGAATTCCGTCTGACGTTAAAGTGATTATCAATGCCGGCTGCGCAGACTCTG
>JAILRG010000111.1 GCA_024698325.1 Treponema sp.
TCGAACTGTGGGCATGTGCGGATAGGCTCAATGTCGCCGGAAGCCAAGTTTATGCGGGCGACAGCCTCGTAGATGTCGGCAATCGCGTTTATTTCACAGTTTAGGAGGTCCGTTTCCCTGTACTTTCCCGAAAGGTTCAGATAGAACAAAAAGATGACTGCCAGCGCGGCGGCAAGTAGGATGAAGAATGCAAGGTAAATGGAGAGGAGTGAGCGAAGCAGTTTCCGGCTGTTGACGACGATGACGGAAGTCCAGATGGTGTTTGTCGGCTGGAAAAACACCGTGTAGCCGGTTCCTTTGTCTTTTAACTGGAACGGGCTTTTTTCTTCGGAGAGCAGTTTTTCTGCCAGCGTTTTGTCAAAGCTGCTGCCGCTTTCTGCCAGATTTTTTGAAAGAAGCGCTATGTCTGAATGCGCGATGACAGCGCCGCTTCTGTCAATCACCATTGCATCTTCGATGCATTTTTCGGAAGCCATGCGGGTTTCGACGCTTTTTTGTATGCTGTCGAGAAAAATATCCATAGAGACGACGCTTTCTTTGTCGTCGAGCAGTTTGCTTATGGACATCATGGACGTCACTGTCTGGAGATTCAGGAACGGCTCGACCAGCGTAATCTTTCCCTGATTCGCCACGGCTGCCGTGTACCAGGGGCGATGCGTAGGCTGGTATCCTTCGGGGGCGAGCCAGCCGCTTCCGTCTAAGTATTCTCCGCGATAGTAGCTGTAGATGCCAGTGCTGTTTTCTGGAATCAGGGATGCGTAGATTTCTGTTTCGCTTTTTAAGTACGAAAGTGCTTCCTCGTGAGGGCGGTTTTCACTGGTCATTTTGTTCAGGGTGGCGGCGGAAAAGGAAATGGCATTGACGGGCATCTGGATGCACGCGTCAACTTCTTCTGCCAGCCGGTTTACGTTTTCCTGCCAGTCGTCGAATTTGTTTTTCTTGGAGACGTTGTACAGCAGAAAGAACAGGGCGAAGAGTACAAGGGCAGCGGAAATCATCAGAATACCGGTGATGACTACGATTTTTGTGTGATACCGAGTTTCCGAAACAAACGTATCCTTCATGCTGAATAATTTTAGCATTATTTTTAGATAATTGCAAAATCATTTTAATACATATGGCCGAAACCCGTGAAATAGGGTATACTGTGCGTTATGAAACGTAAATCTATACGCACGAAACTTACGGTGCTGCTGTTTTTCACATCTTTTATTCCGCTTCTGATAGTCATAGCACTGTATACGGTACTGAACTGCGCCCATGCAGTTCAGGATGCGAAGACGGACGGCAGTCTCCGCAATTCGGTCATTCAGGAACATATTACCGAACATTTTGAACGTAATTTTGCAGTACTCCGGACGCTTTCCCTTAACCCCATGGTGGTGCATTATCTTGAAGCCTCAGCTGCTGACAGGGACCCGGTGACTGTTAAGCTGCTTTCGCTGACCAACTCCATCCTGAAAGACGACAACAACATGCTGCTTACCGATGCCGGCGGAAATCAGATTGCCCGCTCTGACCAGTATCCGATGGTAAATGTTTCTTCCCGCAAATACTTCCAGAAAGCGCTCGAGGGAAAGGAATATGTTTCCGATGCGCTGGTGAGCATGGCAAACAGCCGGCTGATTACTGTTTTTGAAGTGCCTGTTTTTGATGCGCGGAAGAACGTCGCCGGTTTTGTTCAGAGGGATTATGAGCTGAGCGCCTTGCAGGACTTTGTGAGAAGCCTTGCTGATTCAGAAACCAGAGTGCTGATAACCGACAGCACCGGACATATAATCGCGCATTCAACCAGAATGATTACGAAGGAAGCCGACCTTGATGACATTTCCGGCACGCCCTTCATGCGGGATGCGCTGCAGGGAAAAAGCGGTTCTACTGACATTACGATTCGTGGAGAACATCTGCTGGTAAACTATTCGCAGAATGCGCTTACCGGCTGGGTCATTATCACGGAAAAGCCGTATGCCTCAATCTGGCGCCGGATTTCTAAAGATGCGGTCCTTGCGATAGTCCTGGGCGGAAGCTTCCTGCTTGTCCTTGCGCTGACAGCGTCGCTGCTTTCGGAGAAGGCGACGGCAAAAATTCGCACGATTTCAAGCCTTGCGGCAAAGGCTGCCGAAGGTTCGCCGGATGCTGTTTCTCTTTCTGAAATGGGAGATGACGAGCTTTGCGAAATGGCCATGGCAATCAATAAAATCCGCTCCTCGCGGGACACGTACCGGAAAGATGCCGAGGTGGACAAGCTGACAGGCCTTTTGAACAAGGTGACGCTTGAGCGCTCCTGCCGGAGACAGCTTAGCACGAATGTGGCGGGGACATTCTCTGCCCTGCTTATCATCGACCTGGATCATTTTAAGCGCGTGAACGATACGCTCGGTCATCAGACGGGAGATGCGCTACTGCATGATTTTGGCGAAGTGCTGCGCCGGCTGTTCCGCCCGGGAGACCTTGTCGGCCGCTTTGGCGGGGACGAGTTTGTCGTGTTCCTGAATGATTTGCCGGGCAAGGAAATCGCGTTCCAGAAAGCAAGACGCATTCTTGAAGCTGCTGCCAGCGTGCTGATGGGGGTTCAGGGATTCAGGCTTTCTGCGAGTATTGGCATAGCGTCAAGCCCGCTGCACGGCAGTGATTACGACACGCTGTTTGCGGTTGCTGACAGGTCGGTGTACAAGGTGAAGGAATCTTGCCGCAACGGTATCTGCTATGGCGAAGGCGAAGTTATCCATCAGTAACATTTGACTGAAAATTACGCTGCTTACAGCGTGTCAAGCCCCTTTCAGACTATTGAAGCATTATCTTATTCAGTGTTATATTTTTAACGGTGTTTACATTTTGTAGACATAGCTAATAAAAAGGGGTTTTGAATGAAAAAGACTTTGGTTCTTGCAGCTGCATTAACATGTGCTGCTTCATTCGCTTTTGTCGGCTGTAAGGAAAAAACAGCTGCAAAAGCTGGTGCCGATTTCCACATCGGTATTGCTACCGGTACTGTATCACAGTCAGAAGATGACCTTCGTGGTGCAGAAGAGCTGATTCGCCGCTACGGTGCCGTAAAAGACGGCGGCATGATTCAGCACATCACCTATCCTGATGACTTTATGTCTCAGCAGGAAACCACCATTTCTCAGATTGTCGCACTTGCAGATGATCCGAAAATGAAGGCTATTATCGTAAACCAGGGCGTTCCTGGTACGGCAGAAGCATTCCGCCGCATTAAGGAAAGCCATCCTGATATTCTGTGCTTTACCGGCGAACCCCACGAAGACCCGCTCGTAATCCAGAAGTCGGCTGATCTTGCTGTAAGCAATGACTTTATGAGCCGCGGCTATACAATCGTGTGGGCTGCAAAACAGCAGGGTGCAAAGACATTCGTGCATATTTCTTTCCCGCGCCACATGTCTTATGAGACGCTGGGCCTGCGCCGCAACATCATGGAACAGGCTTGTGCTGACCTCGGCATCAAGTTCGTGTTCGAGACAGCTCCGGACCCGACAAGCGACGTCGGCGTTGCTGGCGCACAGCAGTTCATCCTTGAGAAAGTTCCGCAGTGGATTGAAAAATACGGTAAAGACACTGCTTTCTTCTGTACAAACGACGCTCACACCGAACCGCTCTTAAAGCAGCTTGCACAGTTTGGCGGTATCTTCATCGAAGCTGACCTGCCGTCACCGCTTATGGGCTATCCGGGAGCATTTGGCATCGACCTGACAGCAGAAGCTGGTGACTTTGCAAAGATTCTGCAGAAAGTTGAAAAGACTGTCGTTGATGCTGGCGGAGCCGGCCGGTTCGGAACCTGGGCATTCAGCTATGGCTTTACTGTCAGCGCTGGCTTGGGCGAATTTGCAAAGCGCGTTGTAGAAGGCACTGCCGAAAAGAACTCTTCAGCAGATTTGTTCAAGGCTCTCTCTGAGTTCACGCAGGGCGCAAACTGGAACGGCGGCTACTATGTCGACCAGAGCACAGGCGTCCGCGCTAAGAATCAGATTCTTATCTACATGGACACCTATATCCTCGGCCAGGGCTTCTTAAAGACAACCGAGCTTGAAGTGCCCGAAAAGTACTTCAAAATTAAATTTTCTAAATAAGCGGTTCGCTGAGCGAACCTTCGAGTTTTATGGCGCTGAAATATCGCGCCTTAAAAACTCGACGTGCATTTAGATGACCGATAAAAGCTGAAGCTTTTATCGGTTTCTACAATGTGCAATTTTTTGCATATATGCATGACTTGTGCGCCGTGGCGTAGGGGTTAGGCGGCGAAAACTGACCCGGGGCGAAAAGCGACACG
>JAILRG010000067.1 GCA_024698325.1 Treponema sp.
TGCACTATGCATTATACAAGCTTATAAGGATTTTTTTATGAAACTATCGTTTTTGCCGGTAAAGATATTTCTCTTTACGGTGATTTTCTTTTGGCGCACCTTGGATGTCTTGATGCTGCTCTTCGATGAGCAGACATTGTGCTCACGCATTTTTATGCACGAGCTTTACACAGAAGAGCGCATTGATAACATTTTTTTAGGGGCATCGCATGTATCCCACAGCGTTTTGCCGCCGCTTCTTGATGAGCTTACCGGCGAAAAAAGCTTCTGCACCGGAAGCGCAGGCCAGACAATCGAGGCAAGCTATGCCATTTTACGGCAGGCCGCAAAAATCCACAACATCAAGCGTGCCTTTCTGGAGCTGGATTTTGCGGTTGCAACCTATCCGCCGGTGAGTAAGCGAAGCGGCTTAAAGGCAAGCTACATCATTGCAAAGCATCTTAAGGACCCGAAAATCAAATTTGAGTATCTTTTTACGATGTCCAGCCCCAGATACTGGATTAACTCGATTCTGCCGATCGGAAAAGACAAGCACATGACGCTAAAGCCTAAAGATTTGCTTTTCCGCTGGAAGAGCTTTATTACAGGCGATTACTTTGCATACAAGTATGTCGATAAAGACGCAGAATACGGCGGAAAAGGCTGCCTGCTTGACAATCGCCTTGTAAAAAACGGTTCTTTCTCAAACGATTTTGATGAAGGCAGAATCAGAGTGAATGAAGTCAGCGAAGACTGGAAAAGTATTGTCGATAAGATAATTGCATTATGCAAAGAAAACGGCATCGAGCTTATACTGTACTCAATGCCATGTTCGGATTTTTATCTTGCAGAAAAGCAGAATTACGATGAGTATTACCAGTTTGTAAAAGAGTTCTGCGCCTCGCGCGGTTTTCCGTACTATGATTTTAATCTGGTTTCAGAAAAGTACCTCACGCTGGAGGATTCTGATTTCCATGATGACAATCATTTTTCTAAGCAGGGCGTTATAAAGTGGACGCACCTGATGGCAGATGTCATAAACACGCCCGACTGTCTTAACGGCATGTTCTATGACTCCTGGAATGAAAAGATTTCCCGGCAAGAGCCGAAAATATACGGGCTTGTCTTTTTGACCGCAGAAGACAGAAAATCGATACGGATTGTACCGATGAAAAACAATGTTTCAGATGATGCTGTCTCGTATCAAGTGCAGGCCCTTCAGGGGGAACAGAAAATCTTAACGACAACTGAAATCATGGGGGGGGGTACGGTTATAAACCTTCCCGATGGAGTTAACGGAACATTAAGAGTCCGAAGCTTTATCAATGGCGTACAGCAAACAGAATGCACTAAACGCTTTTCTACGATTTTGTAATTTTAGGGAGAGGAATATGTCTTTATTATCTAATACTTTTGCAATCTTTCTGCTTGTAACGCTTTTTGTATATTATATCTGTCCAAAAAAAATCCAGTGGATGTGTCTTTTGGTCGCCAATACCGTGTTCTATGCTTTTTCAGGAATCGGAAACATCATTTTTATTGTTGCAAGCGCGCTTATTACGTTCTTTGCTGCCAAAATCGTTTCTGACATGAATGCAGCACTTAAAAGCCGGAAAAACGAAGTCTCAAAGGACGAGTTTAAAATCCTAAAGGCCGCGGTTCTCAATAAAAAGCGCATTGTGCTTGTTGTAATGCTTTTGCTGAATGTCGGCGTGCTCTTTTACTTAAAATACTGGCGGGTGCTTGTCGGCTCAAAAACACTGCTGCTTCCGCTTGGTATATCGTATTACACGCTGCAGGCAATCGGTTATTTTATGGATGTGTACAATGCAAAAATTGAAAAAGAGACCAATTTTGCAAAATTCCTGCTTTTCCTCTCGTTCTTTCCGCAGCTCATAATGGGTCCTATAAACCGTTACGGAAATCAGGGGGTGCAGCTTAAAAGTCCGCACGATTTCGATTTTGAGAACATAAAGCACGGTGTCATGCTGATTTTATACGGCGGATTAAAAAAGTACCTTGTTGCAGACATGCTTTTTGCGAGAATCGGCTCCATTTTAGATCCCTATTATGAGAATATGCCTGGTTGCGTGATTCTGTTCGGCATCTTGATGTATGCGTTCTATCAGTATGCGGATTTTTCCGGCGGCATCGATATGTTCCTGGGTGTGGCAGAGCTTTTCGGCATAAAAATGCAGCCGAACTTTAAGCAGCCGTATTTTTCTACGAGCATTGCAAACTTCTGGCAGAGATGGCACATCAGCCTTGGCCAGTGGATGCGCGATTACGTGTTCTATCCGCTTGCGCTTACAAAGTCGATGCAGAATGTCGGTAAGTGGTGCACCGCTCATCTGGGAAAGCATTTCGGCCGGGTAATTCCTGCCTGCATTGCAAACATCGTTGTATTTATGCTCGTCGGCGTCTGGCATGGCCCGGAACTGCACTTTTTTGTGTGGGGCCTGTATAACGGCCTTTTGATTGCGTTCAGCGACATCTTAAAGCCTGTGTTTGAGAAGGTAAATGCCGCGCTCCACATCAATGTAAAGAGCCGCTTCTGGCATGTATTCCAGATTGTGCGTACGTTTATCCTTGTAAACATCGGCTGGTATTTTGACCGCATTGTAAACGTAAAGCAAAGCTTTGTGTATCTTAAGAACACGCTTGTTCATTTCGGGAACCCCGCAATACTCGCTTCGCAGAGCTATATGCGCGATATTATGGGACGAATCTCTAATTTTGAAAGTCAGATTATCTGTGTGGCTATAGGATGTGCTTTTATGCTTGTCATAAGCATTTTGAAGGAAAATAAAGTTGATGTGTACGCTTCGATTCAGAAGAAAAACATCGCATTCCGCTGGCTCTCGTACTATATCCCGCTTATTCTGATTATACTGTCATTTACATTCAGCGCAGGCGATGCCGGCTTTATGTACGCGCAGTATTAGGACAAAAAAACGACGTCCTGTCGTTTTTTTGTCTGACGAAATTGCGTTCGCAATTTCGTCCAAATGCCTCCTGCATTTTTAATATTGGACAAGATATTCTGTTCACCTGGCGGCAAACAGAATATCTTGTCTTTGCTTTTACGCCGCCTCCATGCGGCGCATTGTTTGAGCGCACGCATACGGCGTAGTTGATTTTTTTACTGCAGGCGTTCGACCATCGCCCAGAGTGCTTCTGCTGAGTTGAAGTTCTCGGGGACGATGTCTGCAGGGGTGATGTCAATGTCAAAGGTTTCTTTGAGCGTCGTTACAAGCTGAACGATGTCAAAGGAATCCAGAATGGCATTGTCAATCAACCCTGTTTCGGTAGAAAAATCAACATCCGGTTTTAGCTCTGTCAGTACTTTTAAAAGTTCTTCCATAAAAAATCTCCTCATAACGTTATATGTTCAAGACAAAGGTTTCTTCTGCCTGTCTTAATTGCTGAATTGTTTCTCCGTCAGTACAAAGGACTGCGGGAAGCGGATGACTTAAAAAAAGATATATGCCTTCGGTGATTGAGTATGCGCCGATGTCGACAAAGACAAGCAAATCTCCGATAGCAGGACTTGCAAGCGGAAGTTTACGCAAGACAATGTCTGCGGTAGTGCAGAGAGAGCCTGCAATCGTGTAGTTTTCCGCATTTGAGAATGCAGAAAGCTGTGGTATGTGCTCGACGTGCGGGTTTATCATGCCCATCATCTGGCCGTAATAGTTTATGTGGTTTATGCCGCCGTCAATAAGGCAGTAGTGGTTTTTATCGTCCCCCTTTACGTCCATAATTTTTGTGACATATTCAGCGCACGGGGAAGCCACATAGCGGCCAAGCTCTATCACATAGGTAAAGCGTGAATGCTCGATGAGCCTTGAAAACTCGTCGAGTGCTGCATAGTTGTCTTTTTCGCTTTTTCCGGAAAAATAGTCGTAGGGAAGGCCTGCGCCGTACTCTATCTCAAGACTTGGAAGATTGTGCTCAGCTGCAATTCTCTCACAGTAGGATTCGATAAACGTAATCTCTTCTGCAATCGTCTTTGCTTTTTTCTGTGTGCCGGTAAAAAAATGAATGCCGCGGATTTTTACAGAAGGCGTTGCTTTAAGCTTGTTGAGGCATAAATCAACATCCTGTTCGCTCATGCCGAACTGATTTCCGCCGGTAAGACGCAGGATTACCTGCTGTTCATGCTCCGGCTCTGTTTTTGCAACCTCTAAAAGATAGTCGCAGTGCGCTACCGACTCAAGCGTGATGGTGTGAACGCCTAGATTATATGCGCGCTTTACGTCTTCGAGGGATTTTACCACGCCGGAAAACACAATTTTTGCTGGTTCCAGTCCGACTTTCTCGCAGATGGAAAGCTCCCCCGGGGAGCATACTTCAAATAAAATGTCCTCATCCTTTAGCAGACTGACCAGAAATGCATTTGCCTTTATTGCATAGCAGAGCTTTGCATTTTTAGGTAAGCGTGCCTGTATCTGTGCCACGCGGTTTTTAACGGTATTTTTGTCGATAAGGTAAAACGGCGTTCCGTACTGGGCGGAAAGCGCTGTGTAGTTAATCTTTGCAGGCATTCAGCTTCTCCTGTAATGCGCGTTTATCTATTTTTCCGTTCTTTGTAAGCGGAAACTCCGAAGTATAGATAAAGTCCGACGGAATCATATACACCGGAAGAGACACTTTAAGAAGTGAGACAAGGTCTTTCTTCTCGGTTTCCTTTCCGGTATAGAAGGCTGTAATTTTGTTGTCGGCAAAGATACAGCAGGCACGGCTTACATCGGTATGCGCTGACAGTGCATTTTCAATCTCCCCAAGCTCAATGCGGTGCCCCATGTGTTTGATCTGCGTGTCTTTGCGGCCAATGTAGTAGTAGTTACCGTCCGTTCCCCGGGTTGCAAGGTCTCCGGTCCGGTATATGCGCTCAAAGGTAACCGTATTGAGCGGATTCTGCACGAAAACTTCCGCCGTTTTTTCGCTGTTGTAGTAGCCAAGAGCCACGCAGGTGCCGGAAACGCAGACTTCTCCTTCTGTGTCCGGCTCTGTTACAAGCTGGTTGTTTTCATCCAGAAGTAGTATCCGCTCATTGGGGAACGGCCACCCCATCGGAAGGCCTTTTGTATACGTAGCAAGGTCTCTGTCTTTGGGAACCCTGTAATAGGTGCAGTTACAGGTAATTTCTGTCGGCCCGTACAGGTTTATGTATTCAGCGTCAGGCACGAACTTTTTCCAGATTTCAAGCTGCTTTAGCGGCATCACTTCGCCTGAGAACATGATTTTCTTAAGCTTTTTCGGTACTTTGTAGTCAAAACCGTTCAGTGTTGAAAGGATGCAGAGCGCAGATACTGCCCAGATGAGGATCGTGATGTTGCGCTCTTCCAGATAGTCAAGCAGCTTTGTCGGGAAAGAAAAGAACATTTTTGGCACTAAATGTACGGTCGCGCCTGTAAATACGCCGGAAAAAATATCCTTTACCGAAACATCAAAGTCAAACGGAGCCTGGTTTGCAATATTGTCTGAGCTTTCAATGCCAAAAATCTCGGTAAAGCAGCTGATAAAGTCGATGACCGAGCGGTGGGAGACGACAACGGCCTTTGGCGTTCCGGTGGAGCCGGACGTAAAGTTTGCATAGACCGGATCGGTGTCAATGATGTTTGCGCGTCGAGCCTCATCAAATTCGCCATTGCCCTCTTCTTCAAGAGTTTTTAATAATAGCGGGGTAACATTCAGATTTGTAAGCTTTTTCTCAAAACGGTTTTCTGCAATGATGTGCTTAACGCCAAGTGTTTTTATCATTGAATTTAAACGCGTGTCCGGAAAAGTCGCGTCAAAATAAGAGTAAAAACAGCCCGCGTACAAGGCGCCGAAAAAATATTCAAGCGTTAAGACGCTTTTTTCAATCATAACGGGAACGGCCTCTCCCGGTGCAAAATACTGTGAAATGACAGCAGCTTTTTCTTTCGCTTTTTGAACAAACTCGCTCCACGTTACGGAGTGCTGCACATCTGAAAATGCAGCTTTATCTGGATATCGAGATGCAGTTTCTTCAAGATAATCAAGTAATGTGTACTTCATATAACA
>JAILRG010000007.1 GCA_024698325.1 Treponema sp.
AGGCGCAGATTATTGATGACCGCCAGATGATGAATCAGATTCTTGACAACATGGACATTGAGCGCGAGCGCGGTATCACAATAAAAAGCCAGGCGGTTACGATTCCTTATCATGCAAAAGACGGAAATGACTACGAGCTGAACTTTGTCGACACGCCCGGTCACGTTGACTTTTCATACGAGGTAAGCCGCGCGATTGCTTCCTGCGAGGGCGCGCTGCTTTTGATTGATGCGTCCCAGGGCGTTGAAAGCCAGACGGTGTCGAACCTCTACATGGCGATGGAGCACGACCTCACGATTGTGCCGGTCATCAACAAGATTGACCTTCCGTCCGCTGACCTTCCTGCCGTCAAGCACCAGATTGACCACGATTTGGGCTTGGATAGCGCCGACGCCGTTCCTGTGAGCGCAAAGACCGGAGAGGGCATTGACGAGCTGATGGAAGCGATTGTGACCAAGTTTCCGGCTCCGACGGGCGACGTAAACGGCAAAGCAAAAGCGCTTATTTTTGACTGCCACTACGACGAGTACCGCGGTGTTATCATCCACATCCGCATGATGGAAGGCCGCATCAAAACCGGCGACACGATCCGCTTTATGCACTCGGGCACCGAGTACAAGGTGGAGCAGGTCGGCATCTTTAAAATCAAGTACGAAGAGAAAAAATCGCTTGAGGCCGGCGACGTCGGCTATATCATAAGCGGCGTAAAGACGGTAAGTGACGTCCGCGTTGGCGACACGGTGACGGTAGCCAGCGACCCGGCAGCAGAGCCCCTTTCCGGCTTCAAGGAAGTAAAACCAGTCGTCTTCTCCTCGATTTATCCCATTGATTCCAACGATTATGAAGAGCTTAAAGACAGCATGGAAAAGCTCAAGCTCAACGACGCAAGCCTTGTCTTTGAAAAGGACAACTCACTTGCGCTCGGTAACGGCTTCCGCTGCGGCTTTTTAGGCCTTTTGCACCTCGAGATTATTCAGGAGCGATTGGAGCGCGACTACGACCAGGCTGTGATTTTCACCGCGCCCAGCGTCCGCTACAAGGTGACGCTGACCAACGGCGAGGTGATGACGGTTGATAACCCGACGGAGTTCCCGGAGGGGCGCGTTCAGCAGGCAGAAGAGCCATACATCAAGGCATCGATTATCACGCCGAGCGAGTACATCGGCTCAATAATGGCCCTTTGCACCGAAAAGCGCGGCGAGCAGAAGAACATGCAGTATCTGGACGAAAAGCGCGTAGAGCTTGTCTATGAGATGCCGCTTGCCGAGGTTTTGTTTGATTTCTACGACCGCCTGAAAAGCTACAGCCGGGGCTACGCCTCCTTTGACTACGAGGTGATTGATTACCGGCCGACTGACCTTGTCAAAGTTGACATTCTGATTAACTCAAAGCCGGTCGACGCGCTTAGCCTTTTGACATTCAAAGGCGAGGCGGTGACGCGTGCGCGCAAGGTCTGCGAGCGATTAAAAGACGAAATCAGCCGGCAGCAGTTCAAGATTGCCATTCAGGGCGCCATTGGAAGCCAGATTATTGCGCGCGAGACGGTAAACCCGGTGCGCAAAGACGTGCTTGCCAAGTGTTACGGCGGTGACATCACGCGAAAACGAAAGCTGCTTGAAAAGCAGAAAGAAGGAAAAAAGCGCATGAAGATGGTCGGAAACGTAGAACTTCCCCAGAGCGCATTCCTTGCAGTGCTTAAAGAAAAAGAAGAATAGGAGACAGCAGGGCTGCCTTGTTGCGGGGAGGGGCGCATGATTTCGAATTTTCACACACATACCTTTTTATGCAACCATGCGGTCGGAACTCCGGATGAGTATTATGCTCAGGCTGTAAAAGACGGCTGTTCTGCGCTCGGCTTTTCCGACCACTGCCCTTATCCTGAAAACACGCCGGATTACTGGCCCAACATACGGATGTCGGTTCAGGACGCTTCCGGCTATGTTTCACAGGTTCGCGCCCTTGCAGCCTCATCTGCTTTTCCGGTTTACCTCGGCTTTGAATGTGAATGGGACAGTCGCCTTTTCAACTGGTATCAGGACGGACTGAAAGGCACCTTTGGCGCGGATTATCTTGTCTTAGGCTCCCACTGGCTGACAAAAGGCGATGTCCACGAGTATATTCCCGATGCAAAATCAAACGAAGCGTTAATCCGCTACACAGACCAGACGATTGACGGCATGCGAAGCGGCTTGTTTGCCTTTCTTGCTCACCCTGATTTGTGCATGGCACACGGGCGGCAATGGGACGCTGACGTTGCCGCCTGCATGAAGGCGATTATTGATGCCGCAAAAGACTTGGATATGCCGCTTGAAGTGAACGGACTGGGAATGCACAAGCCGATGTGCCGGACTGAAACCGGCATGCGCTATGCGTACCCCGTCGACGAGTTCTGGCAGATGGCAGCACAAGCGGGCGTGCGCGTCATCTGCAATGCAGATGCCCACGACCCGAGCGACGTAATTGCATACGCCCATGATTCCCGCGAGTATGCAAAGCGCTTCGGCATTGTGCCGATAGAAACCCTGTAGCCGGCACCGTGCCGGCCTTGTACGCAAGCCTTACAGGCTTTTCAGCATTTCCGAAAGTTTCATGTTCTCTGAGTAATCAACCGGACAGTCGATAATTGCCGGAACATCCTGTGCAAACGCCTCTTGTAATACAGGCACCAGCTCCTCAGCCTTTGTAATCCGGTAGCCCTTAAGATGCATGCTCTCCGCCATTTTTACAAAATCCGGGTTAGAAAAGTCAACGCAGCTGCTTGAACCGTAGCGTTCTTCCTGCTTCCATTTGATAAGTCCGTAGTGAGCGTCATTGAAAATCAGCGTAACAAACGGAATCTTGTAGCGCAAGGCGGTTTCAAGCTCCTGGCTGTTCATCATAAAACCGCCGTCTCCGCTTACGGCAAGAATCTTTCGTTCCGGGCAGACAAGTTTTGCCGCAAGGGCGCCGGGAACCGCGATTCCCATGGTTGCAAAGCCGTTTGAAATGATGCAGGTGTTGGGGTAATAGCAGTGATAGTGCCGCGCAATCCACATTTTGTGTGCGCCAACGTCTGAAATCAAAATATCATTTTCTGCCATGACGCTTCGTATGTCGCTCAGGATTTTCTGCGGCTTCATGGGAAACGATGTGTCATGGGCATAGCTTTCTTCTTCCGCTACAATCTGCCGGCGGATTTTAAACGCCCATTCCGGCTCCGCTTTTGGCTTACAGAACGACTCCATTTCGTGCAGGGCGTAGGAAATGTCTCCTATAACCTCTTCATCCGGCTGATACAGTTTGTTGATATGGTTTTCATTTGCGTCAATATGAATAATTTTGTGGCTCACCGTTTTGTTCCAGCGGGCCGGGGCAAATTCCACAATGTCATAGCCGACGGCAATCACAAGGTCTGCCTGTTCCATCGCAATGTTCTGGTAGTCGCGCTGAGGAATGCCGATGGTACGCAGGGAATATTCGCTTGTGTAGGGAACAATGCCCTTTGCCATCATCGTATTAATTACCGGAATCCGCAGTTTTGAGGAAAAATCCCTGAGCGCGTCCGTGGCATTATTTCGGATGGCAGAATGGCCTGCAAGAATAACCGGACGCTGTGCTTTTTCAATCAGACTGGCTGCGGCCCGTATGCAGTCCCTGCTTGGAAGCACCTGGTTTATTTTGTGGTGCCTGATGGGAATGCGACCTGCGCCTTCCGGCACTTCCATGGCGGCAATATTGCACGGAAGATCCACATAGCAGGCGCCGGGTTTTTCGCTTTCTGCGTATTTAAAGGCAAGGCGGATAATCTCATTTACCGTATCGGGGCGGACAATCTGCTTGCTCCGTTTTGTAATCGGCGTAAACATTCCCACTAAATCAAGATACTGGTGCGAGGTGATGTGCATTCTGTCGGTGCCCACCTGTCCTGTAATTGCTACAAGCGGCGCTCCGTCAGAGTTGGCGTCTGCAACGCCGGTTACAAGGTTTGTCGCTCCCGGCCCCAGCGTCGAAAGGCAGACGCCGGCTTTTCCCGTAAGACGTCCGTACACGTCTGCCATAAAAGCGGCTCCCTGTTCGTGCCGCACGGTAATGAACCGGATGGAAGATTTTTCGAGCGCCTTTATGACCTCAAGATTTTCTTCACCCGGGATTCCGAATATGTAGGTTACTCCTTCGTTTTCAAGACATGATACTAACACTTCTGCTGTATTCATACGTTGCTGTTCCTTATGGTGGCTTTTAAACAAAAAAAGAGGCCGCACAGGCATTCCCCGTGCAACCTCTTTGTTGTGAAAAAACAAATAACATGTTCTGAATGTTTGGTCAAGCAGGGATAAAACCGCCATTTTGCATATAATTTTTTAGTTTGATTAAGATTTTTTTCTAAAAACCTCTTGACCAAATTTTAGGAGCCATTTATTCTAGCGCCAACAACGACAAAGAGGTCGGAAATTGCGTGGCAATTTCCGACCTCTTTTTTTGTTTCTGGAGGTTTTTTGATGCTTGAGCAGAAAGTAATGATAGATATGCAGCATATCACAATGAAATACGGAGAACTTACTGTTTTGGATGATATTTCCCTCCAGATTGCAGAAGGAAGCAAAACCGTAATCATAGGACCCAGCGGGGCAGGAAAAAGCACGCTGCTTCGCTGCATGAATCTGTTTGAGCGTCCCTGCAAGGGCGATGTAACTGTAGCGGGTCAGCTTCTTACCAGACAGAAGAACAAAGTGCTGTATAAGGCGCGCCAGGAAATCGGCATGGTTTTCCAGGGCTTCAATCTGTATGCACACAAAACGGTGCTGGAAAACCTTACCTTTGCTCCGATTCTTCTGCGCCATGAACGAAAAGAAGACGTGATTGAGCGTGCTATGGAAAATCTTTCAAAAGTCGGACTTGCTTCCAAAAAAGATTCGTATCCAAGTCAGCTTTCCGGCGGTCAGCAGCAGCGTGTTGCCATTGCGCGCGCGCTTACGATGCGGCCAAAAGTCATCTTGTTTGACGAACCGACGAGTGCGCTTGACCCCGAAATGATCAGCGAGGTTCTTGGCATCATGGAAGATGTTGCAAAGGAAAACATCACCATGGTGTTTGTTACCCACGAGATGGGATTTGCCCGTCACATTGCAGACCGGCTGCTCTTTCTGGAAGGCGGCCACATTATCGAAGACGACACGCCTGCAAATGTGATTGAACATCCCAAGAACGAACGGACAAAGCAGTTCTTCGGTAAGATTTTAAAATCAAATTAGAAATCTTGTGTCAGTTTTCTGGCATTTGATATAAAACCTGATTTTCAGGACAAAAATTTATGGCTTTGGAGGCTACTATGAAAAAAACAGTTATGAAAATGGTGCTTGCAGGAATGATCGCTCTTACTTGTGTTTCTGCGTTATCAGCAAAATCAAAGAAAACTGAGATTGACAAAATCAAAAAAGCCGGTGTGCTCAAAGTCGGCTGCAAGGAAGATGTTCCCGGCTATGGCTATTTGAATCCGGCGACAGGAAAGCACGAAGGCCTGGAAATTGAGATTGCAAAAGCTGTTTCAGTAAAGATTTTTGGAAAGGAAAGCGTAAAGTTTACCGGCGTTACCGCCAAGACCCGCGGCCCGCTGGTAGATACCGGTGAGATTGACATGGTTGCCGCAACCTTTACCGTCACTGACGAGCGCCGCAAGCTGTGGGATTTCTCTACAATCTACATGCATGACCCGGTTGCCCTTATGGTAAAAAAAGCGTCTGGAATTGCTTCATTTAAGGATTTGGACGGAAAGACAATCGGTGTAGCACAGGCTGCGACAAGCCAGAAGATTTTCGATGCCGCTGCAAAGGAATTGGGCATTACGGTTAAGTTCAACAGCTACGCTTCGTATCCCGAAATCAAGACCGCGCTCGATTCAGGCCGTATCGACGCATTCGGCGTAGACTCTTCAATCCTTGCCGGCTACATGGAAGATTCTGTTGCACTCCTTCCTGAGCGCTATGCTCCGCAGCAGTACGGCATTGCGGTAAAAAAAGGCAACACGGCGCTTCTTGACGTAATCAATGAGACAATTGCCGAAATGGAAAAGTCCGGCGAGCTTGCAAAAATAAAGGCAAAGTACAACCTGGACAAATAAACGAAGGCTGTCTGTAAAAGACAGAACGCATGGGGGACGGTATGTTCAATTTTAGCAGATGGGCATTGCTTTTTTCTGACTGGCGGATATTTGCACAGGGCTTCGTAATTACGGTAGCCGTTTCTGCAGTCAGCCTGATTTTTACGCTTCTCATAAGCTTTGCAGTTGGTATTCTGCGCTGTACGCAGAGCGGAAAAATCAAAGGCCTGTGCAATGCATACATCAGCTTTTTTCAGAACACACCGCTTCTGGTTCAGCTTTTGTTCATGTACAACGTGCTTCCGCGGATTGGAATTGTACTCAGTCCGTTTGCCTGCGGTTGCCTTGGACTTTCGCTCTATACGGGAGCTTTTGGAGCAAGCGTCATAGAAGCGGCAATCAAGGCAATCCCGCGCGGGCAGACGGAAGCCGCGCTTAGCCAGGGAATGAGTTATGTTCAAGCGCTGTTTTGCATCATCATTCCGCAGGCCGTCAGGATTGCAATTCCACCGATGACCAATCAATGCGTCAACATGATTAAGAATTCGGCAACCCTTACGGTTGTGACCGCGGGAGAGCTTATGTACCGTGCAGACGGCTGGGCTTCCGATTATGGCTGCTATACCCAGGCATTCATTTTTTCGGCCGTTCTGTATCTGATTTTATGCCTTCCGCTTTCTAAACTTGCGGAACAACTGGAAAAAAAGGCGGCAAGAGGATGAGTGATTTCTTTTCGATTACAACGGCGCTGTTTCTGCTCAGAGGACTTGGCATTACGCTCGTTATTGCGGTGTTTACCATCATCCTAAGCTTTATCGTCGGCTCGGTGCTGGGGGTTGCCAAGTTCCTGCAGAAAGGCATTATGGCAAAAATTGCGGCAATCTATATTGATATTGCGCGCAATCTGCCGCTGCTTCTGGTGATTATAGGCTTTCGGTTTACGCTGCCGTTACCGCCGATTGCAAGCGCGGTTGCAGCCCTCAGCTTTTTGAACATTGCGCTTATAGCAGAAATCCTGCGCGGCGGAATGATTTCAATCCCAAAAGGGCAGTGGGAAGCCGCCTATTCACAGGGCTTCAGTTTTACCGGAACCTTGATTCATGTGGTCATTCCGCAGACCGTCAAAAAAATCCGTAAACCGCTTATGGGACAGTTCATTACGATTATAAAGGATACATCGCTTTGTGCCGTCATTGCCGTTCACGAACTTATGTATTCCGGCCAGATTGTAATGGGAAAATTTGTAAAGTCGTCGTATATCATTTCATTATATGCAGTCATTGCGCTTGTCTATTTTGGAGTGAATTCGCTTCTGCTTTATATTTCAAAACGCGCGATAAAAGAAATCCGCTAATTCTGCCCGCGGGGGTATACAGGAGTCACTATGAAAAGATTTGTCATAACGATAGGAAGAGAATTCGGCTGTAATGCAGGCGAGGTGGGAAGAAGGCTCGCCGCAAAGCTCGGTGTGCGTTTTTATAACAAGGAACTTGCGTCCGAAGCGGCCGCCATTGCCCATATTGATGAAAACCTTGCTGTTACCGCAGACAGGAGCACATCTGAAAAAGATCGGCTTCGTTTTTATGTTGACGAATTCGGCTACGGCGCAAGCAAAGCATTTTTTACGCAGGAAGCGGTAGCGGCTCAGGCGTATGTTATCAGAAGGATTGCAAACAGCGAAAGCTGCGTCATGTTCGGGCGCTGCGCGGACTATTTTCTTTCCGAATTTGACTTTACGCTGAACGTCTTTTTGTATGCGCCGGAACCGTTTAGAATTGCGCATGTTTCTTCCGCTTACAGCCTTGATGTAGCAAAAGCTAAAAAACTGATTTCAAAAATAGACAGGGAACGTCACGACTACTACAAATTCGTAACCGGTAAAAACCGCGGCGACCGCCATGGGCGGAATATTATGATAGACATGAGCATGTTTTCCGTAGACGATGCCGTAGATTTAATTTACGAGGCCGCAAAGAAGCGATTTGACTGTATATAATCCCTTTTTGAACATAATGCATGAACTGGTAAAGTTGCCCCGTAAAAACGCAGACAATAAAGAAAGACTATTTTTACGGAGGCAATGTATGAAAGTGCTGGCATATGGCTTTAATCGTCGTGAGCTTGCTTTGCGGCGTCGGGTATTCCAGAGAGTAACCGGTGAGCGGCTGTTTGAACTGGCAGACAGTGTCGATTCCTGTCTGGAACAGGATTCTCCGCTTGTTATTGTGAATGCGCAGGAACCTTTTGCCGTAGCAGGACATGCCGCGGCCCGCCTTGCCAGTAACGGTTCAAACGTGCTTCTGTATGGCGAACGGACGGGAAGCAGCCTGTTGTACCATTCATTTAAGTACAACGAGCGTATTTCCTTTGGCATCTGCATGGACGAAGCCGAATACGCTTCGTGCTGTTCTGCGCTAAAAAGCGGCAGACGGTATAATTCGATTGCTTCTGAAAGGGTGCTCAAGCGCTAAGCTCACTCGGCAGAATGGTATTGCTCCTGAAGATTATCTCAGATGTCTTTTTGAAAAAGCCCCTTATGCTGAAACTGAAAATGACTGGGAAAAACTTCTCCCTTGGAATATTGAAATTACGCCTTATAAAATTCGTGGAGAATGGATTTAAATTGTGGTATAATTCTGTAAACGTAAATTCAATTTGCGGATACGAAAAATGGGAATGATCATGGAAACAATTTTACACATGATAATAGAGCAAACAAAAGAATATCCCATGCGGATGATCTACAGACCGGAAACGAAGGATTTTATTGCAAGCGACCGTGGGTCACTGGCTCACGCAAGAAACTTTACCAAGCCCTATGGCTGGATCAAAGAATCAGGCACTCCTCCCGAACCGCATTGGGATTGTATACTCATGACGGATAAGGATTATGAACTGGGTGATGAGGTAGAAGTAAAGATAATCGGAGTATTTAAGAGAGCTGACTTTGATCATAAATACATAGTTGCCGAATCAGAACGAGACATCGACGATTATGCGGAGCTGTCACCGGATGAGAAAGAAGAACTGCGCAGACTATACCCGCGTGTAGGTGATGGCGAAGGCTGGTTTGGAAAAGAAGAAGCTGATTATTGTATGAAGAACCACAGAAAGGCACTATA
>JAILRG010000050.1 GCA_024698325.1 Treponema sp.
GGCCGCTTCCGCTGCGTGCTTTTTATCCAGCGGCTTTCTGTTACCTGCCAGTGAATGCTTCCGTCGCTTTCTGTAACGTCTGCCTCGGCTATGCGGCAGACGGGAAGTGTAAGCGGAAAGAGAGACGGGGCTTCTGCCAGCGACATGCGGTCGGAGCCAGCCTCTGTTCTGGTGCCGGATTTTGAAGCGAGCGCGTCTGTTTTAGAAAGCCCGTCGATGGTGCGGGCGAGCGTGAGCGTGCCTTCTGTGAAAGCCGCGCCGGACACTGTGTCTGGAGCCGCGCCTGCCGATGCGCCTGTAGCTGTGACTGCCGCTGCGTCTGTAGCAGTCTCGGCCCCTGTAGCAGCCTTTGTGAAAATCCTTGCAGGACAGAAAACCGTGCCGGTCTTTGCGTCGTACGTTGGCTCATACAGCGTGCAGCAAAGCGATGTTGCCTGGCAGACGGTTCCTTGAGCATCGTTACTGAGCCGTATGTAGAGCGGCAGTGCGGGTGCGAGCATAAAAGCCGCACACAGCGATTTTTGCAGGCGCGAGAGTTTTGCGCACTCTGTCGGGTGTGGAATGATGACGGTCTCCATGCGAAAACTATACCAGAAGCGCCGTCTTTTGCGCAAATATCCATTCCCTGCAACATAGCCTTAAGCCCGCAAAAGCGTTACTATGTGCATACCATGAAAAACGTCCGCACCGCCTTTTTATATCTGTCGCTGAGCGTGCTTTTTTTCTGCACCGTTTCCTGTAGCCGCGCTTCATCATTTTCCCTTGAAATCCCGGAAACCGAAGCGACCGCCGTTCCTTCAGGAAAGACTACGACGCTGCTTGCCGGGAAAAAACTTCCGCTGTATTTCTGGCGTTTTACGCCCAGTCAGAAAAATGCGCTTGCCTCGTATTTTGAGCAGGAGACAGGCGCCGCACTTGAGCTTACGCTCGGAATAAAAGCCGGAAAGGCTCTGGACGCTCGGACAAGCAGCATCTTCTTTTTGTATGATGATGATTTTTCCGGGAAGAATACGCTCTCCCGAAGCAGAAAAAGCCGGCCGCAGGTAGCAGCTGATTTTTCCGCTGCCAGTGCGGACGGAAAGCCTTTTTCGGTGCTTCTGTGCATGGGAAAGGACATGCCGCTTCCGGCTGGATTCAGTATTGCCTCTGGCGAGCACTTTACCGTGATAAGCGCCCGCATTACAGAGCCTTGCGTCGGATTTGACTATACCCGCTCGGCGCCGTTGTACGCATTTGCGCCAACAGGCGGCATACTTGTTCCTTTCAGCTCCAGCTTTGATATGTCCGGGGTTCCGACAGCGTTTCCTCCGGTACACACCGCTTCAGCCCTTATGCCTACGCTTACCGTGACTACGGTTCCGGGCGCCGACGTCTGCATTGCCTCGGGTGGCGAACGGCTTACTATTCGCCAGTCTTACGCAGCCGGTTCTTCTTCTGGCGGCGCGTCTGGTGAGTCTGCCTCTTCAGCTGTTTCTGCCTCACAGGCCTCTGCTGCTCCAGTTCGCTTCCTTCCGGTGTCGATTCCCTGTGCGGCGCTTAAGTCTCCGTTTTCGGAGTTTTCTGTAGTTGAAAACCCGCAGTGCGTCGCTTCGGCTCTGGTGCACGCATCAGACCGCGACCTGCTTGCAGTGTCCGCGAATTATCCGCGTGCTGTCTTAAAGCCGCTTCTGGTAGACCCCGGTCTGATTATGGAATGGCGCAGGGCAACCTGGCGGGGGCGGGATTACGAGCTCTTTGCGTGGGACCGGTTTCCGTCAGTGCTGATTTTTGATACTGCAAGCTATGCGGTGCAGGATGATTTTTTCCGGAGACTTGCATTCTTTGCGGAAAAAGCCGGATACCGCGGCCGGCTTATGGACGACAGCTTTCTGCAGACTCAGCACGGCTATAACGCACATGATTACCGCGCCGAAACGCTTGCTGCATTTTTCGAGCTTGCCCGGACGTCGCAGTTTCCGCTTAACGAGCGTGAGCTTCTCTTAAAGGAAATCCTTTCTGTAAACGGAATCATTCATTTTGCGCAAGACGGAACCGTGCTTCCCGGCGAAGGCGCGGTCATTTCACTTTCTCAGGAATCCGCTATGTACCTGCGCTGGACGTTCATCGCCCACGAAGGCTGGCACGGCATTTTCTTTACTGACAGCGAGTTCCGGAACACGGTCGCCTCCCTGTATTACACGATGGACAGGCAGGCACTGCAGGCGCTGCAGACGTATTTTTCAGTGACGCCGACGCTCAACTACGACCTTTCCGATGACTACCTTATGAAAAACGAATTTATGGCGTATATGCTCCAGCGGCCGCTGGGACAGGTGCGGGAATACTACATCAACCTTGCTTCCCGAAGTCATGCCCAGACCAGAATGAAGGCCGAGGCTGACTACATTCTGGCAACAAATGCCGACGGGTACGTCTCCGCGGCTACGATGCTCGACGAGTATGTGAGCGGCCGGTGGAATCTTGCGGCCGGCAGGGTGTGGCTTATCAACCGGCAGTCAGATTAGGCGCGCTGGCATTCCATTTTTTTTAGGCGGCGGGTTTAAGTCGAGGTTGTATTTTTTTTCTGCGCCGACGCTTGTAAGCGGCCCGTGTCCCGGCATGATGATGGTGTCGTCCTGATGGGAAAAAATTTTTGACTTAATGCCGTTTATGAGCGTCGTCTTTGCGTACGAGCTGGTCGTCTCTCCGATGGCGCCTGCTGTCAGCGAGTCGCCGGTAAACAGAACGGTGCCGATTTTATAGACGATTGAGTCTGCAGCGTGGCCTGGCAGCGCAAAATACACGATATCAAGCCCCGCAATTCGTAATACGCCTTCTCCCTTGATGACATTTGTTTCGCCTTCGGCAACTTCGCCGTCTGCTGCGTAAATATCAACGTCGTAGATGCGCCGGAGTGTCTTAAGGCCGTGCACGTTGCCCGGATGGTTGTGCGTGATGAGGACTGCGCAAAGCTCATAGCCGTCATCTTCAATCTGATTGATGATTTTTTCGTTTATCTTTCCCGGATCAATGATGATGGCGAGTTTTGAAATCTCGTTTACAATCAGATAGCAGTTTGAAAAATTTTCGATATTCATGTGGAAGTAGATTTTCATGTTCTTGCTCCCACCGGATTGTCCAGTTCCTTAAGGCCGGTGAACAGCGCGCTTCCGCGTTCGTCAAAAATCGCCTCGTTTGTGTTTGACTGCTTGAAAGACAGGTTTGTCTGCTCTATTTCGCGGAAAATCGTGTTCTTGATGTTGCAGTTGCGCACGGATGTATCTACCAGGTGCGCGCGGATAAAGCGGGAATTGTACAGGTCGGAATCATCAAAGGATGACTGAAATGACTCCAGCCCTTCAAAATTGTTCTGAATCATCTCGCTTCCCGTGAACAGCATGTGGACGAATTTGCAGCCGGCAAAAGACGTGAACTGCATGTTGCTTTCGAGCAGGTTGCAGTCACTGAAAATTGAAAAATCAA
Organism: Treponema sp.; assembly: GCA_024698325.1. GTDB lineage: Bacteria > Spirochaetota > Spirochaetia > Treponematales > Treponemataceae > Treponema_D. Next base: position 3,463 of record JAILRG010000050.1, read on the forward strand.
AGGTGGTCATGCGGCTTCGGACTTTGCGGGAATTGAATCCCCGGAAAATGCAGTGCATGAAGTTGCAGCCGTAGAAGCGTTTGTTCGAAAGGTCGAAGTTTCCGTCAGTGGAAAACTCAATGCCACAGGCATTCAGTCCGACGATTTTGTCATGCTCCTGAATATAGCGCAGGATTTCGGCAGATGCTTTCTGCGGATCCGGTGAATGCTCCAGGCAGTAGCTGCCGGATTCAAACAGCTCGCCATCCTGCACCGTAGACAACGCAAGCTTTGTGCAGCCCGGGTGCTTGCAGAAATTAGACAGATACATGTGAAAATGGTACGGGATTGAAAGCTTTTAGTCAAATGGGTAATGTGTTATGTGTCATGGTTGATTTTGCATTTTTAGACAGCGGGACTGGCGGAATTCCCTATATGCTTGCGTTAAAAGAAAAACAGAAGGCAGCGCGCTGCGTGTATCTGGGAGATACGGCGCATTTTCCTTATGGCGAAAAAACTCCGGAAGAAGTAAGCGCTGCCGCCTCTTCTGTCATCCGCATGATGGTTGAACGCTGGCAGCCGCGCGCGCTTGTCATTGCCTGTAATACTATCAGCGTGACGGCTCTCGATTCTTTACGCGCACAGTTCCCCACGCTTCCGATTGTCGGTACGGTTCCCGCAATCCGGCTTGCAGCGCGCGTCACAAAAAACAAGCGTATCGGGCTTCTGGCAACTAATGCGACCGTGAATCATCCGTACTGCGCGCGTCTGATTGCTGACTACGCTTCGGACTGCGAGGTTTTCAGCCGCGGCGACCCTGATTTAGTTGCCTTTATCGAGCAGAAGTTTTTTACTGCCTCGGACGCCGAAAAATACGATGCGGTGCGTCCTGCGGTGTCTTTTTTTACTGAGCGCGGCTGCGACACGATAATCCTCGGCTGCACGCATTTTACGCATATCGCCCGGGAGATTGCGGCTGTCGCCGGAAGCGGCGTTTCCGTTATCGACAGTCGTGACGGCGTTGCAAATCAGGCGCTAAAAGTAGCCGGCGCAGGCGGTTCTGTCGCTGGAAATGCAGCTGGAACAGTGGCAGCCGGTTCTGTCGCTGGCTCTGCTGCGGCAGGCTCCGTGCCCGGCGATGCGGCAGCTGGAACTGGGGGCGGCAGCGCAACTGAGGGCGCGGCTGTCGGTGCTGGCCCTGCGGCTTGTGGTGCAACTGCGAGCGCGGCTGTCGGTGCTGCCCTTGCGGCTTGTGGTGCGACTGCAGGCGAGACAGACGGTGTTGCCCCTACCGCTGCGGAAAATCCCGCCGACATGAGCTTTTTTGTGACGGCCTGTTCTTCGCGCCAGCGCACGGAATACGAAACGCTCTGCCAGAATCTGCACATTCCTTTCGGCGGCCTCGTGTAGCGGCAGCTTCGATTTTTCAGTCTGGCGGCAGATTTTAATCCTGCTGTTTCCGTCTTTAAGAGTGAAGTTTTTGTGCTGGTCAAACGATGTCCGCTCGGGCATAGTGATTTTAAGTTATGAAATCAACAATTCCATTTATAAAAACTGCTTCTACGGCAGATACGATTACCATCTGGTGGGATGAACCGGATGGGATTCCTGCTGCCGGCACTGAATATGCCGTTTTCTTAAACGGACGCCCAGCTTTGACAACCAGAAAAACCCATTGTACGGTCACCGGCCTTACCGCCCGCATGACGTATGCTGTTACCGTCACGTCGGAATACGGCGAGGCAAAATGCAAGGCGACGACGCGCGAACATGCCGAGCGCATTGATGTCAGCGCGCCGCCTTTCAATGCCTGTGGTGACGGAAAAACGCTTAATACAGCGGCGCTGCAGGCGGCATTCGACTCCTGCGGTTCCGGGCAGTGTGTCTACATTCCGCGCGGCGTGTTCCTGACAGGTGCGCTCCGCATGCACAGCGGCATGGAGCTGTATCTGGAAGAAGGTGCAGTCCTGCAGGGAACAAACGACCCGAAAGACTACCTGCCGCTGATTCACAGCCGCTTCGAAGGCATTGAGCAGGATTGTTACGCAAGCCTCCTGAACCTTGGGGAGCTTAACCGCACTGCCCCGTACAACTGCCGCGATGTGCTTATCTATGGAAAAGGCACGATTGCTTCCGGTGGTGCCGAGCTTGCAAAGGCCGTTATTCGCACCGAACGCGTGCGGCTGTCCGCCTACCTTGCCTCTCTTGGCGACAAAATCAAGGAGTGTGAGCATAAGGACACGATTCCCGGCAGAATGCGGCCGCGCCTTATCAATATGAGTAACTGTCAGAACGTGCGCATTTCAGGGCTTACGCTGGCTAACGGCGCCAGCTGGAACATGCACTTTATCTACAGCGACAAGATTCTGACTGACAACTGCGTCTTTAAGTCCGAAGGCGTCTGGAACGGCGACGGCTGGGATCCGGATTCCTCGACAAACTGCACGATTTTTGGCTGCAAGTTCTATACCGGCGATGATTCGGTTGCCATAAAATCAGGAAAAAACCCGGAAGGCAACGTGATTAACCGCCCGACAGAGCATATCCGCATTTTTGACTGTTCCTGCGCGTACGGCCACGGTATTACGATTGGAAGCGAGATTTCCGGCGGCATTAACGACGTGCGTATCTGGGACTGCGATATGAGCGCTTCCATGCAGGGAATTGAAATCAAGGCGACAAAAAAACGCGGCGGCTACGTGCGGAATGTGCAGGTCAGAAACTGCCAGCTTTCCCGCCTGCAGATGCATTCTGTCGGCTACAATGACGACGGCGTACCTGCAGAATATCCGCCTGTGTTTGAGGACTGCTCGTTCCGTAACCTAGTGATTACCGGCCGAATGCTTGACCACGAACGGCACTGGCACGACTGCGCTGCAATAGACTTCCGCGGTTTTGACATCGACAGCTTTGAAGCCCGGAATATTCTGGTGCGAGACGTTGAGCTTTCGTATCCGGAAGGAACTGGAGCCGTGCAGACGCTTACCGTGCAGAGTTGTCGCGGCGTCAGCCTGGAAAACATAACCTGCCGCTAAAAACATGCTCAAGGCTACCGTGCAGAACCGCCTGCAGAAATGCTTGCCGGAACAATCGCAGGACTAAGCCTTGGGCGGGCGGAAACAAGCTTAGTGCGGCGGGTGTCCGTTTCCTGCGGCTGGCAGAACGCGGTTTCTTAGGAACGAGCGGCTTTCAGCTCAGAATCTTTGGAGGAAATTGTATGAATATTACTGACATTACGGCAGCAGATGAAGAGAAGCCGCTGGTGATGCAGCGCGCAGACCCGTATGTGTACTATCACACCGACGGGTACTACTATTTTACTGCATCTACGCCGGAATATGACCGCATAGAACTTCGCCGAGCCTGGTCGGTAAAGGCGCTTTCTGACGCCGAGCCTGTTACGGTATGGCGCAAGCACGCGGAAGGCCCCATGTCCTGGCACATCTGGGCGCCGGAACTGCACTACATCGACGGCTGCTGGTACATTTATTTCGCAGCCGGCAAGGCAGAAGACATCTGGAATATCAGGACATGGGTGCTCCGCAATTCGTCCCGCGACCCGTTCTGCGGAACCTGGGAAGAATGTGGCCGTCTGGAAAGCGGCTGGGATTCGTTTATGCTGGACTGCACGGTGTTCGAAAACCGCGGCAGCTGGTATGCGGTCTGGGCGCAGGCAGAGCCGACGCCACAGGGAAACTCATCCCTGTACATTGCGCGCATGGCATCTCCCGTTAAGCTGGAGACGCCCGCAACGATGCTTTCCCGTCCGGAGTTTGACTGGGAATGCCGCGGCTACAGGGTGAATGAAGGCCCTGCCGTGCTGCAGCGGAACGGCAAAGTTTTCCTGACCTACAGCGCAAGCGCGACGGATGCCACCTACTGCATGGGCATGCTGGTGGCGGACGACGGCGCGGATTTACTGGATGCCGCTTCCTGGAAGAAGAGGTCTTCGCCCGTTATGACGACTGACGAAAAGCGCGGCATCTATGGTCCCGGCCACAACAGCTTTACGACGTCCCGCGACAGAAAAGATGATTATCTGATTTACCACGCGCGGCCGTATGCAGAGGTTGATTTGAAGTTCGCGCTCTATGACCCGAACCGCCATGCATGGGTGCGGCGTATTACCTACGATGCTGACGGCTGCCCGGTTTTTCAGCGGCAGTAGTAAAATCGCATAAAAACGTCAATTTAGGGGAATATAACGGCGTCTGACAATGTTCTGTCAGCACGAATTCAAAAATGTGGTATAATACAGTCACATTTTAGAATTTATCCGTAAAAATAAATGGAGGACAATTAATGAAAAAGGTATTGGGAGTTGTCGCTGCGGCTGTCAGTGGCATAGTTATGATTGCCGGCTGTGCAAGTTCTGCTGGTGCAGGTGGAAGTGCTGCAGGCTTTTCATATGACTTTTCTAAGTTCGGTCAGTATGACGCTATTTCTCCGAACGCACAGGAAAATGTAAAAGTTGGACAGGATGAAGAGCATGGAAAGTTCCTCTCATTCGATTTCACAGGTTCTACAGCTAACAGCCGTGGTGCTTACTATCACTTCAAGGGTTCTGCACCTGCTGATCCCGTATATGTTGTTGAATTTGACGCAAGCCTGAAGTCAGGAAACAATCATCCTTCAGAATTTACAATTTACGGCACTGACTGGGCTGCACGCGATATGAACGGCGGTTCAGACAAGGGCTGGCTGATTAAAATGACTGCGGAGCCGAAAGCTGCAGTCTGGACTGTAAACAGCACAAAACAGGTAGAAATTCCCGCAGGTAAGTGGGTTCACTTCAAGCTCCTCGTTGACCGCAACCAGAAGCTTGTTTCTACTGTCGTAACATACGGCGGCGAAGAGCTGACCAACAAAACTGTTACCGGTTATAACGGCAACGGTGCTGTAAAAGGCGTGTACATGAAGGCTGGCCGCTATCAGGCTGTATTCAACTTCGACAACCTGGTAATCCGCGCAGCTCAGAGCGATGAGACAATCGGCGAACTTGGTGAGGAAGAGCTTGTTGGCTCAGAATTCACCGCAACTCCGGCTGCTATCGTAAAGCCGGCAGAAGCTCCCGCTGACTACGTGTTCTCATTTAAGGCTGTTGGTGACCGCCTCGGCGATTTGACCGCAAAGGCAAATGTTAAGTGGAACATCGTCGGCATCGACACAAAAGATCCTGCTGTTACCGTAAAGACAGAAGGTGCAAATGCAACAATCACTGTTGCTGCTGGTGCAAAGACTCACATTGCTATCGTTAAGGCTTCTGCTACCATCGGTGACAAGACTGTCGAAAGCTCAGCTCCGTTTGTTATCCTGAACGCTGCTGCTACTGCAGGCCAGCTTATTCCGGCTCCGGGATATCCGGCTTCTATGAATGACTATGATTCAGCAATGGTCGGCTACAAGGCAACTGCAACAGGCATCAAAGATCGTGATCCGGTTCTGAACAACTGGTCAATCTACGGTTCTAACGGCGCCCGCGCTCTGACTCTGGTTGAGCAGGACGGCATTAAGTCTCTGCAGTTTGATTCAAACCGCGGCGGCGGCTCAACTCTGGGTGTCTATCAGTGGACTGACCAGAAGAAGAAGTTCGTAGTTGAAGCAACGCTCAAATATGACAGCTCTATGGAATTTGGTATCTGGGGCGTAAATACTCCGAATAACACAAACTCTGTAAAATATGCTTCAATCTACGCTGGCGGCGGCATGGTCATGATTGGCTCATCTTCAATCATGAATGTTAACCCCAAGGTATTCTACAAGTATGTGATGACCGTTGATCCGGCTGCAAAGACATACACTGTTGCTATCTACAACCTGAAGGGCGACCTTATCGGAAAGAGCGATGCAACTGAACTGGGTGCAACTCAGGGCCGCTACCTCTGCGTAACTGGTGCATTCCCGGTTAACGTAGCATTCCTGAAAGCATACACTGTAGAAACAGCTGAGTAAAAAATACAGGTGATTCTGCATAAGGCGGGGGAGTATTCCCCGCTTTATGTCATTTATAAGGAGATAGAAACTATCATGAAAAAAACAACGTGCGGTATTGCAGCAGCGCTGCTTGCATGTGGGTTGGCAGTAACGGGCTGTGCTAGCACCGATGCTGCTGGCAAGGCGGCTTCTGTGGACACAACAAAAAGTTCAAATCTGACATTCGTGTTCGGTACAAAGGCAAAGGGCGGCATTGCTGTCTCTAATCAGGTATACAGCGACAAAGCTGGCTACGGTTTTAAAGATGCTGATGTAAAGGCATCTGCATTCGCAGTTACAGCGGATTCAAGCCTGATGTTCAAGGCAAAAGTTGCCAACGGCAACTACTCAGTAACAGTTTCTACTGATGCTACAAAAGTTTTTGCAGAAACAGCTGAAGGCCTCAGCGACATGACGCACAATGCACGCATCCCGAAAAACCCGACGGAAACTTTCCAGGTTGCAGTCTGCGACGGCGTTCTCGACCTGACTTTCGAAGAGCCTGCAAACGTTAAGAAGATTACTATCAATGCAATCGCTCCCAAAGCAAAGAATGCAAAGCCTGCTATCTATGCAATCGGCGATTCAACGACAAAGAATACGGCAAACGGCGCAAACTCATGGGGCAACTGCGTTGCTAACAAATGGGTAAAGCTTCCGGAGTCTTTCTCTGCATTCTACAACCACGGCATGGCTGGTCGTGACTCAATCCAGTTCTACAACCAGGCTCGTCTCGAGGCTGTTCTGCTGGCAGTTGCACCGGGCGACTATGTAACAATCAACATGGGCATCAACAGCCGCGGCGATGGCGAAATTGAATCATACCCGGCTCTGATGGCAAACTACTACGTTGAAGGCGTTATTCAGCGCGGCGGTATTCCGGTAATCCTGACTCGTACACCTGACGGTCCGGTTCGCGGAAGCGAAGCTGACAACTGGGCTGGTGACTACGACGTAGCTGCAAAGAAATTTACGAACAGAGGCGCTGGCGGCAATGCAGACGACGCACGCAACGGCGAACTCCGCAAGATTGCTGCTGCTAAAAAACTCGCAGTTATCGAAGTTGGTCAGTACGGCGAAGATCTGTTCAACACGTTCGACGCTGCATATGTTAAAAAATACAACGAGGATCATGGTACAAAGTTCGCAACTCCGATCGAAATGGTTCAGAGCTGGTACCTTGACCACAACCACTACCGCGCAGAGCTTGGAAACATCATCGGCGCATATATTCTCGATAGCCTTGATAAAATTGCAAAGAATGCAAAATAATCAGGTTTCCTGCTAATGCGAAAGCTGCACTTCACACGAAGCGCAGCTTTTTTTATGTCGTGTGTGTTGTGTGTCAGAGTTGGGGCTTTGCCTGTCAGAAGCAGTCCGTGCCAGGCGCGGGCGCCCCTAAAGAATCTGCGTGATTTCCGGCTTGAACAGATGGAGCGTGCTTCTGTTGATGATAAAAATGGCGGTTGACGGAATAAGGATTCCTGCCAGTACGCATACCGACTTGAACGCTTCCGTAAGCTGCATGCGCAGTCTTTCTGCAAGCTCGGGAGAAAGCCGGTAGGCGAGAAGCCCACATGCTAAAGGCATGAGCAGCGCCATAATGCCGGAAATCCCGCGAATCCGCTGGGAATGGTATACGCGCACGACGGAGCCTTCTTTTATTGGCAGATTGTATTTGTTTGAAACTAAAAACGGCTTTCCGGTTCGGCCGCAGGTGGAAGGACAGGTGCTGCACATGTCGCTGACAAGCGCAATTGCATGGATTGAGGCAGAATCAATTGACGTGATAACCGCCTGCCTATGCATCTATAATCCCCTTGTCCGCAGACTTTCCCATGGAGATGGCGCTCATCTGTTTATTGCACATTTTTACGCCGGCCTCGTTCCCCAACTCTTCGTAGGTGTCTCGCAGATTGAACAGCGCATCGTAATAATAGGCGTTTATGGTTATTGCATGCTCAAATGCTTCGCAGGCAAGCTCATAGTCCCCCTGGTTAAAATAAATGACGCCAAGCGTGTTCCAGATATGGGCGTTTGTCGGATTCAGCTTAAGGCCGTGCGCACAGTGCTGCAGCGCCTCTTCCGTGGCGCCCGTGTTAAAGCAGATAAGCGCCAGCATTTCAATTACCTCGTCATCCTCATCTTCGATAGCATAGGCATGTTCCATCGCGTCTTTTGCAAGCGCAAGGTCGCCGCTGTCTCGGTAGGTAATGGCAAGGTTGAACCACAGAAGATAATTTGTCTTTTCTATCTCCAGCGCGCGCTTAAAACAGGCGATAGCTTCCCTGTAGTTTCCGCTTGCTGCGAGTTCAATAGCCTGAGAGTTTAAGAGTTCCGGGTTTTCCCTCATTGCAGTGCCTTACCCTGTTATGCCTTGAGTTTCTGCATGGATGCAAAAAGTTCCGCGATGTTGGCCGCCGGCTCTGAGCTGGTGCCGTAGAAATCTGCAAGCTCGTGGCTCTTTTTGGCAATCAGCTCTCTTCCGCATAACAGCGCGGCGTCGATGGCTCCGCTGCTGTTAAGCAGGGTGATGGCTTCTTCAACAGCCGGAGATTCAGCCCCTTCGTTGCGGGCCTGCTCAAAAAGTGCGGCAAGCCGTTCCGCGTCATGCGGCATGTTTTCAAGGTGCATAAGCACCGGCAGGCTCTTTTTGCCTTCTACAATGTCGTCGCCGCGTTTTTTTCCGGGGTTTCCGGTTGTCAGGTTCGTAACGTCATCGAGAATCTGGAAGCCGACGCCAATGTCCTCTGCGATTTTTCCTGCCAGCTCGATTTCTTCGGATGAGCCGCCGCCAGCTGCAATGCCGAGTTTTACAGCCATGCGGGCAAGCGTGCCTGTTTTATTCCGCACCATGGCGATGTATTCCTTCTGCGTCGGAATCAGTGCGGGCGTACGGTGCCAGAGAATATCCATTGCCTGCCCAAGGTGCAGGCGGCGTAATTCCATAAGGTACAGTGTGTAGAACATGTTTTTCTTTTCTGCAGAAAGGTCAAGCCGCTCAATGCAGACGGGCGCTTCAAAATACAGCCAGCTTCCGGCGTTTATCGCAGTGTCCATGCCGTATACGATATGTGCGGCCTTCTCGCCTCTGCGGGTGTCGGCACAGTCTTCAATGTCGTCATGGATAAGGCTTGCGGTATGGGCAAATTCAACGAGCGGGCAGAGTGAGTATGCGTTCTGCACGGCTTCTTCCGGCGCGTCTTTTGCCTGCGCGCTCAGTTCGGCACATAAGACGAGCAGCAGCGGCCGCCAGCGTTTTCCTCCGAGCTTTACAAGCCTGTGGCACGGATCCAGCAGCCCCTTAAAGTGTTCGTCTGTAATGCTGGTGTCCATCCAGGAAAAAGATTCAGCCCGCCAGTTAGCATTTGCCGTTTCGGGCAGGGCTTTTTCTAAAACTGCTTCAATACGCTCAAGTCGTGATGTAAAAACGCTGTTCATGCCGTAAGTATAATGGAGCGCTGAGTACTTGTCTAGTTTTTTGAATTTCGGGCTTAGATGTTCCATAAGTTCAACGTTTTCGCTATAATCGCGCTATGGCTACACACAAAACAGTTGACGAAACAACACTTGAAAATCTGTTGTATCTTTCTCGCCTGTCACCTTCAAGCACGGACATGGCGACACTTAAGAAGCAGGTCGATGAAATCGTCGGCTACTTCGATATCCTCTCAAAATATGACGACTCAGAAAATCCCTATGATGCATATCCTTCAACAAAGGCAGAAGCTTTGCGCGAAGACGAAATCGTGCCGGGACTGGATATTCCTGACGTTAAAAAAGTGACTGACAAGTTTATGGACGGCTACTTCCAGGTCCCGAAAGTTCTGGGCGAAGGCGCGTAACCAAGGCTCACAGCCCGATTCATCGTTGAATTGGGCGCTCCCCGCTTTCGCGGGTCGGGCTTTCCGCCCTTCCGCTGTCGCTCCATACCGCTTTGCGGTACGCCAAAGGCGGGGCTCCAATCCCTAGCGCGGAAGCAGCTACCGAAAGCCGGAATGCAGTCTTTCGGACTGTTTTTAGCGAATCTCCGAGCGGCCAGGCCGCGAGGGTGCAAAATGAGGAATGTATGTACTACACAATAAAAGAAACTGTCGCCGCCCTTAAAAGTGGCGAAACAACAAGCGAAAAACTGGTTCAGGCTTCAATCGACACCTTTACCGCAGACCAGAAAAGCGAAAAACCGCTGAACGCATTTTTGGAAATCTACGAAGATGCGCTGACAGCGGCAAAAGCCTGCGATGCAGAAATTGCAGCGGCCCGTGCGGATGGCACGCTGGAAGCTCTGTTTGAAAAAAAGCCGCTTTTGGGCGTTCCGTTTGCCAACAAAGACAATATTTCCAGCAAAGGACATCGGCTTACCTGTTCAAGCAAGATTCTTGAAGGCTACGTCGCCCCGTACAATGCTACTGTCGTCGGCCGCCTTGTCGAAAAGGGCGCAGTTCCGCTTGGCCGCTGTAACCAGGATGAGTTCGCCATGGGCTCATCAACCGAATACTCTGTATACGGACCGACACGCAATCCGATTAACCGCGACTACGTTTCTGGCGGTTCTTCCGGCGGTTCAACAGCAGCTGTTGCGGCGAATCAGGCTCTTTTTGCGCTTGGTACCGAAACTGGCGGCTCAGTCCGCCTGCCGGCCAGCTACTGCGGCATTTATGGCTTAAAGCCTACCTACGGGGTGTTGAGCCGCTGGGGTGTCGTCGCTTACGGCTCTTCACTGGATCAGGTCGGTATCCTTGGACACACTCCCCAGGATATAGCGCTGCCGCTTTCCGCGATGAGTGGTGCCGATTTCTATGACGATACCAGTGCGGATTTACCCGATGCAGGCTCGCTTACAAACCTTTCAGCCTATACGGACTTTGCCTCCCTTAAGATTGCCGTTCCAAAGCAGTTCGAGGAAGCAAAGGGTCTTGATGAAGATGTCAAAAAGGTTTTTGAAGATACAAAAGCCTGGTTTACGGCAAAAGGCGCAAAAATCGAAAGCGTTGACCTCCCGATTCTGGACGCGTCAATCGCCGCTTACTATGTCATTGCGCTTTCGGAAGCTGCTTCTAACCTCAGCCGCTTTGATGGCATCCGCTACGGCCATCGTGTCGATAACGGAGCCGGCTACGATCAGCTGTATGTGGACACCAGAAGCGAAGGCTTTGGCCCGGAGGTAAAGCGCCGTATCATCATCGGAAACTACGTGCTTTCAGAGCAGTTCTCCGGCGATACGTACAAAAAAGGCATGAGCGTGCGCGCCCGCATCCAGCGTGAGGTTGCCGCCCTGTTTGACCAGTACGATATCGTGCTCTGCCCTGTATGTCCTACTCCTGCATTCAAACTGGGTGAAAAATACGATGACCCGCTTGCTATGTATCTGAGCGACTTGTACACGGTCTTTGTAAACCTTGCTCGTATTCCTTCGATTTCTGTTCCTGCCGGAAGTAATCGCGACGGCATGCCGGTCGGCATTCAGTTTGCGGGAAAAATGTTCAGCGAGGCAAAAATTCTGCAGCTGGCTCAAGCGTGGGAAGAAGATCATCCGCTGTGCGGAGTCCCCGTAAAGGACTAATCTCGGACTTGCTTTAAGCTGCTTTACACGGGTATGAATGCTCATACCCGTTTTTTTTATTTGAACAGTCCTTCGATTTCTGTTTTGTAGATTTCGGCGATTTTGTGCCGCATAATCTCAAGCTTTGCCGAAAGCTCAACCCCCGGCTCAAAGGGCTTTGCAAGCAGCGCAAACTTAAAGATTTTCTCACAAATCCTGAATCCGTTTGCGCTGTTGATGATTCCTGAAATGATTTTGTCAAAAAGTGTAGCTGTTTCTTTGTTTTTAAGCAGCTCTTCGTATGAGCCGCTTTGCACGGCGCGTTCTTTTGCCCATGCCGTAACCGCCTCTTTGTTCGGAACTATCAGTGCACCCAGATATTTCTGATCCTGGCCGACTACCATAATGCTGTCGATGTATTCGCTTTCGAGCAGCGCGCCTTCGATGACGCTTGGCTCTATGTTTTCGCCGTCAAGAAGGACGATGGTGTCTTTCGCGCGGCCGGTAATCTTAATCTCATGGTCGTGCGTCATAATGCCTAAGTCTCCGGTGTTCAGCCAGCCGTCCTCATCTATGACTTTTGCTGTCAGGTCCGGGCGCTTGTAGTAGCCTTTCATAACCTGAGGCGAGCGTAGTACGATTAAGCCCTGTTTTCCCGGCCCTAAATGCTCCATGCTTTTGATGATTCCGTGTTCCTCTTCTACAATCCTTAGCTCCATGGTCGGAAAGATGACGCCTACAACGCCGGGGCGCGGATGCCGGTAATCGCGGAAAGAGACGACCGGTGCAGTTTCGCTCATGCCGTATCCTTCCAGCAGGTTTAAGCCGATTGCCCGGTAAAAATTATCCACGTCCTTTTGCAGCGCGCCGCCTCCAGATATGGCGATGGTAATCCTGCCGCCAAATTTCCCCTTGATTTTACTGAAAACCAGCAGGTCGCCCAGCTTGTGCAGGGGCCATAATAAAAGCCACGGAATAAGGCCTAGGGCTGTGTCTAAGGGACGGCAGCGCTTCTTTACTGCAAGCTGCGGCAGGTTTGCAAATACATAGTCGCGCATAAGCGCATATGCAGAGCCAGCCTTGATAAAGAAATTGAACATGGCAAGTGAAATGCCGCCTTTTTTCTTCATCGCGCGGTTAACGCCTGCTGCCAGTGCTTCCCACAGCCGGGGAACGCCGCAAATCCACTGCGGACGGATTGCCGCCAGGTCGGGAAGCAGGACTGGAGCCGCCGGTTTTGAATACGCAAGGCCACATTTTGTGTGGACCGCCACATACTGGATAAGGCGCTCAAACACATGCCAAACTGGCAGTACGGTCATCCACCATTCACCCTCCTTACAGGTGATAAAGTCGTGGATGACAGACAGCTGAGAAATGTAATTGTTGTGAGTCAGCATTACGCCTTTTGGCGTTCCCGTTGTGCCTGATGTGAAGATTATCGTGGCTACGTCGTCTGGAGCCGTTTTTTCCATCTCGGCTTCAATCTGCGCTTTTCTCTCTTCCGGATTCTGCGCCACAATTTCGTGCCCCTGCTGCAGTAACTCGTCAAAGTAAAAGACCTGTAGCCCTGACGCTTTTGCCTGTTCTTCGGTTTCTGTGTTTATCCTGTCAAACAGAATGACAGTCTTTAAAAGCGGGACTTCATCTTTCTTTTCAAGAATCTTGCAGAGCTGCTTTTCATTTTCAAAAAATCCGAATGCGCAGTCTGCATAGGCTGTAATAAAACGCATTTCACATCCCATCGAGTCACATCCGCGGGGGACGTCTGCTGCTCCCAGTGAAAGGATCGCGTAGTCGGTGATAAACCATTCGCGGCGGTTATCTGACATAAGGGCGATGTTGTCGCCTCTCCTGACGCCGATGGAACGAAGTGCGTGGGCAAATGCGATTACTGCGTCATAAAACTGTGCGTACGTGTAGTATTGAAAGCTGCCGGATGCATTTTTTGCCGCCTGTAAGTAAACTAGCGGGCACTGGCTGACACGCTCTTTCAGAAGGAGCGGAAGATTTCTTGGTAAAGTCCGTTTTGTAATTTTCATGGGCTAATTATAAAGCGCCTGCACTAATTTGGCAAATGCAAGTGCCTTATCGCCGTGTCCCGCAGTCCAAGCCTCGATAGCCGCTGCTGTTTTTTGCATATGTGACAAAACGCGCGCTCCATCCGCTTTTTTCAAATTGAGCTTCCGTCACAAAAAAATATCAAATCCTACTACAACATCTTCCCGAAATTTGCTATATTGCCTTTGAATATTTTTTTGAGGAAACTATGGCTATCGATAAATACGAAATTGTAATCGGCTGTGAGATTCACACCCAGCTTTTGACCAAGACCAAGGCTTTCTGTGCCTGCGAGAACCGTTATGGCGGCATGCCAAATACACGAGTCTGCCCGGTTTGCTTAGGCCTTCCTGGTGCCATGCCCCGCATTTCCAAGGGCTATGTTGAGCTTGGAGCCGTTGCCGGTCTTGCCTTAAACTGCAATATCGCCCGCTTTACGAAATTTGACCGCAAGCACTATTTCTATCCTGACCTTACCAAGGGCTATCAGATTACCCAGTACGATATTCCTTTGTGTACTGACGGTTTCGTTGACCTTCCTCTCTCTCACTTTCCGAAAGAGGAGCAGGTTGGGGGAGCAAAACACCGCCCGGTCAACTTTAAAGGTGAGCCTTGCATCATTGACAACAAGTACCGCCGTGTAAGAATCGAGCGAATCCATCTTGAAGAGGACGTAGGTAAGTCTTTGCACTTGCAGGGGGCTCACTCATACATTGACTATAACCGTTCCGGCACTCCGCTCATTGAGATTGTCACAAAGCCTGATATGTCTTCTCCTGACGAGGCTGCTCTTTTCATGCAGACTGTCCAGGAAATCCTTCGCTATGTCCGGGTTACAAATGGTAACCTTGAAGAAGGAAACATGCGCTGTGACGCCAACATCAACCTCAATGTCTGGGAAGACGGAAAGCTCTACCACACGCCTATTTCAGAAATCAAGAACTTGAACTCCTTCAAGGCAATCCGCGAGGCCTGTACTTACGAGGCAAAACGCCAGCTTGAAGAGTTCCAGAATGACCGTCAGGAATTCAATGCCGGCTTTAAGGTCACCATGGGCTGGGACGAGGCAAAAGGTCAGACTGTCGTTCAGCGAACCAAAAACTCATTCGTTGACTACCGCTTTGTGGTTGAGCCGGACATTAAGCCGTTTTCTGTTAGCGATGAGCTTATTCAGCGTGCAGGCACTCGTGTCGGAGAACTCCCCGAGGCAAAACGAACTCGCTTAAAGAAGGATTACGGACTTTCTGATTTTGATGTTGAGACACTGACATCTACCCGCGAGCTTTCTTTGTGGTTTGAAGAGGCTGCTAAGGGTGCAAAGGACGTCAAGAAGGTCGCCAACTGGATTCTTGCAGAGCTGCTTGCTGTTCTTAATGACAAGAATATTTCTATTGGTGAAGTGAATATCAAGCCCGCGCATATAACAGAGCTGGTGAATGCCATTGCAGACAAAAAAATTACATCTGCGCAGGGAAAAACGGTATTTGCAAAAATGCTTGAAAGCGGAAAGATGCCCGCTGTAATCATCAAAGAAGAGAATATGGAAACAGTTTCTGACTCCGGGGCTATCGAAGCTATTGTCGAGCAGGTAATTGCTGCAAACCCGAAGGCGGTTGCTGACTATAAGAGTGGAAAAACCAACGTTGTCGGCTGGCTTATGGGACAGGTTATGAAAGCTTCTCAGGGTAAGGCAAATCCTGGCGTTGCAACAAAACTGGTTAGCGAAAAGCTCTCTAAGCTTTAGTTCCTGTTTTTGTAAATATGATAAAGGCCCTGGATAACCGAGGAATGGTATTTCCTTGTTTATCCAGGGCTTTTTTTGTGGTTTTTGCTGGAAGTAAAAAAAATCGAAAAAAAAAGTATTTTTTTTTTCAAAAATCACTTGACCATTTTTAGTGATTTGATATATATTCCTTCTCATCCGCTTGACGGCAGGCACTGATTTTTCTTCCAGCTTCCTTGCAAAGGTTGCTGCGAAAAAAAAATAAAAAAAATAACAAAAAGTGCTTGACAAGAAAGTGAATATGAAATAAACTCCTATTCACTTGCGACAAGCAAGGGTAACAAAAAAGCTTCTAGTAAAGCTAAGTTTTTTGAAACGAAAAGTGAAGGGAAAGAAGACGAAAAATAAGGTTTTCCAGCGAATAATAGGTGATTAAATCAGCTAAAATCTTCTGATTTTAGCAAAAAGGGTAAAACTTCTTGATAAGAAGCTTTACCAGACAATCCTATCAATTTTAGAGAAAATTGCTTAGGGTCGATGATTTGTGATAATCTTTAGCTCTTTTGAGCTTAAGAAATAATCATGGAGAGTTTGATCCTGGCTCAGAACGAACGCTGGCGGCGCGTCTT
>JAILRG010000090.1 GCA_024698325.1 Treponema sp.
GAAGACGGCTCGTCTGCTGCAACATTCTCGTATTTCTATCAAAGCGGAAACAGTTATACATTTACAGGTAGTTCGGATATCGCAACAGATGGAGATACAGCTTCATCTGTGTCGGAGCATTTGACTACAACAAAGCCCTGGACTCCAGGCTATACCTATGAGACTACAATGGTTTCGGCTAGTGAGCTTCCATCGCTTATTCCAAATGCTGCCGGAACTGACAAAGAAGGCTATTCTGAAACTGTAGCTGTAAACGGCACCTTGTACTAAACACACTTGCGGCAGGAGATTTTCCTGCCGTTTTTTATTTATAATATTCTGTTATTAAGAGAAAATGCTACCTTCTGGCGATTTTGTGCTATCGGTAAAGCAAACTAAATTCGTATCATTCTAAAACCTACGACCAACAAACTTGGAGGATAAACCCTATGAAGCGCAGAAGCTTATTTGGAATTCTTTTTTTGCTTTGTACAGCTGCTTTTATTATCGGCTGCAAAACAAGCTCAAGCAGTGATGATGGAGATGATACAGGGAAAACGGGCAATACTGAAAACACCACCTTTTCAATTTATGCTAAAGATATTGAAGGCACTTCTAGCAGTATCGGAAGTTTAACAACAAGCGAACCTGCCAGCAGCAGTGTCCCAGACGCTGTTGATATGACAGATTTGCGCTCCAAGCTGGATGCCTTTGATGACGAAGATTCCGTACTTCCAAAAGTCAAAGTTGCCTATGATGAAACTGCTGCAGTTTGGACGCTTTCCTATACAGAAGACACAACACCCACAGAAAGCAGTACATATACCCAGTATGAAACGACCTATGTTGGATTACTGGACGCTGTAAATAAAGCTTTCGGACTGCTTGACAGCAGTCGTTCTTCAAAGCAGAAAGTTTTGGTTACTACTGATGGAACGACGGGAAAAGCTTCAGAAAATACGCTTTCTGTAGTTAATACAGCTGACCGCATGGCTTCTACACACAGTATAATTATGCGGGGAATGAGCAATATTATCCTTGATTTTGGAAATCATACAATCTACGTAGATGCAAGTGAGATTTATGGTTATTACTCAAGCGGTGATCCAAAATATGATATTCAGGCTTTCATTGATATTGAGCGTGGTGCCAACAACATTTCCATCCGCAATCTCACTATGACCGGTTCTCCGAGCTATGGCATCTTCATGGCGGCGGCCTCCAACATTACCTGTGCAAACATTCATTTTGGTGTTGCTACCGGAGAATACGTTGGTTGCGGCATCGGTATCCGGGCACAGAGTCAGGCCACAGCTGTTGCAAATACAGAGCTTTCACGCTGGAGCCACGACCTGTACTTTGACAACATTTCTGCCAACGGCATTGCCGAACATACTGTCGAAACATACAACGTTTACGATGTTTACATGGATGAAATCAGTGGCACCGATATTGGCGGAAACGCTGTACTGCTCAACTGTACCTATGACGCCTACATTGGCACCATACGGGGCATCCGCTGTTGCTCAAGCGGTGGCTATGCTGCTTTCCGCTGCGCTAACGATGTTGGTCCAAACATTAATGTCCATTACGTGTACAGCGAAGGCTGTGGCCGGGGTATTTTCTTCGTATCAACCGTTACCGGTGTTGACATCGATAAAGTAAACATCATCAATCCGGTACAGGGCTGTCTCTACAATAGTTGCCAGTATGTAAACATTCATGGCGGCTTGATTCAGACAAACGGAGGAACCGTTACCTACTCAACCTTAAGCAGCAGTGGCACGGCAACAAAATCAGCAACAACGGGCGTTGCTATTACCATGGTTAACGCTTCCTCCAGTGCCTATATGGCTGTATTCAACAACACCATCCAGAATGTTACATTCACCGGATATTCGACAGCCGTACAGGAGCGTTATTCACAGACTGCAACATCTGGCACAAGCAACTGCGCAAATTACAACATCTACAAGAATAATACCTACAGCGGTAGCAGCATCGTAGCCTATTCATCATCTGACAGTGAAGCTCTTGTCTGGGATGTAATGGATGGAACGCCAAAAGGTGGCAACAACAGTAAATCTGGAAGCGCTGTAACAGAAAATGGTTTTACCGCTTACAAGTCATCAGCTACAAGCGGTTATGTCATTACAGCCTACAGCGGCACTGGTGGTGCAATTGAAATTCCGTCTACTATTAGTGGCAACACGGTAACCGAAATCGGTGATTTTGCCTTCTATGGCAACACGGCAGTCACCTCTGTAAGCATTCCTTCAACAGTAACGCTCATCGGCGACTGCGCTTTTGCCGAATGTACAGGATTAACGAGCCTTACAATTTCTGGAAGCGGAAGCGTTGAAATCGATGCCGCTGCTTTCCGTGGCTGTACCGCACTATCCAGTGTAGACTTAACCGGTGTAAAGTATTTGCGCAACAACGCATTCGCAAACTGTACATCACTTACTTCTCTTACCTGTCCTGCAAGCCTAGTCTACTTCGGTGCAAACTGCTTCTACAATGATGATGTGGCATTAACAATCGCTGCAACAGATTCTTCCGCCGTCACGCTTGAAACCTATGCCTTCTACTTTATTGGCCGCAACGCCAGCATAACCTTCTCCGCTATTACAAGCGCCGCAGAAACAGACAGCAGTGCTGCTGGTAAGAAAAAAGACGGCTACAGCGTTTCCGGCTTGGAAAGCTCATACTACACCGCAGGTATCTGGGCGACTTACTGGTACCACGTTGCTGTAGCCCCTAACATTCTTTAATATACCTTCAGGGTGTCGGCTGGGCTGGCACCCTGTTTTTTTGTAAAAAAAAGCTTTTTCACTGTATTTTTCTGTAAAATATGTTAAAATCTTGGTAAGTATGGACAGCATCCAGATTTCAGCAGGTAAACCGATGACGCCGGGCGCGCATGTTGTTGACGGCGGCGTAAATTTCACGGTGTTTTCCCGCAATGCAACTTCGATTTTTCTTGAATTATTTGACTCGGATGAAAAGCCGCTTCGGACTATACAGCTGACGCCCGAAGAAAACCGCACCGGCGACATCTGGCACGTGTTTGTTAAAGGCTTGCAGCCGGGTGCGCTGTATCTGTACCGTGCTGACGGACCTGACGGTATTAGCCGTGCCTCCAAGTGGGGTAAAGATGCGCCGCAGCGCTACCGTGCAGATACCCCGACTGATGCGTTTACCGGTAATCGCTTTAACAAGGACATCTATCTTTTTGACCCTTGCGCCCGTGCATTTACGGACGGCTCTGTTTTTAAGAATCTGACGACAGCCCGTACTTGTCCGCTGGAAAAAATGCCTAAATGTGTAGTCGTTGATTCTTCAGCATACGACTGGGAAGGCGATCGCCCGCTCAAAACGCCGCTCGAAAAGACTATTATTTACGAAATGCATGTTAAGGGCTTTACGGCTTCCGGTTCTTCCGGCGCTCAGTATCCCGGTACCTACCGCGCCTGCATTGAAAAAATACCGTACCTGCAGGAGCTGGGCATTACTGCCGTGGAGCTGCTGCCAGTGCAGGAGTTTGACGAAAACGAGGGAATGAACATAAATCCGCGTACCGGTAAGCGGCTGACTAACTACTGGGGCTACAGCACAATCGGTTTTTATGCGCCAAAGGTTGGTTACGCTGCGGATAAGACTCCGGGCGCTGTTGTCTCCGAATTCAAGGATTTGGTTAAGGCTCTGCACAAAGCCGGCATAGAAGTCATTCTGGACATCGTCTTTAATCACACGGCCGAAGGAAACGAAAAAGGCGTAACGCTCAATTTCCGTGGCCTGGATAACAGCATTTATTATACGCTCGTTCCCGAGCATAAAGAGTACTACACTAATTATTCCGGCTGCGGCAATACCGTTAACTGCAATCATCCGGCAGTACAGGGCTTTATCATCAACTGCCTGCGCTACTGGGTGCTCGACATGCATGTGGACGGCTTTAGGTTTGACCTTGCAGGCGTGTTTTGCCGTGACGAAAAAGGCTGGCTTATGCAGTTCCCGCCGCTTGTGCACCGCATTTCCGAAGACCCGGTACTGCGCGACACGAAAATCATTGCGGAGCCGTGGGATTGCGGCGGCGCCTACTATGTCGGTAATTTTCCGGGAAGCCGCTGGTGCGAATGGAACGACAAGTACCGTGACGCGCTGCGCCGCTTTATCCGCGGGGACGAAAACACGGTGACAGAAGCCGCTACCCGCATGACAGGCTCTTCCGACTTGTATTCTGCAAGCGGGCGCGGGCCGATTCATTCAATCAACTTTATCGACTGTCACGATGGCTTTCCGCTGAACGACCTTGTTACCTACAACAGTAAGCACAACGAGCAGAACGGCGAAGAAAACCGCGACGGAAACGACAACAACATCAGCTACAACTACGGCTTTGAAGGACCTGTAGATAATCCGCGCATAGAACGGCTGCGCGAACAGCAGATAAAGAACTTTTTTACGGCGCTGTTTATTTCGCGCGGAACTCCCATGTTTCTGGCGGGGGACGAAGTGCGCCATACGCAGGGCGGCAACAACAACGCGTATTGTCAGGATAACGAAATATCCTGGTTTAACTGGGCTGACCTGCGCGCTCATGCTTCGATGCTTACATTCGTTAAGCGCCTGATTTCCCTGCGCAAAAATCATCCGACGCTCTGCCGTCATTCCTTCCTTCGAGGAGCCGGCTCTTCGGGCCCAAAATGCGTGGCGGACATTACCTGGCACGACTGGGACGGAAAAACGCTTGACTGGAGCGACACGAAGCGCTTCCTTGGTTTCCGTCTGGGTGGTGCATTCGGCTTAGGTTACTGGCCGGAAGATGCTGACTTTTATATTGCATTCAATACCGACATTCATGATATAACTATTACTGTGCCGATTCCATCTGTGAATCGCGAATGGTATCGCGTGGTAGATACATCGGTTGCCGGTGATGATGCTGCGCTTGACGCAGGGCAGGAAGAAAAGCTGGTGGTACAGGACCGGTATGTTCTTCCTGCTAACAGTACGCTTGTGCTTATTTCGAAGCCTGTAATATCAGCAAAATAAAGGAGTGAATATGACATTTGATGCTGAGAAATTTAAGGCGGACCTGCAGGCCCGCTTGCGCCGACAGTACGGAAAGGACATTTCGCAGGCTAACAGCCATGACCTTTTCGATGCTGTTTCTGCTTCGCTGCTGGAAGTAATCATGCCGATGTGGATGGCTACCCGCCGTGAATATGAGAAGAAGCCCGTAAAACAGTTGTACTATCTCTCTGCTGAATTCCTGATGGGGCGTGCCCTCGGCAACAACCTGATTAACATGGGTGTTATGAAAGAAGTCAAGCAGGTGCTTGCAGAAATGAACATCAACTACAATCAGATTGAAGACCAGGAACCGGATGCCGGATTGGGCAATGGTGGCCTTGGTCGTCTTGCTGCCTGTTTCCTTGACTCTCTTGCTACCCTTGATTATCCGGGACACGGCTACGGCATCCGCTATGAATACGGTATGTTTGAGCAGCACATCGAAAACGGCTATCAGGTGGAATATCCCGACAACTGGCTTAAGCACCGCGACCCGTGGGAAATCAAGCGCTCCGACCTTGCTGTTACTGTCAAATTCGGCGGCGAAATCAAATACGGAAAGACGCCCGACGGTCAGGACCGCTTTTATCTCGAAAATGCCGAGGTTGTAACGGCAACTCCGTACGATATGCCGATTGTCGGTTATGATACCGCTACGGTAAACACGCTGCGCCTGTGGCAGGCTTCAAGCCCGGACGGCTTTGACCTGCAGCTGTTCAACAACATGGAATACAACCGCGCTGTCGAGCGCCAGAACAGTGCGGAGAACATCAGCCGCGTTCTGTACCCGAACGACAATGGCCCGAGTGGAAAAGCGCTTCGCTTAAAGCAGCAGTACTTCTTTACGAGCGCTTCGCTGCAGGATTTGGTTCATCACTTTGTCTCAAACTACGGCACGGATTTCCGCCGCTTCCCCGAGCTGCATGTCATTCAGCTGAACGACACGCACCCGGTTGTCGCCATCCCCGAGCTGATGCGCATCCTTATCGACGAATACGGCCTGGGCTGGAACGACGCCTGGGACATTGTCACCAAGACGTTTGCGTATACAAACCACACAATCCTTGCAGAAGCGCTCGAAAAATGGCCGATTGACATTTTCCAGGGCCTGCTGCCGCGTATTTATCAGATTGTCGAAGAAATCAACCGCCGCTTCCTGATTGAACTGCGCGCAAAGTTCCCGAATGACTACCAGAAGCAGAATCACATGTCGATTATCCACGACGGCAAAGTCTACATGGCATGGCTTGCGATTCACGCGGGTTTCAGCGTAAACGGCGTTGCAAAACTGCACACCGACCTCTTAAAGACGCAGGAGCTTAAAGAGTGGGCTGAGCTGTACCCGGATAAGTTCAATAATAAGACGAACGGCATTACACAGCGCCGCTGGCTTCTGTCAGCGAACCCGGAGCTTGCCGACTTTATCACGTCAAAAATCGGCCATGGCTGGGAAAAGGATTTGACCAAGCTTAAGGAGCTGGAAAAATTCGCCGACGACACGGCCGTGCTTGACGAGCTGAACGCAATCAAACTGCGTAACAAACAGAAACTCGCTGATTACCTGAAGCACAAGCAGAACGAGTTCCTTGACCCGGAAAGCATTTTCGACGTGCAGGTAAAGCGTCTGCACGAGTACAAGCGGCAGCTTCTGAACGTACTGCACATTATGTCGCTGTACAACCGCCTGCTTGACGACCCGAACTACAATCCGCCGAGCCGCACATTCATCTTTGGTGCAAAGGCCGCAAGCGGTTACCGCCGTGCAAAGACAATCATCAAGCTGATTAATACGGTTGCAGACAGAATCAATAATGACCGTCGCGTTGGTGGAAAACTCCGCGTTGTGTTCATTGAAAACTACTGCGTAAGCGTTGCCGAAAAGATTTTCCCGGCGGCAGATGTTTCTGAGCAGATTTCTACGGCCGGCAAGGAAGCTTCCGGTACGTCAAACATGAAGTTCATGGTGAACGGCGCGCTTACGATGGGTACGCTTGACGGCGCAAATATCGAAATCGTGCGCGATGCAGGTGAAGAAAATGCATTTGTGTTTGGCCTCACAACTGAAGAGATTCAGAAGATGGAAGCTGAGCACAGCTACAATCCGATGCAGTACCTCGAACGCAATCCTGCGCTGTACAAGGTTGTGGAGCAGCTGGTTGACGGAACGTACGACCCGACCCGCCAGGTATTCAAGGAATTGCACGACAGTCTGGTATACGGCGTTGAAGGCCAGCGCCCGGACGTGTACTACGTTCTTGCTGACTTTGAGCGCTATGTGGCCGCACAGGAAAAGCTGTCTGCCGCATATGGCGACCGACGCGCGTGGGCAAAGAAAGCGCTGCTTAACATTGCCAACAGCGGAAACTTCTCCAGCGACCGCACAATCGAAGACTATGTGAAGGACATCTGGAAGCTGAAGAAAGTAACTGTTTCTGACTAGATTCCGGCTGTCTCTGAATAAGCGTGTTGGGGCTGGTGCCGTATGGTGCCAGCCTTTTTTTTCTGCTACACTCTGCGGCATGAATGTAAAAACACGCTCTCTCCTTGCTTCGACGGGCCTGCTTCTGACGGCGGCTATCTGGGGCTTTGCCTTTGTTGTCGTAAAAGACAGTCTTGATTATATCGGTGCCGTGTGGATGCTGGCGTTCCGCTTTACGATTGCGGCGGCTGTGCTGTCGCTTGTGTATGCGCGGCGTCTCCTTTGTGCTTCAGCTCGCGCCTGGAAGCACGGACTTTTGCTGGGTGTCTATCTTTTTGTTGCGTATCTGGTGCAGACGGTCGGCTGTAAATACACGACAGCCGGCAAA
The DNA here is from genome assembly GCA_024698325.1 of Treponema sp. Classification (GTDB taxonomy): domain Bacteria; phylum Spirochaetota; class Spirochaetia; order Treponematales; family Treponemataceae; genus Treponema_D. The sequence goes on from JAILRG010000090.1 coordinate 7,866, forward strand.
AATGCGTTTTTGACGACCGTATATGTGTTTCTGGTGCCGCTTCTGGGCTGGCCGCTCAATAAAAAGCGTCCGGCGTGGTATGTTTTTGCCTGTGCGCTTATGTCGATTGCCGGAATCGGGCTTCTGGCGCTGGGAACGGGCGCTGGCGCGGTTGCGGCGGCGGCTGTTCCTTCTGACGCGGCTGGCGCGGTTGCGGCGGCCGGCTCTTCGGGCGCTGCCAGCGCGGCGCTGAGCGTGGTGAACATCGGCGACGTTCTGACGCTTATCTGCGGGATTTTCTATGCCGTGCATATTCTTTTTACCGCCCGCTACAACGAGGAGCATGACCCGGTGCTGCTGACCGTCATGCAGTTTATTGCCGCCGCCGCCCTTTCCTGGCTTTTCGCGCCGATACTGGATGGAGCGTTTCCGGTAAGTCAGGCGCTCAGCAGCCGGATTGTGATTTCGATGCTGTATCTGGGGCTGCTTTCCACACTGATTGCATTTGTGCTGCAGAATGTCGGCTTAAAATACCTGCCGTCGGCGCTTGCCTCGCTGCTCCTGTCTTTTGAAAGCGTTTTCGGCGTCCTGTTCAGCGCCCTGCTGCTGCACGAGCATCTGTCGCTTCGCATGGCGGTCGGCTGCGTGCTGATTTTCGCCGCTGTGGTAATCGCTCAGGTCAAGCAGGAGAACTAGGGCGGTACATGTGCAGGCACCCGGGCATACTGGCGCTCGCGGAAAGCGCTGCTGTCGGGGCTAAAAGCTATAAGAAGGAAATCAGTTTGGAAACTTTTTCCGGCGTGGTTGCCCAGCTGGTTGCAAAGCGCACGACCGTGTGGCTGTCATCATATTTTTCCCAGAAACTGAACGTGACGTGCTTTTTCAGCTCTTCTATCCGGCTGTTTTCGAGAATGACAAACTGCTGGTTTGTGGGCGAATCGATAAAAAAGCGGTAGCCTTTGCTTTTGAGCGCCGTTTTCAGTTCATCAGCTCTTTCGATTGCATTCCTGCTGATAGAAAAATACAGGCTGTCGGTAAACAGCGTGTCGAACTGTACGCCAAGCAGGCGGCCTTTTGCCAGAAGCGCGCCGTGCTTTTTTATCAGGTTGACGAAGTGAGCCGGCATATTCTTGTGCGTAAATACGACCGCTTCGCCGCACAGCGCGCCGATTTTTGTGCCGCCGATGTAGAATACGTCGCAGAGGGATGCTATGTCGGCAAGGCTCATATCACTTTCAGAGCTTGCAAGTCCGTATCCTAAGCGTGCGCCGTCCATAAAAAGCGGCAGCTTGTGTTTTCTGCAGGTTTCGCTGAGTGCGGTCAGCTCTTTTTTGGAATAGAGTGTGCCGTATTCAGTCGGGTGGGAAATGTATACAAGCCCCGGAAAAACCATGTGTTCGTGATTCCCGTCCGCATAAAAGTCCGTGACAGCCGCATCGAGTTCCTGCGCGTCAATCTTTCCGTCGTGAGACGGCAGCGTGAGCACTTTGTGGCCGGTAAACTCGATGGCGCCGGCTTCGTGCGCGCTTATATGGCCGGTTGTTGCGGCAAAAACGCCTTCGTAGGGTCTGAGCATCGTGTCGATGATAATCTGATTTGTCTGGGTGCCGCCTGTCAGAAAAGCAATCTGCAGGGAGCCTTCGCCGGTTTGCTCGTTGTAGAGCGGAAGCGAGCAGGCTGCAGCAATTTTTTCTTTTGCAGAGGCGGTGTAACAGTCGGCGCCGTAGCCTGAAAGCTGCTCCATATTGGTTTCGATAAAGCGCTCTAAAATCCGCGGATGGGCGCCTTCAATGTAATCACTCTCGAAAGAAAGCATGGTATTCTCCTGATATTGTCAAAAAAATGTTATGAAAGCAGTGCTTTTGCGATTGCACGGCAGGCGCGTTCTCCGTCCATGGCGGAAGAAACAATACCGCCTGAATAGCCGGAACCTTCGCCGGCCGGATAGAGGCGCTTTACTGCGACACATTCCATCGTCTCTGCATCCCGGGAAATGCGAACCGGGGTGCTTGTACGGGTTTCGCTTGCCAAGAGCAGGGCGTCGTCGCAGACAAAGCCGTGCATATTCCTGTCGTAGTCCAGAAATGCTGCATGCAGGCGTTCTGCAATCTGCGGTGGAAGCCACTGGTCAAGCCGGCTCGAAACGACGCCTGGCGTGTAGCTGGTGCGGGGAAGGTCCTGCGAAAGCCGTTTTGCAAGAAAGTCCGTGAGCCGCTGTGCCGGCGCCTGCTGACCGTTTCCGTGGGCGGCTGTTTCTGCTTCCAGCCAGTTTCGCCAGAGCAGCCCTGCAAGTGCCGGACAGCCTGCCTTATCTGCTTTTTCCCGGAACTCCTCTGGTATGTCTTCGGGGCGCGTTTCTACAACGATTGCGCTGTTGCTCCAGCGGCTGTTGCGGGCGGCGCTCGACATGCCGTTTATGACAATCTGCCCGGGCGCTGTGCTGGACGGAACAACAAAGCCGCCGGGACACATGCAGAAACTGTACACGCCGCGGCCGTTTTCCTGGGCTGTCAGCTTGTATTCAGCCGCCTGCCCCATGGCTTTTCCGTGGAACTGGATGGAGTCGATAAGGCTGCGCGGGTGTTCGACGCGTACGCCTACAGCAAATATTTTTTCGGTCAGCGATTCGGGCGCAATGGCCGCCATAAGCTCGTAGATGTCGCTTGCAGAATGACCTGTCGCAAGAAGGACGGCATCCGCGGTTAATTCACTTTCTTCGCCGGTCTTTGCGTTTTTGATTTTTACGCCGGTTACCCGCGGTTGGCCGCTTGCAGTCGGCTCTGTCAGAAAGCCCGTGCAGCGGCTGTCAAAATGGAAGACGCCGCCTAACTCAATGATTTTCTCTCGCATTGCATTGATAATCGCAGGCAGGCGGTCGGTGCCGATGTGCGGATGTGCGTCGGTCAGAATCGAAGGATTTGCGCCGAACGCGGCAAAAATGTGCAGTATGCGGGATATGTTTCCGCGCTTGTTGCTTCGGGTGTAGAGCTTACCGTCGCTGAAGGTGCCGGCACCGCCTTCGCCGAAGCAGTAGTTGCTGTTTTCGTCAACGACACCCTTTGTGCTGATTGCGGCAATGTCTTTTTTGCGCTGCGTGGTAACCGAGCCTCGTTCGATGATTATCGGCATGATGCCGTCCTCTAAAAGCTGGAGCGCGCCAAAAAGCCCCGCAGGCCCCGCGCCGATGACAGCTACCCGCTGTGTTCCGTCTGCGTGCTTCCAGTGGGGAAGCTCGTCTTCCGCGGATGCCGGTTTTTCACCGATGTACACCTTGTAACGAAGGTTGATTTTTACATGACCGCGCCGGGCGTCGATGGATTTTTTTACAAAAACCGGCGAGAGGTCATTCTGCTTAAAGGGAATGCGTTTCGCTTTAAGTTCTTTTTGGATTTTCTCGAGTATCAGAGCGTTGTCCTTTTCTTCTTCCGGACGAACGATAAGTGTTATATCTGTAACCATTGCCGGTATTATACTGACATTGGAAAAAAAGTGCGACAGGTAACGGCGCAGCTTCTGCACGTGCGCTGCCAGCTGTGCAGATTTACGTAGCCAGCACTGTCAGAAAGATAGAGGTTTTACTGCCAGGGGAAGCTGCAGTTGCGCTGTCAGTACTGTCAGAAAGGCAGCATTTACACTGTCGCCGAAAATTGCGATAATGCGCTAACAGATTACTTCTGTATGCGATACGTTTTGTTAGGAGTTACTTATGACAACAAAATCACTTGATGCAGCTCTCTCTGCAACCTCTTATCCGGGCCGCGGTATTGTTCTTGGCCGCTCTGCTGATGGAAAAAAGGCTGTCGCTGCATATTTTATTATGGGCCGCAGCGAAAACAGCCGCAACCGTGTTTTTGTAAAAGATGGAGAAGGAATCCGCACGCAGGCATTTGATCCGTCAAAAATGCAGGATCCCAGCCTGATTATTTATGCTCCTGTACGTGTGCTTGGAAACAAGACCATTGTGACAAACGGCGATCAGACAGACACGATTTACGAAAACATGGACAAGCAGATGACTTTTGAACAGAGCCTGCGCTGCCGTGAATTCGAGCCTGACGCTCCCAATTTTACTCCCCGTATCAGCGGCATCATGCACATAGAAAACGGCACATACAATTTTGCAATGTCTATCCTGAAAAGTGATAACGGAGACCCTGCAAGCTGCAATCGCTTTACGTTTGCGTACAACAATCCCAAAGCAGGCGTCGGCCGCTTTATCCACACCTACATGGGCGACGGAAACCCGCTCCCGAGTTTTGAAGGCGAGCCGGAACTGGTCACTGTCAGCGGCGACATCGACAGCTTTACCGATTCAGTCTGGAACAGCCTGAATGCAGACAACAAAGTGTCTCTGTTTGTCCGCTTTATCGATATTGCAACTGGTACCTGGGAAGACCGCATCGTAAATAAAAACAAATAGGCCAAATGTCGAGTTTACGCATAACCAGTAACAGCCAAAACTGCCTTCCAGCGGAACCGGCCGCCACGAACCCGCTTCCGGCAGTTTTGCAGTTGTTTGCTGTGTAAACTTGGCATTTGCCAGTGCGCGGTAGCGGGAAAAAAAGCAGGGCGTGCATTTCATTTCCGAGAAAGTGAAGCACGCCCTGTTTTTTTATCAGTCGAATTTGAACTGGCGGACTGATTTTTCACCGCTCACGACAATCCAGCGAATCGGATTTGCCGTCTTGTTTTCCGCGCGCTCCGGCTTCTGCGCAAGGTAGCGGCTGTAGACGCGCACGATGTCTTGCGCAGTAACCGCCTGCACCTGCGCTGACCGGTTCAGGTACTGCGTCGGCGAGTTATTGTAGACAAGCGAGGCGACGACGTTTCCGGCTACTCCGCCAGTGTTCTGAGAGCTTGTAAACAGCGCGGTGATGTACTTGTTCTTGTAGTAGTCCAGTGATTCTGCAATTTCCTTTTCATCCGGGAAGCTGTCGATGGCTTCGTAAATGTACTCTTTCAGGTGCTGCTTTTCTGTTGCCTTGTAAACGGAAATAGCACCCAAAAGCTGCTTGCCGCCAAGGACGCCGCTTCCGATGGTGTAAACCGCGCTGTGCTGTTCCCGAACCTGCCGGAACATAATGTCGTCAAGATACATGAGTGCAAGCGCAAAGGCCACATAGTCGTCGCTCGATCGCTCCGGGCAGGCAAAATAGCCCGCGATGTAGCCGGTGTCTGCGGCGATTTCGCAGCTTGCGTAGACGGCTCCGTTTTCTGCAGCGAGCGGCGGGATTGCTTCCAGCGACAGTTCATTCCTGCCAATGGAGCCGAATCCCGCTTCCAGCAGCTCGAGCACCTGCTTCTGCGCCCTGCCGGTAAAATCACCGACTACAACAAAAGAAAAGCGCGCCGCATTCAGCAGCGATTCGTAGTGATTGCGCACGTCTTCCAGCGTAATCGTGCTGATGGTGTCTGCTGTTGGCGAAACTGACGTTGCATAAGGGTGATTCTTAAAGGCTGACTTTGAAAGCTCGAGTCCCAGAATACCGGACGGATTTGTAAGCGTCCGCTGTACGGCTTCGGCCTCTTCTGTCATCACCTTGGTAAAATCTTCGGTGGAAAGGAGCGGATGCAGCACGCTGTCGGTAAGCAGTGAAAGCGCTGCGCTAGTGTCCCTGGTGATAAACCGCGCGGAAATCAGCGAATAGTCTTTGCCGGCAGAACTGGAAAGAGCAAGGCTTTTGTCATATGCAATCCGTTGTATTTCCTGATACGGATAGCTTTCGCTTCCGTGGAGCATCATCGAAAGCGTAATGTCTTCAAGGCCGCTTTTTTCCGGGGGGTAGAGGGAAACGCCGCCGGTTATGACAAGCCCGACCCAGGCAGTCTTGCCTTCCTGCTGCTTAAAAATCACGGGAATGCCGTTAGAAAGAGACAACGTGCTAAAGTCGCCTATGTTGTCGTCGTAATACGGGTTTCCTGTCAGCGCCGGTCCTTTCGGGCTTGAAGCACAGGCGGTAAGCAGCATTGCAGAGGCCAAAACAGCAGCCACTGTCGCCGCAGCTGCCGGCGGAAGTGCGAACAGCCTGCGAAGGTGTCGAAATCGAGTGTTTGTGTGAACTATATGCATGATAAACTCCCTTAAAAAAATCCGCAGTGTTATTTAGAAAGACCAGTCTGCCACCAGAATGCATTGTCCTCGGTAATCAGCGTGTAGCCCGCCTGTGCAAACGCTTCCTTGTGTTTCTGGTACACATCGGGGCTTACAAAGACAATCTGTATTCCCTTGCGATGTGCAAGGTAGCGGGCGGCAAAGTCCTTGATATCAGAAATGCCTGTTTTTTCAAACTTCTTTCCGTAGCTGAAAAAATAATCGGCGCCGCAGGTTGACCAGATGCTGGAAAGAGCCGACAGCGTGCCCTCCGCGCTTTCCATGTCGTAGACAGAAAGGTTTTCTTTCCGGCGTTTTGCCTGCGCCAGGGCTTCTTTTGTAAGGAATGTTGTTGTGTCTGAAAAACCGGCATCGCACAATTCCTGCAGGCGGCTAAAGAAATGCTCTGCCTGGGCTACAGGATTGTCTGTATTGAGCATTGCGGCGTTCAGGCTGATGGTTCCGGATGCCCTTCTTGTCAGGTAGCCGCCGCCCACATAGTCCGGGTCGGGAATGGCAAGGGCGCTGTCAGCGATAAGGCTCTGTGCAAAGAATCCGTTGGGATTGGAAAGCAATGCAGACCAGACGTCGGCGGCGTATGTGTCCGAAATATCAGTTTCGCCGTCGGGGCCGCGCAGGTACAGTCCCGCCTGCAGGTAGCTTCCGCTGCTTCTCGGGTCAGCGTACACAAGCTTCCTGCCTGCATTTTCGCCCGGAAACAGCTCTTTTGTTGGAACCGTCACTGCCGGCGGCGTTTTTCCCTTCTGCCAGTCCCCGTAGATTTCCTCTACCAGCTGGTACACTTCCTGATGATGCACGTCGCCGCCAACAAACAGCGCGGCATTGTTCGGAATGTAGAATGTCTCCTGAATTTCCTTCAGCTGGCTGACCGTCGCTTTTTTTACGGTTTTCGGGATGCCGCTGAAATCAAGCTGCCAGGGCTTTTCCGGGAACATAGTTGAAAACAGCGCAGAGGAGACAATAGAGCCAGGCTCGCTGGTCTTTGCGCCGATTTCGGAGATGACGACGCCTTTTTCGTTTTCCAGCTCTTTTTCATCCATGCGGGGGGTGCGCACTGCGTATGACCAGAATTCAAGGCCTTCCCGTACCAGCGAGGAGGGAATGGTAAAGAAATAGTTTACCCTGTCGACGCCTGTGGTGCCGTTCCAGTCGGAAACGCCCAGCTTATTCATTGCGTCTTTAAACGCCGCCTGATTTTCATATTTAGCATTTCCCTTGAACATCATGTGTTCGTACAGGTGAAAAAGCCCTGCGGTCTCCGGTGTCTGGGTAACGGCACCTGCGCGCACGGCGATTTCTATGTAGGCAAGGGGAGCCGCATCATTTTCCATGACGAACAGCTCAAGACCGTTTTTTAAGGTGTAGCGGTACAGATTTTTAATGCCTGTTTTTGCGGCAAAAACGGGCACCGAAAGTACAAATAAAACTGCGCACAAAAGCACGCGCAGGCAATGGTTGTGTCTCATACATATATAATACCTGAAAGGCGTAAAATGTAACATAGCGGAAAAACGCTTCGCCGGAGCCGAATAATTGCGGCAAAGCAGGCTTTTTGGCGTCTCAACACGGCCACTGTGTACGTACCCTGTCGTATGCGTTTACAACACCCGAAATCTAGCATATACTAACGGCGGGGAGTGGGGAGATGCCGCCGGCAGGTAGAAACGACAGAATAACCAGAGAAAAAATCATTCATGCAGTGCTTGATGAAGCATTTATTAACAGCACCGGTGCTACTTCACTTGCGGACATTTCGGCCCGTCTGGGGATAAAAAAGGCTTCCCTGTACAATCATTACGTTGGCCGCGACACGATTATTGCAGATACCACCCGTTTTTGTGGCGAATACCTAAAGCATGTGACCCTTGTGCCGCCGGACTTGGCCGGAGTCGCAAAAAAATACAGCGCAGAAACGGTCTTAAAAGGCATTACCAGGCGCTGGTTTAAGGTGAATGAAAAAGATCCGCTCTTTAAGATTTACTCATTTATTGAAAGTGAAAAGTATTTTTCGACGGATGCGGCAAAAATCCTCCGGGATTTCAGAAAAAAGCTGACAGACCAGATGCACAGCGTTCTTTCTTCACTTGCAGAGGCCGGAAAAATCCGGGATATAAAACCTGTCTTGCTGAAAGATTATGCTGTTCTTTACACGAGCATGCTCCGCGAGCTTGTCGACAGCTATATCGTGCAGCGGAAGGATGAAATCCGCACCAATCCCGAAATGGGCGAAGACTCGCTGTTTGGCGCGCTGCCATTTGAAGACACCGCGGTTCTGGACGCAGACCGCCTTGCAGGCCGCTTTATAGCCCTCCTTATGTAGCACTGCAGGACATCCGACGCGGCTGGAGCAGAATCTGAAAGGCGCATGGGGCACCCCGTCAATGTGCTTCGATTGCTTTTTTCACAGGTGACGGATATACTAACCGTTATGGAAAAGACGATTGTCAAGATATTCAGAAAACAGGCCCGGGATTATGCCGATATAGCCTATCAGATGTACAAAAGCGAGGGAAAGTTTACCCCAATTTCATATAAAGATGCATATGCAGATGCCGTGGATTTTGCAGGCGGCCTTCTGTCGCTGGGCGTAGTGCGCGGTGACCACATAGGTTTAATCAGCGACAACCGCTGGGAATGGGAACATGCCGACATGGGCATTATGGCAATCGGTGCTGTAGACGTACCTCGTGGCTGCGATGCGACTCCCGGTGACCTTTCGTATATTCTGTCATTTGCAGAGTGTAAGAACGTCATTGTAGAAAACAGCACGCAGATAAAGAAAATCCTTGCCCTGCGCGAAGAATTGCCGGATGTTGTCCGCCTTATCAGCTTTGAGGAACCGGGGGACAAAGACGAGGCTCTTGCAAAAGAGGCTGGCGTAGAACTGCTTTCTTTTGCGGACGTGATAAAAAAAGGCAAGGTCTGGAATGCGTCTCACCCCGATGCTGTCGAGGCAGAAATCGACAAAGGTGACTGGGACGATGTCGTTACCATCATCTTTACATCTGGCACGACCGGCCAGCCGAAAGGCGTTATGCTTTCTAACGGCAACTTTATCACACAGCTGGACGAAGTTGACGAGCGCATTTACCTGTACCCGGGCGACCGCGGCATTCTGGTGCTTCCCGTGTGGCATGCCTACCAGCGCGCCGTCGAATACGTTGTTATGAGCCAGGCGGCAACGCTCTGTTATTCAAAGCCGATTGGCGCCATCCTCCTTTCCGACCTGAAAGCATTAAATCCGCAGGTGCTTCCTGCCGTTCCGCGCGTATTTGAAGCCGTATATGACGGCATTTACCGCCAAATGCGCAAGACCGGCGGCATTGTATACCTGCTGTTCCGCTTCTTTGTGCGGGTTGCGCTTATTCACTCAAAGATTGACCGCGTATTGTTTGATAAAACCGCCCGCTTCGGCATAGACAAGCGGTGGCTCCAGTGGCCGGGCTTTGTAATTCCGTGGCTGGTGCTGTACCCGATAAAGCTTCTGGGCGGCGTGCTGGTATTCCGCAAAATCCGCAAGATGCTTGGAACCGGCTTCCGCGCAGGTGTCCCCGGCGGCGGGGCGCTTCCTCCGAATGTAGACAAATTCTTCTGGGCAATCGGCTTAAAGCTTTCCGAAGGCTATGGTATGACCGAAACTGCTCCGATTATCAGCGTGCGCCCTATAAAGGCTCCGGTATTCGGCACTGTTGGCTCCCCGATTCGCGGAATTTCTGCACGCGTCGTAGACATCACGACCGGCAAGGATATTGGCCGCGGCAAAAAGGGTGTGCTGCAGGTAAAGGGCGGCACTGTCATGAAAGGCTACTACAAGCGTCCCGACCTTACTGCCGCCGCAATTGACGAAAACGGCTGGTTCAACACAGGCGACCTTGCAAAGCTTACGCGCCACGGCGAGATTCAGCTCTGTGGCCGCGCAAAGGACACGATTGTTCAGCTTGGCGGCGAAAACGTAGAGCCGCTTCCGATTGAAATGAAGATTCAGGAATCCCGCTTCGTGCAGACTGCCGTTGTCGTCGGAAACGACCAGCGCTACCTTGCGGCTCTTATTGTGCCGGTAAAGGAAGAAGTGGAAGAGTTTGCTAAAGACAGCGGGCTTGAGTATAAGAGCTACAAGGACTTGCTGCGCCTGCCTGAAATCATGCATCTGATTGAAAATGAAGTCGGACTTCGCATAAACGCAAAGAACGGCTTTAAGATGTACGAGCGCATTAACAAAATCGCCCTGCTTGAAAAACCGTTTGAAGTAGGCGTAGAGCTTTCTGCAAAGCAGGAAATCATGCGTTACAAGATTAACGAGCTGTACTCAGGCGAAATTAAAAAGCTGTTCAAATAGGGCAATAAAGCAAAAAGCGGACACTGCGCATGAAGTGCACCCCAATTATTGGACACTTTAACTAGGCTGATTTTAAGGACTGATTCCTGAATTGTAAAGGGGTCAGTCCTTTTAATTTAACCTTAATTCTCTTTTCGTTGTACCAAGACAAATATTCAACTAATTCTTTT
>JAILRG010000091.1 GCA_024698325.1 Treponema sp.
TACATGTCAAACGAGCCGTCGCTCGACAAATGCGCGGATTCCTCAAAGTCGTTTTTACCGTCGTTGAACTGCAGGTTACGCACATGGGCAAAATGCACGCGGCCTTTTAGCGCGCGAATCATCGCAGGAAGGTCGTTGTCGGGATTGGTGCCGTAGCTTCCCGCGCAGAAGGTTATGCCGTTGTGCACATTGTCGGTCATTTTCATCATGCGCTGGATGTTGGGCAGGCTGTTTATGATGCGCGGAAGTCCGAACACGCTCCATGACGGATCATCCGGGTGAATCGCCATGTTGATGTCATACTTGTCACAGACCGGCATGATTGCGTCCAAAAAGTACTTTAAGCGCTCAAAGAGCAGGTCTTCGGTCGTTCCCTCATACATTTTGAACAAATCTTTTATCTTTGCCATGCGCTCAGGCTCCCAGCCGGGCATGACCGTGCCGTTCATGTCGCCAGCTATGCTGTCGAACATCGTCGCCGGGTCAATCGCGTCCACCGCTTTCTGGTTGTAGGCCATCACCGTGGAGCCGTCGGGACGCAGGCGGGCAAGCTCGGTTCGCGTCCAGTCAAACACCGGCATAAAGTTATAGCAGACCATGTGAATGTCGTTCTTGCCGAGGTTTTCCAGCGTCGTGATGTAGGCGTCAATATGCTTGTCGCGCTCAGCGCCAGCGGTTTTGATTGCATCGCTTACGTTCACGCTTTCAATGCCGTCCAGCGTAAGGCCTGCGGCGGTCACCTCATCCTTAAGCGCTTTTATCTCGGCTTCTTCCCAGACATCGCCGGGCATCTTGTTGTAAAGCGTGGAAATCACGCCTTTTACATAGGCTGTCTGCCGTATCTGCTGCAAGGTCACGGTATCGTATTTTGACCCGAACCATCTCATCGTCATTTTCATAAGGTTCTCCTACGAGCGGCCGCTAGATTGCCGCGCCGAAAATCATATTCGGGATAAAAAGCACCAGCTTGGGGCAGAAGACCAGAATCGCAAGCTCCAGCAAAATCGCAAGCAGGAAAGGCAGGCTTTCTTTCGTGTATTCCTCAGGCGGGCAGTCGATGATGCCGCAGACCGTGTAGAGCGCGGAGCCAATCGGCGGAGTCATAACGCCAAGCGTTACGATGGTAGCCATAAGCACGCCAAAATGCACCGGATCCATGCCGACGCTGGTAACCATCGGAAGGAAAATCGGAGTCAAAAGCAGGAAGTTTACATTGCTGTCGACGAACATGCCGGTAACAAAGAGGAAGCCAAGCATAATCAGGGTCAAAAGCTGCGGGTTTTCGGTAATGCCGAAGATGAATGCGCTCAGCGTTGCCGGAAGCTTAACCCAGGTGATTGCGTAGCTGAAGGGGCCTGACATGGCGATAATCAGCATGATGGCGCCATTGTCTTTAATCGTCGTAATCAGCGCTTCCTTAAAATTCTGCCAGTTAAGCTTTTTGTAGACGAACTTACCGACAATGAGCGCGTAAATGACGGCGAATGCACCGGATTCTGACGGAGTGAAGACGCCGAAACGGATTCCCACAATCAGGATAATCGGGAAGAGGAGCGCCCAGATTGATACTTTCAGGTTCTCAAAAATCTCGCGTAGCGTAAGACGCGGTGCATCGACAGCCGGCGGATCAAACTTGCGGATGCGGCTGGTAATCGTCGTCGTCGCCATAAGGAATGTCATCATCAGGATGCCCGGCACGATACCAGCGGCAAAGAGGCGGCCGATGGAAACTTCGCCGACAAAGCCGAAGATAATCAGGCCAAGGCTCGGCGGAATCGTTGCGGTGATAAGCGCCGTCAGGCAGTTTACCGAGCAGATGTAGCCTTTGGTGTAGCCGCGCTTTATCATCTCCGGGGCCAGAATGCGCGTTTCCATTGCAGCATCCGCCGTGGCAGAGCCGGAAACGCCGCCCATCAGCGTGGACATGACGACCGAAATCTGCGCGGTGCCGCCGTACATGCGGCGCGTTAAAAGGCGGGCCAGGCCCAAAAGCTGTTCGGTAATGCCCGACACGTTCATCAGGTTACCGGCAAAGATAAAGAAGGGCACGGCAAGAAAGGCAAAGGACTGGCTCTGGAGCACAATCATCTGCACGGCGGCCTCGAACGGAAGCATGGGCTGGCTGAAGAAGTAGGCAAAGCCCGCAATGCCGATGACAAAGGCGATTGGCATGCCCATTATCAAAAAGATTACAAAGCATAATAAAAGTAACGTCATTTTTTATCTCCGTTTTTTTACTCGGCGTTATTAAAATGCCGCACACAGTTCACGATTTTTCCGACAGTCGAAATTGACATCGAAAAGCTCGCAACAACAAGGCTCAGGCTCACCAGCGAATAGGGAATCGGCATGGACTGGTAGGTCCGCAGCCGCTCCGTCCAGGCAAGCCGTGCGCCGTATATACAGCAGACAACCGTAACGCACAGAATTATCGCATACACGGCTATCAGCACGGCTTTCTGCAGCTGTTTCGGGAAATAGCGCGTCACAATGTCGATACCGATAAGCTGGCCGCTCCGCCAGGCGATGTCCGCGCCCAAAAATGCCGTCCACGCAAGGAGCAGCATCGCAAGGTCAATGTTCCAGGAGAGAGATACGCGCATAAAACGCAGGATTGCAGATGCAAAGACGAATAAAACAAGGAATACAAAGCCGATGCCGCAGATAAGCGCTTCCGCCTTACACCAGCACTCATAGATTTTTTTCATAAACACTTCCAAGATGTATCTGATGGGAAAAAACAGGCCCTTTTTTCCAGGAGACTAACGGAAAAAAGAGCCTAAAGTCAGGGATTACAAGCTATTTCAGCTCTTTGAACAGGCGGTCTTTCAAGCCTGCAGAGAATTTCAGGTCGTTATTGGTATACAGCGGTTCGATTGCTTTCTGGAATTCGCTGATGTCAACTTCGGTGATGGTAACGCCGTTCTGCTTCATGTGGTCATAGAAACCGGCTTCTTCTTTCTGGATGATTTCGCCATATTCTGCCGCACAGTCGCGCATAATCTTGGTAAAGAGCTCGCGGTCTTGCGGTGTCATGCTGTTGTAGAATGATGTTGAGCAGACGAATGCTGACTGCAGCATGTAGTGCTTGGTCATGGCCAGGTTCTTGGTCACTTCGTAGATGCGTGAACCGTCAGCTGTTGCAACCTGTACTTCACAGCCGTCGAGCGTTTTCTGCTGGATGCCGGGGAATACTTCGCCCCAGGAAATGCCGATGTTTGCAAAGCCAAAGTATTTTGCCAGATTGTTGCCGATTGCGTTGCCGAAACCGCGGATGCGCAGGCCGGAAAGGTCAGATACGTGCTTTACCGGAGTTGTCGTATAGAAGCAGCGGAAGCCATTGTACATGTTGGTGATGTACACGATGCCCTGCTTTTCAAGCTGTGCCTGCCACTCTTTGAACAGCGGTGTGTCGGGCAGCTTTTTGAGGGCAGCTGGGTCGGTCAGAATGTAGGGCGCCATCAAAATATTCATGTCCGGAATCTTGAACTGGCTTGCAAGGCGGCCCGGGTCACTCGGAACAACAAGGCTTACACCCATTTTAGCCTGAGTAACAAGCGCATCGGTGTCGCCTGAAAGCGCACCCGCGACCTGCACGCTTGCGTTAAAGCGGCCTGTTGCATTCAGCTTGTCGGCAACAGCCTGCATCATGCGGCTCTGGCCAGTGGTGGCAGCTTCGGTTCCAGCGAAAGTTACCGGAATTTTTGCAGCAGCTTTCGGCGCTTTTTTCGCATAGGTGGGAAGAAGGGCACCACAAAGAAGAATTGCTCCAATGGAGTATAACACTGATTTTTTCATACATACCTCCGTATTACTAACATACTGACATGTTAGTTCGTGAATTTTCAGCTGTCAAGAAAATTCTTTCAAAACTCATTCACTTTTTCTCTGAGGCTATTCCCAGCTCACACTGGCAGCAAAAAATCATAATCCTACATAAAACAAAAAGTTATACCCGATATAGTACTATTCTTAAGATTTTTTGTTGACAGCACATACCGGCAATGCTAACATGTCAGCGTTTTATAAAAAAAGATGCGTCCGCTGACAGCGGACTTTTCAGGAGCCGCTGATGGAAAAAAACGATGACAGCTCGGTACAGAGTGCCGTCTACAATGCACTCAGAAACAACATCATGTCCCTCAAGCTAAAGCCTGGCACCGTCATGAGCACGCAGGAAATGGCAATAAAACTGGAAGTAAGCCGTACGCCAGTGCGCGAAGCCTTTATCCGCCTGCAGCGTGACGGACTGGTAAACATCTACCCGCAGAAAGAAACGATTGTCTCCCGCATTGATTACAGCAAGGTTGAGCAGGAGCGCTTTGTTCGCGAAAGCCTAGAATGCGCCAATCTGGATATATTCATTGACAGCTCTAGCCGCAAGGATTTCGTCAATCTGGAGCTGAATCTTGAGCAGCAGCGCGCAACCATAAGCTCCGGCAACTACAATACGCTCATTCAGCTCGACAATGCATTCCACGCCTACATGTTCAAGGCGACAGGCCAGCACCTGAGCTGGAACGTTATCGAAGGAAACAGCAATCACTACGCCAGAATCCGCCTTATGACGGTGTGGAATAAAGACATCATGCAGGAAATCATCCTGCAGCACCAGAAAATTCTGTCTGCCATCGAAGAGCGCAACGCAGAATATGCCAAAATCTACATGAAGGCCCACGTGCACCGCCTGGAAAACCTGCTCCAGCAAACGGTAAAGGACTTTCCGGACTATTTCGTTCCGGAATCAATCCCTGCAGAAATTCGTTTTGCTGCACGGCTCGCAGAAAAAAACGATATTTAAGTTTATTAAAATATTTGACAAAGCGCCTTTTGAATGCATAATTGATTTTAAGCTTGACTAACTGATATGTCAGCTAGCACTCAAAGGGGGACTTTATGAGAAACGTATTAACAAAATTTGTAGGAGCAGCACTCTGTATGTCTGCGCTTGCAGGTGGCCTTACATCCTGCAGCAAAAAAAGCGCCGAAAAAACTTTCACACTGAAGCTTTCGACACAGCTCAACGAGACATCTGTCATGGTCAAGGGCTTTAAGGAACTTGCTGAAAATGTAAAGACCAAGACCAACGGCAGGCTTACCATTCAGGTGTATCCGTCAGCACAGCTGGGCACTGACGAGGACGTTATAGAGCAGGCGTTGCAGGGCGTAAATGTTGCCGTTCTGACAGACGGCGGCCGCATGGGAAACTACGTAAAAGACATCGGCATTATCGGCATGGCGTATTTTGCTGACAATTACGATGACGTACTGAAAGTAACGCAGGGAAAGACCTTCGCCGGCTGGGTAGACAAGCTTGCGACAGAAAACGACATCCGCGTGCTTTCATTCAACTGGTATGACGGCTCCCGCTCATTCTACACGCACACACCGGTAAAGGCACCGGCAGACCTTAAAGGCCAGCGCATCCGCACTCCGGGCGCACCGGCATGGGCAGAAAGCGTCTCAGCACTGGGCGCAACTCCGGTCGCAATGCCCTGGAACGACACCTACAGCGGCATTCAGTCAAAGGCTCTTGACGGCTGCGAAGTTCAGCTGACATCAGCAGTTCCGGCACGTCTGTACGAAGTCGTCAAATACCTCGACAAAACAGAGCACTTCCAGCTTATCAACGGCCTTATCGTCGGCGAAAAATGGTTCAAGACGCTGCCTGCAGACCTGCAGCAGATTCTCGTTGCAGAAACACAGGCTATGGGCGAAAAAAATGCCCGCGAAGTTGAATCAAAAGCAGCAGAACTGGAAGCAGAACTGGTACGTCAGGGCATCACTGTTGTTGACGTAGACAAAGAGCCGTTCAAGAAAGCTGCTGACGCCGCATACGAAAAGCTCGGCTTTACGAATCTGCGCAGCCAGATTTACAAAGAAATAGGCAAGAAATAATTTCTTTTTCTTTTTTTTACCGGCCGCTGCCTGCACATACATTTCGGGCAGCGGTTATTTTTTCAAAAGGCAAAGTAATGGAACTAATCAAACTGATTTATAAAAAATTCACCCGGGTAGAAGAGTTCCTGACGAACTTCTTTCTGGCAGCAATCACCGTGCTTGTGTTTCTGTCAGCAGTTGCCCGCACCGTAAAGCATCCGCTGAACTGGGCTGTAGACCTGTCCCTGCTGCTGTTCGCATGGGAGGTATTTCTTGGCGGCGACATTGCCGTTCGGAATACAAAGCTCATCGGCGTCGAGGTACTCGCAGACAAGCTGCCCGCAAAAGTGCAGAAGGCAATGGCTGTCGTGTTCTTCGTCATGATTATCGCATTCTGCCTGTTCCTCACGTACTTCGGCGTAAAGCTTTCTTTCGAAAACACAAAGCGCCTCTTCCAGGTTCTGGGAATCAGCTACAGCTGGTGCACCATCTGCGTACCCATCGGCTGCTTTTTTATGGCAGTATCATCCTGCATAAAAATCAATGAAATCATAAAAACCCCGGTATCTGCCTGGGAACGCAAAAACAGGGAGGTAGAAGCATGACAGGAATGGGTATTGCCGCCATTGTTTTTATGGTGCTGCTGCTGCTCGGTATGCCCGTCGCATTTTCCATCGGCATTTCCGGGCTGTCGTTCTTTCTGGTGACAGACGGGCTTCCGTACACAATTGTCGTCCAGAAAGCGCTCTCCACAACACAGTCGTTTACCATGCTCGCCATCCCGCTGTTCATTTTTGCAGGCAATCTGATGAACAACACCGGCATCACAAAGCGCCTGATAAAGCTTTCGGACGTACTGACAGGGCATATGTACGGCAACATCGGCCAGATTTCGTGCGTGCTGTCAACGCTTATGGGCGGCGTTTCCGGCTCCGCAAATGCAGATGCCGCCATGGAATCCCGCGTACTGGGACCGGAAATGATTCGGCGCGGCTATGACCGGGGCTGGTCAGCGGCAGTAAATGCATGGTCGTCGATGATTGTCTGCACGATTCCGCCGTCAATGGGATTCATCATTTACGGCTCGATTGGAGAAGTTTCGATTGGCCGCCTGTTTGCCGCCGGCATGGTACCAGGTCTTTTGATGATGATATTCATGATGAGCGCCACTTCGATTACAGCGCACCGCCGGAACTATCTTCCCGACAGGAAAAAGCCCGCGTCTTTTGGCGAAGTGCTTGCAGCCTTAAAAGACGGCATCTGGGCGCTGCTGTTCCCGATTATGCTCATCGTGTTTATCCGCTTCGGCATAATGACGCCGTCGGAATCAGGAGCATTTGCGGCAGTATATGCAATTTTTGTCGGAACAGTGATTTACAAGGAAATGTCGCTCGACGTGCTGGTAAAAACACTTAAGGACAGCACGAAAGACATAGCCATTGTCACGCTGATTCTTGCGCTGAGCGGCATCTTCGGCTACGGCATCGTGTACGACAGCATTCCGCAGGCGATGGCCTCCGGCCTTTTGGGAATAACGCAGAATCCGCGCTTAATGCTGCTCATCATCATTCTTCTGCTGCTGGTAATGGGAATGTTCATGGAGACGACTGTCATCACGCTGCTGATGACTCCGATCCTGCTGCCAATCGTAAAGTCGCTTGGCGTAGATCCGGTGCATTTCGGCGTCATCATGATGACAGTGACGACATCGGGCATCAACACGCCGCCGGTAGGCACGGCACTGTACACAACGTCGTCTATTTTAGGCTGCTCGCCGGAAGAGACGGCAAAAGCGTCCCTGCCATTTTTCCTTGCGGTTATGATGGTCGTTATTGTTCTGATTGTATTCCCGCAGGTAAGCCTGTGGCTGCCGAACCTGATTTTCGGCCCGGTAAAATAACAGAGACTGGATGCGGCGCCACGGACGGAAGCAACGCTTCCGTCGGATTTGAAATCTACATGGATGGGCGCCATGGACGGCGCCCACAGCCAATGCACGGACGGAAGCAACGCTTCCGTTGTATCTAAACTCTACAGGGATGTAGAGTTTAGATACGATGCATCGCAGAAAACACGCGTTCTGCCATCACATTGATTTCGACGTGCATCGCATCGCCCGTTTTTCCTAACAGCGTGCGCAGGCCGTCGATGTCGATGTCAGCGCCTTCAAGGCTTACCATCATCATCATAACAAAGTTACCGGAAAGAATTGTCTGGGTAATGTCAGCGATATTGATTTTATGCTCTGCAAGCAGCGCACTCACCTGGGCAATAATGCCGACCTTGTCGCTGCCAACTACTGTAATAATTGCGTTCATGGGCACATTGTAGCGGATTTTTACATGGCATTGCAACGAAAAAAGACAGATAAACCGACCGCCGACACAAACAAAAGCATTTTTCTGCAATGATTCACTTTCTGCCGCACTCAACCTTAGCGCCCCCCGCGCCGATAAACAGAGCATGAAAAAGAAATGGAAAATAACGTATAATGCGCCAGTAACACTGACGTTTGCCATCCTTTGCGCAGCAATCCTTTTACTGAATGAAGCCCTGTTAGAAAAATCCCTCATACCGGCAATCTTTACCGCGCCGGGCAACGTGAAAAGCCCGTCCCCCTTCGACTGGCAGAATCCGCTGGACTATCTCCGTCTGTTTACGCATGTGCTCGGCCATTCAGACTGGAATCACCTTATCGGAAACATGTCGTTCATCCTGCTGCTCGGCCCGCTCATGGAAGAACGGTACGGCTCGCCCGCAATCGCGCTTATGATGATTATAACAGCGCTGGTTACCGGCGTTCTTAATGCATGCCTTATTCCGTCATCGCTGCTCGGAGCCAGCGGCATCGCCTTTATGCTGATTATTCTTTCGTCCCTGTCGACAATCGAAAAAAATGTGATTCCGGTATCATTTCTGCTGGTGCTGGGAATCTACATAACCAGAGAATTCCTGCATGCAGACAAGCTGGACAACATCGCGACATTCGCACACATCGCAAGCGGCCTGTGCGGCTCTCTGTTTGGATTCATGGCAGCGCCAAAAAAGAAGGCTTCCCCCAGACAAAAACTGTCTGAAGAAAGCCCCCGTGAAAGCCTGCAGGATTCTCCCCGTCAAAGTCCGCGTGACAGCCTCCGCCCGTCCGTTCCCGGACTGAAGAAAAACTTTCCGAGTGAGGACGGCACAATCGTAGGCTCAATCAAACTGTAAGCTTATAAAAAGATGCAGAGCACTGTCGTGGCAAGCCCTGCGCAACCGATAGCGATGCTGCTCATCGCGCCGTAAACCTCTCCCATCTGCAGCGCAGTCGTTGTTCCCAGCGCATGGCTACAGGTGCCGATGGCGATTCCGGCGGCAGCCTTGTTTTTTATGTGCAGCACCTTAACCAGACCGGGCGCAAAAACAGCGCCGGTAATACCTGACAAAACCACGGCAAGCATCGTAAGCGGCAGCACACCGCCCTTGCTTTCTGTCAGCGCGAGCGCTATAGGCGTCGTTACGCTCTTAGAAAGCAGCGAGTTCAACATGCGCTCATCCACATGAAGCAGCCGGCACATCGCAATGACCGTGCCAATGCAGGCGGCGCTTCCGGCGACAGTTCCGGCAAGCACCGGCACCAGATTTGCCACCAGTACTTTCCGCTGATTGTACATGGCAATCGCAAGGATTGCTGTTACCGGCCCCAGGAACGACTGCAGTATGTCAGCCCCCGACTTAAAATGCGCGTACGGAATGTGGCAGAGCTTCAGGAACAGGATGATGAACACCGTCGCTGTCAGCAGGGGATTTAGCAGCAGAATCTTTGTCTTCTGCTGTAGCACCAGCGAAATCTTATAGAACACAATACAAGTCACCACGCCGAAAAACGGCGTTTCGGTACAGGTACGCATAACAGTATGCAGCATGTCACTCATCCTCGCCCTCCCCGGCCGGGACTGCCGTATGCAGCAGCCGGCTCTGAATATGCGCTGCAAGCGTCGCAGCTCCGGCAGCAACAGCAAACGTCACAATCGTAGATACCACGGAAATCAGCAGCAGCTGCAGCCACACCTGCGAGATAAGGCCAAGTTCTTCAATAATCATCAGATTTGCCGGCAGAAAGAAAAAAGCCATGTTGTTCTGGAGCCACTTTCCGGAAGGATTTAGCTGCTCGACTTTTACCAGCCGCAGACAGAACAATGCAAACAGAAGCAGCATCGCAATAATGCTGCCGGGGAATGCAAACGGCAATATACTGGAAACTGCATTGCCAGCTATGCAGATGGCGCACACAAACGCCAGTTGAAGCAAAATTTTCATAGCGCCGAGTGTACCATTTTTAGAAAGGCAATGCCAGCGAAAAGCCTTGATTTGCCTCTGGCGGAGCGGCGAAGGAAGGCTGTCTTTACTGTCACTAAAGAGCCAACAGTTTTTCTTCACAAGCTACTGGACATTTTCAGTCGCAGTTGCTATAGTACGGGCAAATGACAACGGCGTCATAAACAAGCTACTCTCTGCATATGTTCCTTTGGGGGAGGTGTCGGAAAGTGATTTGTTTATGGCGCTGTTTTTTTTGCCAAAGGAGACATAAATGGCTATCAAATCATTCAATGTGAAGAACGCTTACTGTAAGCGCGTATGGGAAGACCTGCAGGCTCGCTATGCAGATCAGGAGCACTTTCTGCAGGCAGCAGGCCTGGTTCTGGAAACACTTTCACCGGTTGTAGACACCATGCCGGAACTGGAAGCAACAGCTGTTCTGGAACGCTTCGTAGAACCTGAAAGAATCATTATGTTCCGCGTTCCGTGGACAGACGATCAGGGTAAGCCCCATGTAAACCGCGGTTTCCGCGTTCAGTTCAACAGCGCCATTGGTCCTTACAAAGGAGGCCTCCGCTTCTCTCCGGAAGTAGGTCTCGATGTCCTCAAATTCCTCGGTTTCGAACAGGTTCTCAAAAACTCTCTTACAACACTCCCCATGGGCGGCGGTAAGGGTGGAAGCGACTTCGACGGCCACGGAAAATCAGACGGCGAAATCATGCGCTTCTGCCAGTCTTTCATCACAGAACTCTACCGCCACATCGGTGCAGACACCGACGTTCCGGCTGGTGACAAAGGCGTTGGCGGAAAAGAAGTTGCCTACATGTTCGGTCAGTACAAGAGAATCACAAACCAGTTCACCGGCGTTCTCACTGGTAAGGGTCTGGACTTCGGCGGTTCATTGATCCGCCCGGAAGCGACTGGCTACGGTCTCATCTACTTCGCAGAATGCATGCTCAAGGCTGCAGGAACTGACTTCAAGGGCAAGGTTTGCTCTATCTCTGGTGACGGAAACGTTGCGCAGTATGCTTGTGAAAAAATCACTCAGCTGGGCGGCAAAGTCATCACCCTGTCTGACTCAACAGGTTACATCCTCGACGAAGACGGAATCGACGCTGAAAAGCTCGCATACGTCATGGAATTCCGCAGCCGCAAGGAAAAGATTGACGCTTACGTCAAAAAGTATCCGAATGCAAAGTTCTTCAAGGGTGAAAAACCGTGGGGCGTTAAAGTTGACTGCGCATTCCCCTGTGCAACTCAGGACGAAATCTACATGGAAGACGCAGAAAAGCTCGTTAAGAATGGCGTTAAGCTCGTTGCTGAAGGCGCAAACATGCCGACCCGTGCAGACGCAATCGCATTCCTCCAGAGCAAGGGTGTCCTCTTCGCGCCTGGTAAGGCATCAAACGCTGGTGGCGTAGCTGTTTCAGGTCTCGAAATGAGCCAGAACTCAGAGCGCCTGTCATGGAGCCGCGAAGAAGTTGACGCTAAACTCAAGCAGATCATGACCAACATCCACGACAACGCCTACGAAACCGCAAAGAAATACGCTCCCAGCGCAACCGTAGACTACGTCTCCGGCGCCAACATCTACGGATTTTTAAAAGTGGCTAGAGCTATGATGGCTCAGGGATTAGTCTAATACGCAAAGAGCTATGACACGCACTGCGCGTGAGCGCAGTGTAAAATAACTTCCTTGCAGTGCGCGCCGCGCTAGCGGCGCATGGCTCAGGGTTTGGTCTAAGCCAATCCGCCCACGAGAATTCGCACCAAGCGGATTCTCGCGAGGTTCGCCGCACGGTGAATCCTCCTGCTTTAGGGATGCACAATCCCGGTAATTCCCGCTCAAAGCCGTCTGGTTTTGAACGGGATTTTTTTTTCTTGACGCTCCTGCTTTGCAAAAGATAGAATACTGTCGTTTTCAATCACCTCTGGAGGATTCCATGAAATTACTACAAACAGTCGCAGCCGCACTCGCTCTTACCGTATGTGCTACAGCAACAGCTGCCACCAAACCCGGCGTCTATGTCAGGGGCAGCCTTGGCTACAGTCACTGGAACGTCAAAAATGACGTCGAAGATAAAGATTACACTCACTTCGCTCTTAAACCTGTCGTCGGCTTTTCAAACCTGACAGCTGTAGAAGGCCTTTCTTTTGAGGCATTTTTTGACATGGATTTCGGAAGCAAGACGTTCAGCGACGTCACGCTTACCAGCAAGATTTTTACCCCCGGCTTCCGGGCTGTGTATGAAAAAAACATGGCAGAGCTTACCGGAAACCGCGCCTTAAAGCAGCTCGTTCCGTATGTCGGCGCAGGCCTGTGCTTTCCGATTGTCGTCTGGGATATTGACGGCTCGTGGAGTTACTGGACCGGAAGCGAACACATTTCCGGCAAAATCTCCGAATCCGACCGGGACATCTACTTCGTTCTGGATACGCTCGGCGGCTGGCGATACGATTTTTCAAAAGACTTCGCCGCAACAGCAGAACTGGGCATCCGCTTCGGAACAGACATCAGCTGGTCGCTGACAGCCGGCGCACTGTACCGCTTTAACTGATTTTGACGGAAGAACATCCAAATGCTGAAAAATTATCTGTGGATTTTTCTTATCTCCATGGTTCCCCTTATTGAATTGAGGGGTGCCATTCCTGTTTCTCAGGCGTTGTCATTACCGCTGTTACCAGCATATATCATCTGCATCATTGGAAACATGATTCCGGTGCCAGTCATCTATCTGTTTGCACGCCGTTTTCTTGAATGGGGACAGAACAAACCGGCAGTCGGAGGTATATGCAGATTCTTTCTCGTAAAAGGAAAACGCGCCGGCGAAAAAATGCAGGAAAAAGCTGGCCGCGGGCTGTATATCGCACTGTTTCTTTTTGTCGGGATTCCGCTTCCAGGAACCGGCGCCTGGACAGGCACGCTGGCAGCAAGTTTGCTTGACATGAACGGCAAAAAAACCATCGCCAGCGTACTGGCAGGAGTCTTACTTGCAGGCATCATCATGATGAGCGTAAGCCTGCTCGTAAAGGCCGGCATTATCAGCGCTGCAACAGGCTTTTAAGGCTGAGCTGACAGAAAAACGGGCCGTTTTCACTTTCTCACCTAAAAAAAAACAGATTTTCCTCTGTAGATACAGCTGTAGAGTACATAGTTTGATACACTGCGCGCCAAAAATTCCCGAAAAATTTTCCCTCATTTTGACGCGCATTGTTCGATGCGTTATACTTAACGTTACATTGAATAATATTTCAACACTAACTACACGAGGTAACCTATATGAAGCTCAGTATCAACCTAAAGCTCATCGCAAGTAATGTGAGTATTGTTTTTGCAGCAGTGCTTCTCGTTTCCATTCCTGTCATTCAGATTCAGTATAGCAATCAGGTAGCCAATACTACCGATGCAGCTGAAACGCGCATTACGCAGGGATGCACAGACATTAACCTGTTTCTGGAAAAACCGACGAGTATGGTAAACGCCGTTGCCCACTACCTGCGTTCCCATGATTTTAACCGTGACGCCATCGAAAACTACTTCGAGCAGCTGCTTGCAGGCGAAAGCGGCTTTTCAGAACTGTATTTTGCAAGCGCACTGCCAGTAAAAAACGGCGGATTCTTCTATGCAAACGACCGCTGGGCGCCGCCAGCCGACTACGACCAGACAACACGCGCCTGGTTTAAGGCGGGACAGGCAGCCGGCAGCAGTTTTGCCATTTCAGATCCCTACCTGGACAGCGTTACTAACAGCATGGTCGCAGCCCTTTCCCGTCCGGTTACAAAAAACGGCAAATTCGAAGGCGTTGTCGCCATAGACATGCAGCTGAAAGACCTGGACGGCATAGTGTCTCCCATTAAGCTCACAAAAAGCGGCAAGTCGTACCTGCTGGAGCAAAGCGGAAAATACGTTACCAACAGCGATTCAAGCAAACTGATGAACGATGACTTTTTCAGGGAATTCGGCCTTGAATCATACCGTGGAAAAATCAGCAATTCAGTTTTCTACACCGACAACGCAGGAAACGGCATGTACTTTGCCGCTCGTGTTGTCTCCGCGGAAAGCGGCTGGGTATTTGTCACCATTGGACCACGCGCAGAGCTCTATGAGGCAATCATCCACAACGTAATCATCATCGTGGTACTGGCTCTTGTCATTCTTGCCGTTTCCGCCGTCATTGCGGTTCTGGTAGCCCGCCAGATAGTCAAGCCAATTGAAGTGGTTGATAAAACAATCAATGGCATTGCAAGCGGACACGCCGATTTGACAAAGCGCATTACCGTCACCACGAATGATGAAGTTGGTAGCCTCGTAAACGGCTTTAACAAATTTTCCGAAAAGCTGCAGACGATTATCCGTGATGTAAAGGACTCGAAGAACACGCTCGGCAAGGCGGGCGACGACCTTTCTGCAAGCACCGAAGACACGTCAGCTTCCATTACGGAAATTATTGCAAATATTCAGAGCATGCACACGCAAATCGGCACGCAGACCGAAAGCGTAAACCAGACGGCAACCGCCGTAAACGAAATCGCGTCAAACATCGAGTCCCTAGAACATATGATTGAAACCCAAAGCTCCGGCGTAACGCAGGCAAGTGCGGCCGTAGAAGAGATGATTGGCAACATCACGTCGGTCAATCAGTCGGTCGAAAAAATGGCTGATTCATTCAAAACGCTGGAGACAAACGCAGAAAGCGGCATCACGAAACAGCAGGCAGTTGACGAGCAGATTAAGCAAATTGAGCAGCAGTCCGCCATGCTGCAGGAAGCGAACACCGCGATTTCTTCAATCGCAAGCCAGACAAACCTGCTTGCAATGAACGCAGCAATTGAAGCGGCACATGCGGGAGAAGCCGGCAAGGGATTTGCCGTCGTTGCAGATGAAATCAGGAAGCTGTCGGAAACATCAAGCGTGCAGTCAAAGACAATCGGTGACCAGCTGAATAAAATACGCTCGTCTATCGCCGCAGTCGTAACTGCCAGCGCAGATTCAAGCCAGGCGTTCGCTGCCGTCTCCGAGCAGATTATGGATACGGACCAGCTCGTCAGCCAGATTAAGAGCGCAATGGAAGAGCAGCAGGAAGGTTCTCGACAGATTACGGACGCCCTCCACAGCATGAACGACAGCACGGTGGAAGTCCGCAATGCAGCTGCAGAAATGAACGAAGGAAACAAAGTGATTTTACAGGAAATCAGCCGCCTGCAGGAGTTTACGAGCGCAATGAACGGAAGCATGGAAGAAATGTCTGTCGGCGCCCGCAAGATAAACGAGACTGGTTCCGCACTCAGCGATATTTCCGTACAGGTAAAACAATCAATCGAGCAGATTGGAAGCCAGATAGACCAGTTTGAGGTTTAGGGAAACAAACCGACATCCATGTCGGTTTGTTTCCCAGCGAGTTTTGTGCTATGCACAAAACTCGTCGGGCATTTTTGTAGCGCCGTCCGTGGCGCGCGGGCAGACGACATACATGTTGTGCGAAAAGTAAATGCCGGGCGTCATTTTATCGTTACTTTACCCGACTTTCGCTTGTTTATATAATGCATAAAAAATCGTCATTCAAATCACGGAGATAAAAAATGATTGAACTTTCACACGTTTCCCGCCAGTTCGGGACGTTTCGTGCGGTTGACGACGTGAGCTTTTCCATTCCGACCGGTCAGATTGTTGGTCTGTTAGGCCCCAACGGCGCTGGAAAAACCACTACCATGCGCATGATAACCGGCTTTTTAAAGCCGACTGGCGGCACAATTCTCATCGACGGCACCGACATCACAGAGCAGCCGGTGGCGGCAAAGCAGAAAATCGGCTACATGCCAGAAAGCGCACCGCTATACAGCGACATGATTGTCGCCGACTATCTTGCGTATGTTGCCGAAATGCAGGGCGTAGACGCTGCAACAAAAGTACCGGAACTGTGCGCGCAGTGCGGCCTTAAAGAAGTAATGCATAAAAACATCGGCGAGCTTTCCCGCGGATACCGGCAGAGAGTCGGACTTGCCCATGCGCTGATGAACGACCCGGAAATCCTTATTCTGGACGAACCGACAAGCGGACTTGATCCAAATCAGATCGAGGACGTTCGAAGCCTTATAAAAGAAATCGGCAAAACCCGCACAGTCATCATTTCAACCCACATTCTGAGCGAAGTAGAGATGATTTGCGGACGCGTTATCATCATCGCAAAAGGCCGCCTTGTTGCTGACAACCCCACAGCTGAGCTTCGCGAACGCTACGGACACAATGCTGCAGTCTTTGTACAGGCTGGCGGCGTTTCCGGTAAAGCGCTGGCAGAAGCGCTGGCAGCAGTTACCGGTGTTGAAAGCGCCGCTGCAAGCGAATGCGAAGCTGTTGCCGGAGAAGCAGAAACAGGGGCAGCCCTTGTCAGTGCAAAAGACGATGCAGAGATTCGCCCTGCCATTGCACGCACGATTGCAGAAAAAGGCTGGAGCCTGTACGAGCTTTCCATCCGCAGAAACAGCCTCGAAGATGTATTCCACGAACTGACAGCCGCCAGCCCGGCAGACGGCAAGGAGACAGCAGATGCAAACTAAAAAAGCAAAACATGCGGCCTGCGTCATTATGCGGCGCGAGCTTGCATCCTACTTTACCAGCCCGATTGCCTACATTGTAAGCGGTCTTTTCCTGATTTTCTCAGGCATTCTCTTTTTCAACACGTTCTTTCTTGCAAACCGCGCAGAACTGCGTAACTTCTTTACGCTGCTGCCGATTACGCTCGCATTCTTCATTCCGGCGCTTACCATGCGTATGCTTGCCGAAGAAAAAAGAAGCGGCTCGCTTGAAACGCTGCTGACGCTGCCGGTTACTGCAACAGAAGTCGTAGTCGGCAAGTTCTGCGCAGCATTCATTTCCGGCGCCGCACTGTTAGTGCCAACGCTCAGCTATGCCATTACCTGCAGCATTTTCGGTCAGCCGGATGCAGGTCCTATGATTGCAGGATACGTCGGCGCACTCTTCCTGATTGCCGCATTCAGCGCGATAGGCATTTTCGCCACCAGCGTCACCAAGAATCAGATTATTGCATTCTTTGCGGCATTCACCATCTGCATCGTCCTTACGATGATTGGAAACTTCCTCGTTTTCCTGCCGGCAGGCTTAGTCAGCTTCCTCTCGTATTTTTCAGCATACGACCATTTTGTACAGATTTCCCGCGGCATCATCGACACGAGAGACCTGCTGTATTTTATTTCGGTAGCAGCGCTGTTTTTGACGCTTACCGTGCAGGCTGTTCAGAAGGACCGCGTTTAGGAAGCAGGAGCTCATCATGAAAAAATTTATCAACTACTTAAAAAGCCCGAAAAGCGACGTGGCGCTCTTTATCCTCGTGCTGATTCTGGCAAATCTCGTCGGTCACCGCGCGTTTCTGCGCTGCGATGTAACCGCCCCTAAATCATACTCGCTCTCTGCCGCAAGCAAGCAGGTAGTACAGACGCTTGAAGAGCCGCTTTCGGTCAAAGTGTTCTTTACAGAAAACCTGCCCTCCCCCTATAACCAGGTTGAACAGTACATCCGCGACCTGCTTGTCGAATACAAGGCAAAAGCAAACAAGAACTTCAGCTACGAGTTCTTCAATATGAAAGACAACGCCAACGAGCGCATCGCCGCAAACTATGGTCTTAGCCGCGTGCAGATTCAGCAGGTTAAGAACAACGAAGTCGGCTTTACGCAGGCATGGATGGGCATGGCATTCGACTATCAGGACAGCAAAGAAGTGCTGGATAACCTGACGACGAGCGACGGCCTTGAGTACAAAATCACCACGACCATCAGCAAGATGATTGCCACCACCAGCACGCTTTCTGGATTAAAAGGTGAAGTAACGCTTACGCTGTATGCTTCAAGCGCGCTTTCCAAATTCAACATCGCAGGCTTTAAGGATTTGGAAGCAACTGTCCGCGATGCCTACAAAACCGTCAACGCAAAAAATCAGAACAAGATTTCGTTCCAGACTATCGATCCGGCTTCTGGAGACGTGCAAAACCTGATTTCAAGCTACGGCATTCAGGGAATAAACTGGCAGGATCCGCAGGCTGGAGCCGGCACTGGCGCACTTGGCCTCGTGCTTTCTTATGGTGACAACTTCCGTCTGGTACCGCTCCGCATGGCGCGCACGCTTTTCGGTGGAAACGCAATCACCGGCATGGATTCTCTCGAAGAAAACCTGGAAGAAAGCCTTAAGAGCCTTGTGTCAAAAACACAGGAAATCGGCTACATCACCGGCCACGGCGTAAAAGCGCTGGACGATGACCAGGAAGGCTCAAAGCGCCTGCAGTCACTCATCAGCGACCGCTACAGCTTTAAGGAAATAGACCTGCGCGAAGACGACATTCCGGCAGGACTGGCAAGCATCGTGATAGCAGGTCCGGTCGGCACCTTTGAAGACAGCGAGCTGTATAAGATTGACCAGTTTCTGCTTCGCGGCGGCAATCTGATTATTTTTGCCGATGCCTTTGAACAGCACAATCCTGAAGGACAGATGGCGTACTACCAGCAGCCTACGTTTACGCCCATTTCAAGCGGACTTGAAAAGATTCTTGGCGCAAACGGCGTTACGCTCGGCAAAAACTGGGTATTAGACAAAAACTGCTTTGTCCAGCAGAGCCAGTACGCCGCCGACGGCAAAATGCCGATTTACTTTGCGCCCATGCTGCACAGAAGCCTGCTCGACAAAAAGAACCCGATTACCAGAAACTTAGGCTACGTTATCTTCCTGCAGAACAGCGCCATCGACATCTCCGGCGCACAGGCAGATACCGGCATAAAGACCACGGTGCTTGCAAAATCTTCACCGCAGTCATGGCTTATGGAGAAAAACATTTCCGTAAATCCCACGTTCATCAGCGAGCCGACAGGAGAAGCTGCCGCAAAGATGAAGAGCGAGAACCTCGCCGTGCTGCTTGAAGGTTCATTCAAAAGCGCATTCAGCGAAAATCCTGATGCGGCAGAAGCCGGAAATGACACCGTACTCATCAACGAGCACCTTGCCCGCAGCGTGCAGAGCGGAAAAATCTTCGTAACAGGCTCTTCTCTTTTAACCACCGGCCAGCTTATTGATGAAGCCGGAACCCAGCCGATTGCACTTTTTGTACGCAACGTCATCGACTACATGAACGGCGAGGAAGATTTGTGCACCATGCGCACAAAGGGACTCTCCCTGAACGCACTTAAGGCACGCAGCGCCGCAAGCGCAAACATCGCAAAGTACTTCAACCAGTTCGGTCTTGTCGTGCTGGTCGTACTGGCAGGCTTTATCGTCTGGCAGGTGCGCAATGCCCGCAGAAGAAGCATCCGCATGGAATATAATCCCGATGACACACGGGAGGTGTCTAAATGAAAACAAGAAAAATTGTTTTATCTACGCTAGCAGTCGTTTTACTGTGCATATATATCGTTCAGCTGATTGCAGCAGGCCGCTCACCCATAAAAACATTCAGTTTAAAAGCAGCGGATGCCCAGACGCTTGACCGCATTACCCTTGTTTCCGCTGCCAGCGGCACTGTCGTACTGAACAAAAACGGCAGCAGCTGGACGGTCGGCGAACAGGGCTACGTAACAGAAGCAGGACTTGTAGAAGACATCGTTGACGGCATCACCAGCGTCCGCACGCTCGGCACCGTCACCCGCTCTTCTGGCGAAGATACGCTGCAGAGATTCGGCATGGACAACAACACCGCCATTACCGTAACGGCATTCAGCGGCGAAAAAGCAGTGCGCACGCTGTACATCGGAAAAGCAGCCTCTACCGGCGACCAGACATACCTGCGCATGGACGCAAAAAGCGACATCTACCTTGCAGCAGGGAGCCTGCGCGACACGTTCGGAAAAACACAGGACGCACTTCGCAGCAAAGAGATTTTCGCGCTTAAGGCAGAGGAACTTTCTGCGATTCATGTAAGCGGCAAGAAGGGAACCTTTACGGTAAACAAGGCATTCGGCGAATCCGGCGAAGTCTGGGCTTTCGAAGGCTCGGACAACGAAAACACCGATTCAGCTAAAATCAGCACATGGGCAGGCCAGATTGCAAACCTTACCGCCCAGAGTTGGGCAGACGCAGCGACAGAAATGCCTGCTGACAGCGAATGCCGCGTCGAGCTTACCGCAGGCTCTAACCGCGTGTCTGTTGTTATGGCAAAAATTGGAAGCGAAGATGACGCAAAATACCTGTGCGCCTCAAGCGAAACGCCGTATCTGTTCTACATCACAAAGGCTCAGGCCGACCGCCTGACAAAAGCGGCAGAAGACTTTACGAAATAGCGGCCAGGAGGCGCTGGAAACGCACCGTTTCCTCCCGCCGCCCGCCCCTAGGCTCCCTACAGCGCGAAATCTCGCACCGACAGGGAGCCTTTTTTTTCTGCCCGGCACACGCATAGCGCATTCGCGCGCACTGTGCTACAATCGCCGTATGTATTACTTTATCGTGAACCTGCATGGCGGCTCCGGCAAGGCAAAGCTTACCTGGAACGCCGTAGAAAATGCCCTAAACGAAAATCATATCGCATATAAAGCAGTCAATACCGAAGCCGACAACGGCGCTTCTTCCCTTGCCCGCCGCATCCTTTTGCTCGAAAGCGGCATTATAAACCTGGTCGTCGTAGGCGGTGACGGTACTATAAACGAAGTTTTAAACGGCATTCCGCTTGAAGACTTTCCGCGCATACGGTTTGGCGTCATTCCCACTGGAAGCGGAAATGATTTTGCCCGCGGCGCCGGCATTCCGCGCCACGACCCGGTAAAAGCGCTCATGCGCATTTTAAACGCAACTGGCGGTAAGACAATCGATTTAGGCATGGTCTCGATGCCCGACGTGCACAGAAAGCGTCTGTTTGCCATTTCGAGCGGCATGGGCTTAAATGCCATCGTCGGCGTAAAGGCAAGCACCACAAAGCTGAAAAAACTACTGAACAAGCTGCATCTGGGAAAATTCACCTACATCATCTACACGATACAGACGCTTTTTTCGCTCCCCAGCGGGCACTACAAGCTTACCTTTGACGACGGCGAAATCTACGAGTTCAACAAGCTGATTTTTATTGCCGCCATGAATTTTCGGGCAGAAGGCGGCGGAGTTCCTATGGCGCCGGAGGCAAAAAGCGACGACGGAAAACTCTCCATCTGCCTTGCCGCGGGAATCTCCAGCTTTATGGCATTCATCAAGTTTCCGTTCCTGTGCGCGGGAAAGCACGGCTCGCTCAAAGGCTTTGTACTCAAGGACTGCACGGCGCTTGACGTAGAGGGTGAAAAAACGACTACCGTGCATACAGACGGGGAGTTCGGCGGCAAAGTAAAGCGCGTTCACTATGAGTGCTTACAGGGAATGCTGCACATGCTCTGCTAGGAGCTGTCGAACCGAAAGGCTGCTAATAGAGCGTCGGAACGCCAAAATGCGCAAAGGCGGGATTATTAGTTACAATCGTATAATCATGCGTAAGGGCGGTTGCCGCCACCATGCGGTCAAACACGTCGCCGTATGAAGGCGACAGCTTTTTTACCACATCAAGCTCGGAAGGCGTAATAGGAAGCACGGTGATAGCGCGCGCCGCACAGATGCGCATAAACTCAGACGGCTCAAAAGGCACCGTAAGCTTTCCTTCGCTGATTTTTTCTGCAATTTTCCAGAGAGAAGCCATGCTTATAAAAAGCTCGCCGGCATTTTTTAAGACAGTTTCGGCAGGCCGTGAAATTGTTTGGAGAGACGTATCCAGCGAGCACAGGAAGACACGGCTGTCAAGCATGAACATCGCTACACCCCTTCCGAAGCAGAACAGGGGGACATCACGTCAAATTCCGGCGACATCCAGATTTGCCCTTCGTAACCGCCAATCTTGCGTGTTTTCTGCTGATCGGGCTTTTGTCTTGCGTTGATTTTATATTGCAGCAGATCCAGGAAGTGAAGCACCTCTCCGGCAAACTCTTCCGGAATCTGTTTCAGCTTTTTTTCTAAAAATGCGTTTGCCATACCGCCTCTCTTTTTTAAGTGAGTATAACATATTCTTAAGAAAACCGCTACTCTAAAAAAACGCCGCATTTACGGGCGCGCTTCTTTACGGTACAATGCCTGTATGGCAGATTTTATCGACGAAAACACGCTTTTTATTCTTGATTCATACGGACTGATTTACCGCGAATACTTTGCATTCATCACACGGCCGCTTACTAACAGCAGAGGCGAAAATGTCTCTGCCGTGTTCGGCTTTTTCCGCAATATAAGCCACATCCTGCGCACATACAAGCCGCGCTACATGGTGGCGGCTTTTGATTCCCGCACGCCGACGTTCCGCCATGAGCTGTACGCCGACTACAAGGCTACCCGCCAGAAAACGCCCGACGACTTAAAGGCGCAGTTCCCGTGGATAGAAGAGCTGCTGGGCGTACTCGGCATTCCGGTGGTGCGCTGCGACGGCTTTGAAGCTGACGACGTGGTGGCAACGCTTGCCGCCGCCTGCGAAAAAGAAGGCCGCCACTGCTGCATTCTTTCTGCCGACAAGGATTTGATGCAGCTTACAAGCGAGAACGTGCATATCTTAAAGCCCGACCGTGCAGAAATCTGGAAGGAAATTGACGCAGCCGGCGTTACTGAAGAATGGGGCGTGCCGCCAGAAAAGCTCCTGGATTTACTGAGCCTGACGGGCGATACTGCCGACAACGTCCCCGGCGTAAAGGGGGTCGGCCCAAAAACTGCCGTAAAGCTGCTTGACCAATACGGCTCGCTCGAAGGCATTTACGAACATGCCGCTGAAATAAAAGGCGCCGTGGGCGAAAAAATCCGCGGCGACAAGGACAATGCATTTTTCTCCAAGCAGCTGATTACGCTGCGCTACGACGTCCCCTGCGTTACCGAGCCTGCCGCCTACAGCACGAGTGGCCTGCACTGCAAGGCGCTCAGCCAGAAAATGACTGAGTGGGAATTACCGGCTGTAGCCAAACAATACGCGCTGCTTGCCCAGGTTCTCGGCGACGGGGTTTTAGGGGTTGAAAGCGCGGACAGTTCACCCCTAGGAGAGCGGGTAGCGGAAGACGGCGCGCAGAGCGCGCAGGCTGGAGCGAGGGGGAGACTTCCCCCTCTGGAAGAAGCAAAACCTGCCGTGCGCAACAAGGGCGATTACCGCGCTGTGACTGAGGCGGGCGAACTTTCCGCTTACATCGACGCGATTTTTGCTGAGGCGCGCGAGAAGGGGAAAAAGGTGGCGGTTGCGCTCGACACGGAAACCGACAGCCTGAACACGCTGGAAGCAAATCTGGTGGGTTTTTCGCTTTCTGCCAGAGCTGGCAGCGGCATATACGTTCCGCTCATCCTTACTGACAGCCTGCTTGCTGGCCCCACGGTGCCGAAAGCTGACGCGCTTTCGCAGATTGCCCGGCTGTTTACTGCCAGCGACGCGCTTGTCGTCATGCATAATGCGAAATTTGACCTTGAGGTGCTCTGGTCAAACGGGCTTGGAAAGCTCTTTGGCCCGGAAAACGCCAATGCTTCCGAAATTTCCTACGACTGCGCGATTTTTGACACGATGATTGCCGCCTGGCTTTTGGAGCCTGACCGCCCGGCAAAAAATGCCTACAGTCTTGAGTACCTCGGCGAAACAAAGCTCGGGCTTATCGGAACGGAATATGGCGAGCTGGTGCCGAAAGGCGGCTCCTTTGCGGATGTGCCGCTCGAAAAGGCCAGTGACTACGGTGCGGAAGACGCCGACTTTACGTTCCAGCTGTACGGACATTTTACACCGCTTCTGGAAAAGGCATCGCTTAATACGCTTTTTTACGATATGGAAATGCGGGTGCTTCCGATTCTTGCAAATATGGAAACGCGTGGCATTCACATCGACAAAGCCAGCCTGCAGCACTACGAGGCGGAGCTTACCGCGCAGCTTTCTGACATTGAAAAAGAAATTTTTGCGCTGGTAGGACACGAGTTCAACATCGCCTCCCCGATGCAGCTGCAGAAAGTGCTTTTTGAGGAGCGCGGACTTGCGCCCGGAAAGAAAAACAAGCGCGGCTATTCTACCGACACGGCGGTGCTCGAGGAGCTTGCCGAACAGGACCCGGTACCGCAGAAAGTGCTTGAGTACCGCGAGCTGAGCAAGCTGCTTTCCACCTACGTGCAGACGCTGCCGGCGCTGGCAGACGCAGAAAGCCGCATTCACACAAGCTTTATGCAGACTGGCACGGCGACAGGACGGCTTTCGAGCCGCGACCCGAACTTGCAGAACATTCCCGTGCGAAACGAAGCCGGAAGAAAAATCCGCTCGGCGTTTACCGCGACGCCCGGTACCGTGCTTATCAGCGCCGACTATGCGCAGATTGAGCTGGTCGTACTTGCGCATCTGAGCGGCGACCCGAACCTGTGCGCGGCTTTTAAGGCAGGAAACGACGTGCACCGGGCGACGGCGGCGCTTATCTACGGGGTAAGTCCGGAAGAAGTTACGCCGGAGCAGCGCAGAAGCGCGAAGACAATCAATTTTGGCGTCATGTACGGCATGAGCGCGTTCCGGCTTGCCCGGGAGCTTGGCATTCCGCGCACGCGTGCACAGGAGTTCATCGACAATTACTTTACACTGTACGCCGGCATCAAGCGCTTTATCGCCGAAACGGTGCTGAATGCGGAAGAAAACGGCTACGTCGAAACCATAAGCGCCCGCAGGCGTACTATTTCCGGCATACGAAGCGCAAACAAGCTGGAAAAAGCCGGGGCGGAGCGCGTTGCGACAAATACGCCCATTCAGGGAAGCGCCGCTGACATTGTGAAAAAGGCAATGATAGACGTGGATGCCGCCCTGCACGAAAATCCTACCGGCGCGCGCCTTTTGCTGCAGGTTCACGACGAGCTGATTCTTGAATGCCCCGACACGCCGGAAGCAATAGAAGCCACTGAGCGCCTGCTCCGCGAAAAAATGGAACACGCCTATACGCTCCAAGTTCCTCTGCGCGTTTCTATTGAGCACGGCACAAACTGGGGACTGTTCCACTGATATGCGGCATGTTATCTGCGTAACGGGCGCCATGGCGGCAGGCAAAAATGCCGTCTCCGACATCCTCGAAAAGCACGGCTATGCCTGCACCGACGCGGACAAGCTTGTGCATCAGGCGCTGGCAGACCCGGCCATACAGGCGCGCGTTCTGGCTGAATTTGGCAAGGAAGCGCACTCGCGCGGCATTCAGCTTACCCGAGCCGACGGTAGCCTTGACCGGCGCGCGCTGGGGGCGCTTCTCTTTTCGGACAAAGCGCTTTTGCATCGCCACGAAGCCATCCTGCACCCGGAAGTGGATGCGCGCATCGACGCGTTTATGGAAGCGCACCCGGAGCAGGACATCGTTATAAACGCGACCGTGCTGTACAAAACGCCCTCGATGAAAAAATGCAGCGCAATTCTGTTTGTGACGGCACCCCTTTGCGTCCGTTTTTTCCGCGCACGGAGACGCGACGGCATGAAAAGCCGCCACATTCTTGCAAGATTCTGGCAGCAGCGCAATCTTTTTGCTAAATACAAAAAAACAGATGCCGATATTTATAGAGTAAGTAATACCGGCAGTATACAGGCGCTGGAGAAAAAAATCGAAGCATTCCTAAGGAGGCTCGATTCCTAGCGCTGCCGGAAAGAGGTTAGCGTATGGAACAGAAAAGAACTTTGTGGGTAATTGCCGCTTCCGGCGTATTCCTGTTGGTCGTGGTGGGAGCCGCGGTCATTCTCTACTCTCCTTCAGTAAATAAAGCACAGGCTGCACAGGCAGCTGTCAACCCGAATACCGGGTGGACAATGCCGAATGCCGGGGTGGCATCAAGCACCATAGATCCGTTCGGGCTTACAACGCTTCAAGGCTCTTCAGCAGCATCTTCTGCACCGGCAAATCCTTTTGACTCCCCCATTCAGATGGCTCCGGAAACCGCTGTCTCCGGTCAGGAAAGCTATGCCGGCATTGCACAGACTGGCGCCCCGATTCAGACGGGCAATGTCACTGTCATCACGGACAACACGACTGTCTACGGAAACGGAAGCACGACGACAATCGACCTGAATGCATTGAAGACAACGGTAAGCTCAAATGTGAGTGCACAGAACGCAGCAACAGAGGCGCAGATTTCCGAAGCCCAGTCTGTATATGACAAGCGCTATACACAGTCTTCTCCGACCTACAATTACGAATCAGAGCCGGCTGTCAGTTCCGCTTCTAAGGCAGCACCGAAAGCTGTCGCAAGCGCAAAACCGGCTGCATCCGCGCAAGCAAAGTCAGCAGCAAAGCCCTCTGCAAAGTCTGCCGCCTCAGCTAAAAAAGCTGTCGCAAAAACAAATGCTCCGGCGCCCGCTTCAAAAATTGCTGACAAATTCTGGGTACAGGCAGCGTCTTATTCAACAAAGAAAAGCGCAGATGATGCCCGCACAGCCCTTGAGACCAACAAGATTCCGAGCGAGGTTTTCACCTACACCGACGCAAAAGGAAAAGTTTTCTACCGCGTGCGCGTAGGCCCCTACACTACTTCAAGCGAAGCTGAATACTG
This sequence comes from Treponema sp., assembly GCA_024698325.1. GTDB lineage: Bacteria > Spirochaetota > Spirochaetia > Treponematales > Treponemataceae > Treponema_D. The sequence goes on from JAILRG010000091.1 coordinate 26,691, forward strand.
GAAAACGCAGGTGGCTAAGATTGATCGCTTTGCTGACTCACAAAGCTACATCGTCAATTCATCTGCAAAGGCCGTAAAATAAAAAAGCTGCAGTTTTTCCTTAAAAAATGTAGAAACTGCGAGTATCCGACAATAAGGATAGCATGAATATACTGTCCTTTTATGCAAAGCCCGGCGCTGCCTGTATGGCAGCGCTGTTTTTTTTGGGAACGCCGCAGGGATACGCCGAAGGTTCTGCAGGCGGAAGCGGCATCTCCCTGACAGCGGAAAATGCCGCACCAGCTGTAACCAGCATTTCCCCGTCCAGCCTCTGCCCATCCCTGACAGCGGGCTTCCAATATGCCGAATGGAAGACAGCCGCTGCCTGTACGCTCCCACTTCCAGATAACGCGGCCGAAACCGATACTGCGACCGGCACCGTCAGCACCGGCATAAAGCTCGTATGTACATCCGCTGATTTCCGCTGGTACGAAAGCTTTTCAGACAGTTCCCTTTCAGACGCTTCCCCTCCCGAAAGAGACAGCGCGCGATATGGCGCAAAAGTCACGTTTTTTTCCAAAAGCATTCCTGTCAGCCTGCTTTCCGGCTCCTTAAGCTTTGCCCGCTCGCTTTCCTGCCTTAAAAACCCGGCTCCAGCAAGCACTATTTCTCCGCTTGCAAAAAGCTTTACCGCACTGCACGGCCTTGGAGCGAGCCTTCCGACACTGTCAGCATCCCGGCAGCCGCTGGCAGCAGTCCTTACAGCGAACATACAGTCAAAAGCAGCGCCCGTTTTTGCCGAATGCGGCCTTCAGGAAGACAAAACGGCGTTTGCCTCTGTCCACGGAACGCTTTTCCCGTGCCCGTATGTGAAGGCAGGGTATTCGCTTACTGCCGGCAGATTCTTTCTTGAAGACTCAACGACGATTTCGGCCGCAGGTGCAGGCTTTTCGCCGGGCTGGTATAACGCAGCCATAGCAGAAAGCACCATGTCTATTCCGCTCCTAAAGCTTTGCCTGCAGGGGGCGGTTCACCAAACGCCGTATGACACACACGCAGTCTGGTTGTACGGAAAAATCCGAACGGGCTGGCAGAGCGTCCTGCTTGATGCGCACGGTTTTATGATTCCCACGACAGCGGAAAATCCGCAGGCGGCGCCAGTCATCGGCGGCTCCTCAACAGTGTGCCGGGTGCGCAAACAGGCAGGGCTTCGGACGCAGGTTCAGCTGCTGACAGCCGGAAACGCCGCCATACACGGAGGCGTCCAGCTTATCTGGCAGGAAAAAGTGACTTCGACAAAATATGCGGATGTGTTTTCAACGGAAAAAGCCGGCGCCGCGCTCGCTTTCGAAAGCCCCGGCCTGACAGTAAAATCCTCAGTTTCCGCATTGTACATACATACAGAAGGGGCTTTTCACACTGTATCTTCGATTCCGAACCAGTATTATGATGCGGCCTGCACCGGAACTGTCACCAGAGAAGCGGTAAAAGCGAGCCTGTCGCTAGACGCAAAGCACTACCCCCGGCAAGAGCTGAGCAGCACGTCCGTAACAAAGGATATACTCACCGCAAAGCTTTCTGTCAGCCCCGGAAAATCAAGAATGGTCACAGCGCGCGCCGGAGTCACGGCTACATGGAAAGCAAAAGAGCGCACCGCAGGTCAGCTTGACGCAGCGGTCATCGTAAAGCATCTTTGCGGCAGGCTCCGGACTGCTGTCAGCTGCGCGCTTTCACTTCCCTTCTGACATCAGACACTCGGATGCATTTCCACATCAGAGGGCAGTGCGGCATCTGCCGTGTCCAAAAGCTCCTGCAGGCGGACAAGGCCGCCATAGCACAGTTCCCGGCTCAGGCGGCAGCGTGCGCTGCACTGCGCGGAAATCAGGCCGAGCTTTCGCGCCCGCTCCAGGCACAGTTCCTTAGAAAGCGTCTGCCGGACAGAAACATTTTTTTCAAGCGCGCGAACGGTAAGCATGGCAAAATAGTCTGCTGTCACCGGCTCGTCCGGGAAAAACAACGCGCCAGAAGCAGAAGCGGGCGCATCAATCAGTCCGGCGTCAAGGCAGGCCTGTATGTACCCGGCATCCCACTCATAGCGGGAAATATCATCGAATGCGCCAAGATACGGCCGCTTTCCGCCCTGCCGGATTGCCTTAAACAACACCATGAGCAGCTGTGCGCGGGGGAGCATATCCTTCGGGTGTACATGCAGCACGCACGGATCAAGCAGTCCGTTCCTGAAAGCCCGCAAAATTGTCTCCCGGGTTTTTCCTGTACCGGCATCCACATAGGGCATGGGAATATCAAAAATAGAAGCACCGGCGGCTTCTGCGGGAGGAAGCACCTCGTGTTCCGGCGGCAGAACAGGCGCAACATCCGGCACAATGCTGTCAGCTAGCGGCGCTATCGCAAGCCTCTTGATTTCCTGAGCCACAAGCGAAGCGCAGAAGTCTGCACCATAGTCATTTGTATGCGTTATGTCGCCAGGCATAAAATACGTGGCAGCTTTTTCTTTAAGCTCGCACCAGAACGCAAACGTCATATCATGAAGATTGATGAAGGGAACCTCCAGCTCTGCGGCAACATGCGCCGCGGCTTCCGCATACGCTTTCAGCATGGAAACAGGCATGCCGCGGTCTTCGGCAGGAATACGGCTTAACGGCGAAACAATGACAGGAATTGCGCCGAGTTCTCTGGTTTCGCGTACATAGCGGCGAAGGTTCGTGCTGTAGCCGCCGGCCGCCGACAGATTGCGGCGTTTCTGGTCGTTATGCCCGAACTGAAAGAAGACCACATCGCCCGGATGTGCATATTTCTGTATCAGCTTCCAGTGACCGTCGTCCCGAAAGCAGTTTGTCGTCATGCCGGAATGGGCGTAATTGCATACCGCAAATCCGTTAAGGTAGCGGGAAAAAGCCTGCGCCCAGCCACCGCAACTTCGGCCGCCATAGTACGGGAAAAGCGCATTCTGGTCGGTCAGGGTAGAATCCCCCGCAATCCACAGTACCGGAGCGGATGCTTTTTCTACGGTAACCTGAGAAAATCCCGCATTTTTTCCGCTGACGCTTATGTAAATGGCTTTTTCTGTCTCTGCCTTTGACGCAAATGCCGGAATGTACGGAGCTGAAAGCACATACCAGCTCTTAGTCCATACAGCGCCTTTTTCCACGGCTACATTTTTGACGACAGCAGCCCTTCTGCCGGAAAAGAGCGACAGCCCCCGAATGTCTCCGGCATCGGCACGCACGGTTACCGTGACTTTGTACACGCCATAGGAACGAACAGCGATTTTAAATACAAGGACATTCCGCTCATCAGAAACATATACGCCACACGCAGTTTCCCTGACAGCGTCCTTCCATCCCCCGCAGAAAGAGGGTGCGCAGTTCCAGCCGCCGTTATGAAGTGACTGTTCTGCCGTGGTCGCTCCTGGAACCGAACTCTGCTCCACAAGACCGAAGCCTGTTTCCTGGCTGAAAAATGTTGAAGCCGTTACCTGAGCGCCTGTGCCAAACGTGATTTTATTCATACTACCCTTCATTTTTAGTTCTGTTATTTCGGTCACTATAATTACCGGACGCGGTAAAGGCAAGTGTTACACGCAGGCCGTATGTGTACGTTTTATCAGTAATTATTATACCTCCCAGCTATGCCTCTATTGCTAAACCTGCATATTTTCGGTAAGATTTCTAGAATCCATAATACACAATGGAAGAACTGGAATTTCTTTTTGAGAGGTAAACAATATGGCTTTTGATATTACCAAAGTACGTAATATCGGTATCAGCGCCCACATTGACTCCGGCAAAACAACCACGTCAGAACGCATCTTGTTCTACTGTAACAAGATTCATGCGATTCACGAAGTTCGTGGTAAAGACGGCGTCGGCGCAGTTATGGACAACATGGAACTGGAACGCGAACGCGGCATTACCATCCAGTCAGCAGCTACTCAGGTTCAGTGGAAAGACATCACCATCAACCTGATCGACACCCCCGGACACGTTGACTTTACTGTCGAAGTTGAACGCTCACTGCGCGTTCTCGACGGTGCTATTATGATTCTCTGCGCTGTTGCAGGTGTTCAGTCACAGTCAATCACTGTTGACCGCCAGCTTAAGCGCTACCATGTACCCCGCATCGCATTCGTTAACAAGTGTGACCGCCAGGGTGCAAACCCGATTCGCGTATGCCACCAGCTTCGCGACAAGCTCGGTCTGAATGCTCACATGGTTGAGCTTCCGATTGGTCTTGAAGACAAGCTCGAAGGTGTTGTCGACCTGGTCGGCATGAAAGCCATCTACTTCGACGGCGAAAACGGCGAAAACCTGCGCATTGCAGAAATCCCTGCAAACATGAAAGAGCAGGCTGACGAGTACCGCGCAAAGCTTCTCGACGCTATCTCTAACTTCGACGACGACCTGATGGAGCTGTTGCTCGAAGAAAAAGAGCCGACAGAAGAGCAGATCATTGCTGCAATCCGCAAGGGTACACTTGCAGAGCAGTTCGTCGGCGTATTCTGTGGTTCAGCTCACGTCAACAAGGGTATCCAGCCGCTTCTCGACGGTGTTGAGCGCTATCTGCCGGATCCGACCGAAGTTCACAACTACGGTCTCGACCTCGACAACAACGAAGCACAGGTTGAACTGTTCAACGTTGCAGACAAACCGACTGTTGCACTCGCATTCAAACTTGACGACGGTCAGTTCGGTCAATTGACCTACATCCGCATTTACCAGGGCCGCGTTGTAAAGGGCATGGAACTGTACAACACCCGCTCAAAGAAGAAGTTCAAGGTTGGTCGTCTCGTCCGCATGAACTCTGCAGCAATGGAAGACATCCAGGTCGGCGAACCTGGTGACATCTGTGCTCTGTTCGGTGTTGACTGTGCTTCTGGCGACACCTTCTGTGCAGACGGCATCAACTATGCCATGACATCTATGTTCGTTCCGAACCCGGTTATTTCTGAAGCTATCGAGCCGGTAAACAAGAGCGACGCTGCAAACATGTCTAAGGCTCTTAACCGCTTCACCAAGGAAGACCCGACATTCCAGACCTACGTTGATCCGGAATCAAACCAGACCATCATCAAGGGTATGGGCGAGCTTCACCTGGCAGTTTACGTTGAACGCATGAAGCGCGAATACAAGTGCGAAGTTAAGGTATCACAGCCGCAGGTTGCATACCGCGAATCTATCACACAGCGCGCAGACTTCAACTACACTCACAAAAAGCAGACTGGTGGTTCAGGTCAGTACGGCCGCGTAGCAGGCTTTATGGAACCGATTTCCGACAAAGATTACGAGTTTGTTGACTCAATCAAGGGCGGTGCAATTCCGAACGAATACATCCCGTCTTGCGACAAAGGCTTCAAGAAGGCTATGGAAAAAGGCTCTCTGATTGGCGCTCCGGTTGTTGGCGTAAAATGCACTATCAATGATGGTCAGTACCACCCGGTCGACTCTTCAGATATCGCATTCCAGACTGCTGCTATCGGCGCATTCCGCGAAGGCTACATGAAGGCAAAGCCGGCTATTCTTGAACCGATTATGAAGGTTTCTATCGAAGGCCCGACAGAATTCCAGGGTAACATGTTCGGTCTGATTAACCAGCGCCGTGGCGTTATCGTTGATTCAAGCGACGAGAACAACATGTCTACTGTTAACGCAGAAGTTCCGCTGTCAGAAATGTTCGGCTTCTCAACAATCCTTCGTTCTTCAACACAGGGTAAAGCAGAGTTCACCATGGAGTTCCTGAAGTACGGTCGCGTTCCGAACGCACTTGCTGACGAAATGGTCAAGGAATATGCCGCAAAACGCAAGGCTGGCGAAGCCTAAGGAGAGCGTTCATGGACAAGAAAGATTTATTTGAGAAAAGCACCATCCGCCTTTTCAACGAAGCGGTTGGCGGCGGCCTGAAGGCAGGCGAAATCGGCATCATTACTTCAAAGAAGGGTCTTGGAAAAACATCTGTGCTGGTTCAGTTCGGCATGGACACTCTTCTTGAAGGAAAACAGCTGGTTCACGTCAGCTTCGATGTTCATTCTTCAAACGTCATCTCTTGGTATGACGGAATCTTTGCAGAAATCGCAAAGAAAAAGAATGTTTCTAACAGCGCAGAGCTGAAAGAAGACGTGGTTCGCAACCGCACCATTCTGAACTTCAGCCTGGACAACTTCTCTGTATCAAAGGTTGTGAGCACCCTTAAGGCACTCAAAGCTGGCGGTATTGAAGTTGCTGGCGTTGTAATGGACGGCGTTGACTTTGCAAAAGTATCAGAAGACGACGTAAAAGCTGTTGCTGAATACGCTGCAGCTGAAAAAGTTGCCGTCTGGACATCTGCAACTGCAGAGGGAAGCAAGCTGTCTGATTCAGTTCCTGCAAACCTCGAAAAATACTTTGCAGCTGTCGTTCACCTCGATCCGTCAACAGACGGCGTTGGCGTGAACGTGCTCAAGATGCACGACCAGAAAGATCTGGGCGCTATTCTTAAGCTCGACGCAAAGACACTGCTTATCAGCAAAAAATAATCGACCTTCCGTCGATTATTCCATAAACGGCGGGAGTAAAACTCCCGTCAGTGCTTACTTGCAGCCCACCGATTGAGCTGCAAGTAAGCAAAAAAAAGACCGGTCGCAAGACCGGTTTTTTTATACACTCAGCATTCACTCTTATTTCCACGGAAAGATGAATGACTTCAAGCCGCGGGGGCCAAGCATCTCTTTGTCTTCTGCAAGGAGTTCATTCCACGGAACTTCGGCGCGCTTATCGCGGCTGGCAGAAAAACCAGGCTCTTTTGCTTCCATTTCCTCAAGCCAGTCGTACTTGTAGAGGCGCAGGCGCAGCGCGTTTGTCTGTGCAAGCACAATGCCGCTGGTTCCCGGAACAAAGAAGAAGAGCATGACCGACACTGCAAGAAGCAGCACGTTGTGCAGAAAAAGCACGAAGGTAAAGCCCGGATTATCAAAAAAAATGATGAAGCTCTTTTTAAGGCACTTTATAAAGGTGTTTTCTTCCTGCAAAAAATAAAAGGGAATGAACCACTGCAGTGCAAGCAGGCAGATAAAGAGAAACCAGAACAAAAGCGCCGCAAAAAGAAGGCCGAAAAGCCTGCCGGAAGCAAACAACTGCAGGTAATAGCGTATACCTATGCTAACCACTACCAGCAGCAGAGAAAAGAGTGCACCGAACAGGAAAGCCGCCTTCCAGACAACAGTAATCGTGCGAAAAAAAGTCGCGTAGGTCGGCGTGTTAAAGTCAGCAATCTTTCGTGCATTTGCGCCCCAGGCAAATATCGGAATCATCAGCACTCCGGTACATGCCATAAGGACCAGCACAGAGACAATCTGGTGTGTCGCCAGAGAAATTGCAAAGAGAAAGGCTCCGCCGAGGCCCAGGGCAATCGAAAACAGATTCGTCACAATCAGCATAAAAAGATTATCCCAGCCGTCGCAGAAATTTTTTTTGAAGAAGAATTGAAACATAAAGGCTCCTGACAGGAATCAGAGCTGTTACGGTAGGCAACATTCCTGATTCCTCATCTCTGATTAGAAAAGTCCGCTGATAAGGCCGTCGTCATCAACGTCAATGTTGAGCGCAGCGGGCAGTTTCGGAAGTCCCGGCATGGTCATGATGTCTCCGGCAAGCACTACCACAAAACCGGCGCCGCTGTAGAGCTGCACGTCGCGCACGGGGAAGGCGTAACCAGAAGGAGCGCCCACCGCCTTGGGGTCATGGCTGATTGAATTCTGCGTTTTTGCAATGCAGACCGGAAGAGAGCCGTAGCCCTGCTCTGTAAAGAGAGCGAGCTTTTTAAGGGCAGCAGCAGAGAATTCCACGCTGCCAGCCCGATAGATGGTCTTTGCAATCTTTTCAATTTTTTCCTTTAACGGAAGCTCGTCTGCATACAGGCAGTGGAAATCAGCCTTGTTGCTGTCGCAGATTTCTGCAACCCTGCCAGCAAGCTCCGTTACGCCTTCGCCGCCTTTTTCCCAGGATTCGCAGAGGATAGCCTCGCTACCGGCTCTGGCGCACAGCTCTTTAATCAGCGCGATTTCTGCTTCCGTGTCGCTGACAAAGCGGTTGATGGCAACGACAGCGGGAACGCCATACTGGCGGATGTTTTCAATATGAACGCGCAGGTTTTCAAAGCCTAGGGTCAGGGATGCCAGGTTTTCCTTGCCTAAGTCCGCTTTTGCCACGCCGCCATGCATTTTAAGGGCGCGGATGGTCGCAACAATGACGACAGCGCTGGGCTTCAGTCCGGCTGCGCGACACTTAATGTCCATGAACTTTTCGGCGCCAAGGTCAGCGGCAAAGCCAGCTTCGGTCACCACATAGTCACCACAAGCAAGGGCAGAAAGCGTTGCGTTTACGCTGTTACAGCCATGGGCGATATTTGCAAAGGGGCCGCCGTGGATAAAGGCAGGCGTTTTTTCAAGCGTCTGCACCACATTCGGGCGAATCGCGTCCTTTAAGAGAGCTGCAACAGCGCCCGTGCATTTAAGCGCGCCAAAGCGCACCGGCTCCTTGTTGTAATTCTGGGCAATCGTAATATTGTCGATGCGGGTTTTAAGTTCTGTAATCGAGCGGGAAAGGCAGATTATCGCCATGATTTCGCTTGCAACAGAAATGCAGAAATGGTCTTCGCGGGGAACGCCGTCTGTGCGGCCGCCCATGCCGACAACGATGTTGCGCAGTGCCCGGTCGTTTAAGTCAACGCAGCGCTTCCAGCTGATGGTGCGGGGGTCGATGCCGAGCGCATTTCCCTGCTGGATGTGATTGTCGATAAGAGCTGCAATCAGGTTGTTGGCGGCCGTAATCGCGTGAATGTCGCCGGTAAAATGCAGGTTGATGTCTTCCATCGGGACGACCTGTGCATAGCCGCCGCCACAGGCACCGCCTTTTACGCCAAAGCAAGGACCGAGCGAAGGCTCACGCAGCGCAATGACTGCATTTTTACCGATTTTGCGCAGTCCGTCTCCCAGACCGATGGTCACTGTGGTCTTTCCTTCGCCAGCGGCAGTCGGAGTTACAGCAGTTACCAGAATAAGCTTTCCGCGTCCTGCTTCATCGGCAGACTTTGCCTGCAGTTCGCGAAGCTTTTTCATCGTTAGCTTAGCTTTGTATGTGCCATATAAATCTAACTCTTCCGGCTTAATACCGGCTTTTGCCGCCACCTCGGCAACAGGAATCATCGTGTTCTTCTGTGCAATTTCAATATCTGAAAGCATACTGGTCTCCGTACAGGCTTACCCTGAAAAAAACTTCGTCTTATTTTAGCGGAGAAGCAGCATATAGACAAGATTGCTTACAAGCCCCAGCTGTCAGCACACATAAATTCCACTGACGGCTACTCAAAACGCGATTCCTGACTTACAATGGGTTATGGCAAAATTCTTTTTAAACGATGACTGGGACTACGCTCCCGATTATACCGATGACATGATTTCGTCGGCCTACACCGGCTCTTTTCAGAAAGTCAGGCTGCCTCACACTGTTGCAGAAACCCCATTTAACGCATTTCCGACTTCGCTCTATCAAAAGAAAGTCATATACCGGCGAAGCATTACGACAGAAAGCAGCTGGCAGGGAAAATGCATCCTGCTGAATATCGAAGGCGCCGCCCACAAAAGCGACGTCTACCTGAACGGCACGCACCTGTACACCCACGCATGCGGCTATACGGCCTTTACTGTAGACATAACGCAGCACCTGGCCCCGGCCGGAAGCCCTAATCTGCTCGTCATCGTCGTCGACAGCCACGAAAGCCTGAACCAGCCGCCGTTTGGTTTTGTCATCGACTACATGACCTACGGAGGCCTGTACCGCGAGGTCAGCCTTGAAGTGCGCCCACAGATGCACATCAAGGACGTTTTTGTGCATACCCAAGGCACCCGGCTGACAGCGGACGTCACGCTGCATGCTCATGACGAAAAGCCCGCTTCCGGCCTTTACATTCACCAGAAAGTGCTGCCACTTCCTGACAGCACAAGCGGTAGCGCCCCCAGCACAATCCCACTTGCAGATTTTTCAGAGCCTGTTTCCTCATGCAAGCAGCAGGGAACCCCACTTACAGCGACCGGCACATGCGACGTTCCGGAAGCAGCATTCTGGAGCCTTACGCATCCGGTTTTGTACACGCTCGTCTCAAGCCTTACCGACAGCAACGGAACCGTAATCGACGAAGTTAGTACCCGCTTCGGCTTCCGGGACATACGCTTTGATGAATCAGGATTCTACCTGAACGGCGAAAAAATCAAGCTCCGCGGGCTGAACCGCCACCAGAGCTGGCCCTACGTCGGCTACGCCATGCCCCGCTCCATGCAGCGCGAAGACGCAGACATCCTTAAATACGAGCTGGGACTGAACGAAGTCCGCACAAGCCATTACCCGCAGAGCCAGCACTTTATCGACCGCTGTGACGAAATCGGGCTTCTGGTATTCACGGAATTACCCGGCTGGCAGCACATCGGCGACAGCGCATGGAAAGAGCAGGCGGTGCAGAACGTCCGGGACATGGTCCTTCAGTACAGAAATCACCCTTCAATTTTTCTCTGGGGCGTCAGAATCAACGAAAGCATGGATGATGATGAGCTGTACACGCGTACCAACGCCGCTGCCAGAGAACTCGACCCCACACGCCCTACCGGCGGTGTACGGTTCCTGCAGAAAAGTCATCTTCTCGAAGATGTCTACACCTTCAATGATTTCAGCTGTTACGGGCCAAACGCCGGCTGCCTTCCGAAAAAGAAAGTGACCGCCACTAAAAAAGGCTATCTTATCAGCGAATACAACGGCCACATGTACCCCACCAAAAGCTTCGACTGCGAATCCCACCGCACGGAGCACGCCCTTCGCCACGCAAAAGTGCTCGACGCCGTTTACAGCAGGGAGGAAATCGCAGGCGCAAGCGGCTGGTGCATGACCGACTACAACACGCACAAAGACTTTGGTTCCGGCGACTACATCTGCTACCACGGCGTCATGGATATGTTCCGCAACCCGAAAACAGCCGCGGCTGTCTACAGAAGCCAGGAAGAAGCCTCCGTCGTCGGTGACGTTCTCGTGCTTACTTCCAGCATGGACATCGGCGAGCATCCAGGTGGAGCACGCGGCGATGTGTACATCATCACAAATGCTGACAGCGTCAAAATGTACGTTAACGGCATTTTCATCAAAGAATACACGGCTTCCGATTCTCCGTACAAACACCTCAGGCACGGTCCGATTCTTATAGACGACTACATCGGCCACCGCCTTGTTGACGAAGACGGCATCTCCGAAAAATACTCAGCGCCAATGAAGGCCATGCTCTTTGCGCTGCAAAAATACGGTGTCGACAGGCTCCCCTTGCGCTTTATCTGCAAGGGGCTGCATCTCTGGCTTAAAGGCGTAACAAACCCGAATAAGCTTCGCACGCTCTACGGAAAATACATCGGGAACTGGGGCGGAGAATCGGTTAAATATACGTTTGAGTCCTACCGGGAAGGAAAACGCGTGCAGACTGTCGTAAAAACAGCCGCCCAGAACGTGCACGTCCAGGCGCATGCCCGCCGCCTTACGCTAACAGAAGATGCCACATACGACACGGCTTCCGTTCAGATTCTTGCGCTAGACGAGTACGGAAACGTGCAGCCTTACTGTCAGGAAGCGGTTACGTTGCGAACCGAAGGTGCCATTCTCCTGACAGGACCGAAAGCCGTATCTCTAAAAGGCGGCATGGCCGGCTGTTATGTGCGCTCCGACGGGAAGAGCGGTACCGGCACGCTTGTGATTACAGACTGGCAGGGAAACGAACAGCGCCTTTCCTTCGATGTGACTGTCACCAAAAAAAGCAGGTAGCTGTAGCCGAGTAGCAGCAGTCAAGGGACGCACCCAGCACGCAAAAAAAATAGTTTTATATCAAACTATTTACAAACAGCGTACAATCCCGCTATACTCGCATCATGGAATACGATGTTACCTCGGTTGTCAGCTTGATTTCCTGCATTCATTCTACTGCGGCAGACTTCCTGCAGCAGAAAATGAAGGACTACGGACTTCCTGAACTAGTGTCATCTCACGGTTTTATTCTTTTCAGGCTTTCCCGGGAACCCCGCCTGACTTTAGGCGAACTGTCGGAAAAGATTAACCGGGATAAGTCCACGACAACAGTGCTTGTCAGAAAACTTGAAAAATCCGGGCTGATAGCATTCGAAAAAGACGAAGCTGACAGCCGGAAAAAGTATGTTTTACTGACAGAAAAAGGCCGGCTTTACACAGACACTACTGCACGTATCTCCACCGAGCTTCTGCAAACCTGTTACAAAGGATTTGAGCAAGAAGAGAAAGAATTGCTTACAGCCCTGCTTATGCGATTCCATACTAATATTCACCCAGGAGATTTACACAAATGAGTCATTCCATCAAAAGCATATTGAAGACCGCAGGAGAAGCACTTTTACTTTCAGCATGCATAGCTTTCACCAGCTGCGGCCGCGAGACAAAGACAAAAGCCCCTTCCATAGCAGTATTTATACCCGGCATCATGGCCGATTCACCGACCTATGCAAAGCTTGCAGAAGGCGTCACCGAAGCGGTCGATGCTCATAACGAGGCGCTCACCCAGGCCGGCGCCGCTTCTTCGGCACTTGTAAAACTCACCGTTATGGAAGCAGGAACCAATCAGGCAGAATGGGCAACGAAGCTTGCAGCCCTCTCTGCCACCGGCGACTACGATGTGATTATTTCTTCCAACGAGTCGCTGCCAGAGCTATGCGTGCCGCTGACAGCACAATTCCCCGACCAGAAATTCCTGCTGCTGCACGGCGCACTCGACGGAAATCCGAACATCGCCTGCGTCGACTACGACCAGCGCGAACAATGCTACCTTACCGGCTATATTTCCGCGCTGATGTCAAAAAATCACAAAGTCGCGCTGATTGCAGGTCAGGAATACCCCGCAATGAACGGCATCATGCTTCCCTATTTTGCACGCGGAGCTTCTGACGCTGTCGCCGGCACAACCTGCGATTTTCGCATCGTCGGTAACTGGTACGACGCTTCAAAAGGATCTGAAATCGCCGATGCGCTGATTCAAACCGGCGTGGACGTCATACTGCCGATATGTGGTGGCGCCGCGCAGGGAATCATCTCAAGCGCCAGGGAGCACGGCATTTACCTCGCGTACAACGACAGCGGCGCCTTCAGCAAAGCCCCGGGGACCATAATTTCTTCCTGCTTTACAAAACAGCAGTATGCCGCCCGCAAGGTGACAGACGACTTTCTGAACGGAAAAACGGTCTGGGGAAAAACGCTCCGCGTAGGCTTGCAGCAGGGCTACATTGAATTTGACGACAAAAACCCGCTGTACATCAGCACCGTTCCGCAATCCGTCCGCGACAAGATGAGCGAGCTGTTGCAGAACTTTACAAGCGGAAACATTGAGGTGCCAAAACTCTAATGACAATAGAAGTCCAGAATCTGAGTAAAAAATATCCGCTCAAAACCGCTCTCGACAGCGTTTCTGCCCGCTTCGAAAGCGGAAAGATTCATGCACTTCTTGGGGAAAACGGAGCCGGAAAATCAACGCTGGCAGCAATCATTTCCGGTTCCATTCCGCAGACAGACGGAACGCTTTTGATAGACGGAAAACCCGCTCGTTTTGAACGGCCGCGTGACGCGCTTTCCAGGGGAATTGTCATCGTCCAGCAACGACCTCTCCTTGCCCAATCCCTTACAGCCCGCGAAAACATAATCCTACAGCTTTCAGGCTTTCCAGGAGAGCGACCGACCCGCAAGCAGATTCAGCAAAAACTAAAAGAGCTTGACGAGCTTCGCAAACTGTGGGCGCCAAATCTTCCGCTTGCAGTTCCCGTTCAGGACTTAGGCGGTAACCAGCGCTTTTACGTCGCCTTTCTGGGCGCGCTGCTGCTTAAGCCTCAGTTCCTGATACTCGACGAGCCCTCTGCGTTCCTCGACATGGACGAGCGCATGCATTTGTATGAGCACCTGCGCGTCTCGGTTGCTGAAGGGCTGACCGTACTTGTCATCACGCATTCCAATGCCGAAGCCGAAACATACGCCGACACGGTAACCATGCTGACAAAAGGCAGGCTGCAAGCCCGCTACGAAAGCCCCGGTGCCTACCGCGCGTCTACAAGCAGCCAGTCAGTACGTAAGCAGCGTGCGCTGAAGCCGAATAAAGAGGAATTACGCAGCCTTTCAAACGCCGGCCCTAAAAGCGCACCGGCTGCTTCCTCCACCCCACTTGCTGACAGCACAAGCGGCCAGCAAGCAACGCTCTGTTTTTCACTCGACCGGGTTTCCTGCCGCCCCAAAAACAAGCCTGCCCTGCTCGAAGCGTCGCTCGAAGTACACTACGGCGAAATCACTGCGGTAACCGGCTTAAAGGAAGCAGCCCTCGACACGCTCGAGGACCTCGTAACGGGGCTGTCTTCCGGGATCTCAACCGGAAGCGCCACATTCATTCCCCGCGCTTCTGGAAGCAGAACCAAGCCGTATTCATTCAATCTGTCTCGAAAGCCGCTTACCGCGCGTTTTTTGCGCCAGCACCGGACGGCGATAGTTCCCAGCGACCGCACCTTCAGGGCATCGAATCCAGCGCTTACGATTTCGCAAATGCTTTCTGTTTACCTGCCTTCATCCCTGCACCAATCGCCCGACGCGTATGCGCGCGAGCTGATTACCCGGGCCGGAGTCTCCATCACGCCGCAGGAAAAAGCCAGCAACCTGAGCGGCGGCATGATGCAGCGTCTCATCCTTATGCGGGAACTATCGGAGCAACCTGATTTCATCATTTTCTGTAATCCGCTTCAGGGCCTCGACAAAAACGGCCAGCAGAAGATGACAGAAATTGCCGTAGAGCTTGCATCCCAGGGGAAAGCCGTTCTGATTATCGGCGCCGCAGATTTCCCGCTATCGCTTTGCCGCCGCGTCTATGCACTGGAAAGCGGTATCTGCCGCAAATCTTTTCCCGCAGACCAAGGAGCCTCAACATGAAATTTCTTCCCGTCACAATCAAACGGCCGCCGCTTTCTTCAATTCTGGCGCCTCTTTCCGGACTTGCCGTCTGCATACTCATCATCATTACCTGCGGGAAAAACCCTTCGCAGGCGCTTGTATCCCTGTTTACCGGCACCTTTACCAGCACCTACTATTTCGGCTCCATGCTGAATACGGCTGCATTTCTGATGACAGCTGGCGCTGGAGCTGCTATCGCCATGAAAAGCGGTAATATGAACCTCGGCGGCGAAGGGCAAGTATATGCAGGGGGCTATGTTACGGCGCTTGTTCTGGGAAGCCGCTGGGCCTCCTCTGCCGGCGTGTTTACAGCCTGCGCGGCTGCCCTCTTTGCCGCACTTGCAACAGGTGCGCTGCTTGCAGCAATTTCTGCCTTACTGAAGGAACTTCGCGGCGCTCAAGTCCTGCTCACATCCTTTTTAGTTTCTGCAGCGCTCCTTCCCCTTATCGACGGCCTTTTGATTTCCTCGATGAACGGACGCACTGAAGGCCAGCATTTGATTGCCCTTCCCTACATCCCGGAGCCGTTCCGCCTGCCGCGCCTTCTTGCGCCGTCACCACTGACTGTAACATTCTTTTTTGCCTGCGCAATTTGTCTCGCCCTCTGGCTTTTCCTTGCACACACCACAGCCGGCCGCCATACCATCATCTGGGGTAAAGCTCCGCTCTTTGCACGCGCCTCAGGCTATTCCTCCACAGCAGCAAGCTTCGGCCCCCTTGCCGTTTCCGGCGCCCTCCATGCGCTTACAGGTTTCTTCGCAGTCTGCGGCACCTACTACACCTGCCACAAGGACTTTTACGTCAACATGGGCTGGAACGGGCTAAGCTGTGCGCTCATTGTGTCGGCGCGGCCACTCGCCCTCATCCCCTCTGCGCTTGTGCTTTCCTGGCTGTACACGTCTGCCGGCAGAGTCGCATTGACACAGGGCTTCGGTTTCGACATCAGCGGAATCATACAGGGAGTCGTCCTGTTCGCCATCGCAATTCCTTTTTTCCAAAAGGAGCCGGGCTGATACCACGGGTTTTTCAGCCGAAGGCCGTCCGGTTTTGCATCCTGCAAGGCGCCGATTTCGTCAAACCAAAATGAAGGAACGAATTCCCTGGAGACGGCAGCAGCACAGATTTTACAAGGAGATAACAGCATGGTACTTTCAATTTTCATAATAGCAGCTCCACTTCTTTTGATAACGCTCGGAGCGCTGGTTTCTGAATACGCAGGCCGGCTTGCCATGTTCATGGAGCATGTCATCAATTTAGGCGGCTTTTTCTGCTATGCCCTCACGCTGGCAACAGGAAGCCTGGCCGCCGGAATGCTGCTTTCCGTCACGCTCTGCACGCTCCTCGTGTTCTGCATGGACAAAACCGCCTCCCATTTCGGCGCAAATCCGTTTCTCGTCTCGCTTGCCATGAACCTGCTGTTTGCGGCTCTCACGACGTTCTTTTCTGCGTTGATTTTTAAGACACGCGGCGTTCTGTACGATGACTCCTTCCAGTTTTCTGCGGCTTTTACCCGCCTCGCCACGTCTGCACTCTGTTACGTTCTGGTGGCGCTCATCATCGGACTCTTGCGCGGAACAACGACGGGACTAGCACTTCGCATCACTGGCAGTTCTGCAGACGTCCTTAGCGCCCGTGGAATGAACCCCGCCTTTTACCGAAACCTTTCGTGGATGATAGCCGCTTCCTCTGGCGCGCTTGCAGGCTGCGTACTGACAGCCCGGCTTTCCTCGTTTGTACCCGGCGTCTCTTCCGGCAGGGGCTGGACTGCGCTTGCAGCCGTCTTTCTGGGACGAAAGCATCCGGTTATAGTCGTACTGGCAGTACTCGTTTTTGCCATCGCTGAATACGCAAGCACCACGATTCAGAACATTCCCGGCTTTGCCTCAATCCCGTCGTCACTGCTCCTCTCACTTCCCTACCTGCTGGCGCTCGCACTCATCATCCTGATTCCGCAGAAAAAATAAACGGCGGAAGCCCTTTGGCCACCGCCGTCTCCTGTTATTACAAGAACTTTTATTACAGGGAGCTGTTAGCGCTCCATTTCTACCACAAGTTCTATCTCGCTTTCGCTGCGCTTCATGCTCCGGGCAATCTCCGCAATGCTCCAGCCCTGCCGGTGCAGCTTTACGATTGCATCCCGGTCTGAAGGCCTGAGTCCACCCGCAGCCTGCTCTGAAGCTCCAGCTGCAGCCGGTTCGCTTATGCGCTCATTGCGCTGAACCGCCTGACTGACCTTGGCAAGAAGCTCTATCTTCTTGTCTATGTCCGTACTCAGAGACTGCAGGCGGGTTTCGCTTCGGGCAATACCCTCGCGGCTCGTCTTAATCTGCTCGACCCGTTTTTCCGTCTCCTCCAGAATTGACTGCAGGCTGGTAAGCTTATCAACCGCATCATTGATTCTGCCGTGGTTAGACATAAGCATATCAATCTGCCGCTGAATTGCAGAAACAGAATCCGGCAATGCACCTGCCTGTCGGCTCGTTTCGTTCAAACGCTGCTCCAGTTCTTTAAGTGAATCGAACGTCTTGTCAACTTCGCCGGACACCTGGTCAATGACCGTCTGCTTCTTTTCAAGCCTGTCGTAACGGCTTGAAATGTCGCCGAGCGTTTCCTGGAATTTGCGCACTGACAGCTCCAGGCGCTGCAGTTTGTCGCTGCTAGATTCCAGGTCCTTAATTTTTTCATCCATCGTTCCGCTTAACGCCTGCAGATGTTCAAAATTGCGTTCGAGCGAATCAATGTGATTCTTTTCACTCTGGAACTTTGTCAGCTTCTGATTGACGTCTTCGTTCATGCGTTCAATTGTCGTAAAGTGCGCCGCAAGCCCCTGTACGACAGACTGGTAGCCTTCTATCTTGCTGATTTCGCCCTTAAGGTCTGCGATTTGAGAGTCAAGCTGGCTCTGCAGCTGGTCCGCCTTCTGGTACACCTGCATCTGCGCGCTGAAAGCTTTTACCTGCTTGTCAATTTCGCTCATGCGGCTCTGCAGATCCGTTGCATCGTTCTGCATTTTCATCACCATCTCGGCCTCGCGGGTATCGCTTGCCCGCTGCTGCTCCTCAATCTGCTTGCGGACAGAATCCA
The DNA here is from genome assembly GCA_024698325.1 of Treponema sp. Taxonomy (GTDB): domain Bacteria; phylum Spirochaetota; class Spirochaetia; order Treponematales; family Treponemataceae; genus Treponema_D. The sequence continues at coordinate 44,777 of JAILRG010000091.1, forward strand.
GAAGCTGCGTCACATCAGAGTTCTGCTCCCGGACGCGGCGCTGTGTTTCTGTCAGCATGTTTTCGTACATCTGCTGCAGTTCATCCACAATCTGAGATGATTTGTCCTTGTAGCTGGACTCACTTTCCGAAAGCGACTTCGTAAGGCTTGCAATTCGCTCTGTCAGCTGCGCCTGTTCGCCCTCTATGCTTTCCTTGAACGCGGCAAAGTTGCGCTCAAAGGCACCTTTCAGCTCGTCGATACGCTGCTGTGCAGACTCCTGCACACCGCCCAGCTGAGTGCCGTACACGTTCTTTGTCTGCTCAAACTGCTGTTTAAGCTGCATTCGCCATGCCTTAAAGTCGTTGACAACAGCCTCGATATTTTCGCTGTTTGCCTGCTGGCGGGTCTTTACATCCTGCTCCATGTTGTCAATGCGGGCAGTCGTCTCTTTCTCAAACTTGGCGAGCAGCTCGTTTACGCGCTGGTTATAGCCTTCCAGCGCATTTTTAACAAAGCCGTCAGACTGGCCGGTAGCAGCCTGCAGTTCTGACCGGGTTCGTTCGGTAAAGCTGCGGATTGATTCTTCGATGTCGGAAACCTGCTGCTGAATGTCCTGGGCGTTCTTCGCAAGTGAGGACTCCACCCGCTCAGACTGCTCGCGATTCTTTTCCTGCAGCCCGGCAAGAGCTTCCTTAAGCTCGTCGGCATACTTTTCTTCGATAAGGCGACGCTGACTTTCGTAATCATCCGTCAGAACGGCCAGCTTGCTGTCGAGGTTCTGCTTCCACTGATTCAAATCGTCATCAATAGCGTCACTTCGCTTTTTAAGGTCAGCGCCGAAGTTTTCTTCAAAATCCTTCAGCGTGGCGCTGACATTTGACGTTGCCGTGCGTTTTATCTCATCCAGACTGCTTTCAAGTGAACTGAGTTGCGTTGAAAGCTCGTCACTGTTAGCTCTAATTGACTGTTCAAACTCGTTCTGCCGCTGCTGCTGCTGCGCACTGAATGACGTAAAGTCGCCGAGCACCTTTTTCTGTGCCTGATCCATAGCCTGCCTGAGGTTCAGCTCCAGCACATCAACATCCGCGCCCATCTTATCCAGTTTACCGAAGCGGTACTCAAGGTTCTTGCGGTATTCTTCAAGCTGCTTGTCTACAGCGCTCAGCAATTCGCTCTGTTTGATGTCATAGGATTCTGACAGCGTCTTCATCATGCTAGAAAGGCGGCTGTTGATTCCGGATATCTTCTCATCAGCCTGCTTCTGGAATTCAACAAGCTTAATATTCGCCTCTTCTGCCTGCGCGGAAATGCGCTCAGCCGTAGCTTCTGCTCCACTGACAGAACCGTCAAGCGTATTCTGCAATGCGGCAATCTTTGTCTGCATGGAACCGGTAACTCCGTCAACCTTCTGCGTGACTTCCGCCTCCAGTGAATCAACTTTCTGCGCAACTTCTGATTCCAGCGAATCGACTTTCTGCGTAACATTCACCTGCAGGGATTCAACCTTTTGTCCGACTTCTTTCTGCAGGCTGTCCACCTTCTGAGTAACATCAGACTGGAGCGTTCCGACTTTTTCTGTGACGCCAGATTCGAGGGCAGCAATCTTTCCGTCCACATCCTGCTGCAAGGTACCGACCTTTTCGCCGACGCCTGCTTCCAGAGCGGCAATCTTACCGTCAACATCCGACTGAAGCGTATCAACTCTGGCGCCAACAGAATCTTCAAGCGCACCGACTTTCTGCGTAACTTCTGACTGCAGTGCCGTTACACGCTGCATGACGTCTGCCTGCAACGCCGCGACATTCTTCTCGACACCACCCTGCAAGCCACCGGTCTTTGACTCAACCTCTGCCTGCAGAGCATCAACTTTAGAGCCAACAGTATTCTGCAGTGACTCTACTTTTGCATCCACATCAAGCTGCAGCTCTTCAACTTTCTTCTCTACTCCGCTCTGAAGCGCACCGACTTTTGTATCCACTTCAAGCTGCAGTGCTTCAACCTTCTTGTCGACGCCGCTCTGCAATGAGCCGACCTTTGTATCCACATCAAGCTGCAGCGCCTCGACCTTCTTGTCAACGCCGCTCTGCAGTGAATCAACCTTCGTATCGACATCAAGCTGCAGGTTTTCCACTTTTTTCTCAACACTGCTCTGCAATGTCTCGACCTTTGTCTCCACATCGTTCTGCAGAGAATCCATTTTCGAAGCAGCCTCGCTCTTCAGGATGCCAACCTGCGTGTTAACGTCATCCTGCAGCGTTTCTATTTTAGCCGTTACTGCTGACTCAAGCGTACCAACCCGCTGATTCACGTCATTCTGCAGGGAGCCGACCTTTGTTTTAACATCGTTCTGCATTGCATTCACGGTAGCCGAAACATCGCTCTGCAAGTCTGTCACCTGCTTGTTGATGTCAATCTTTGTCGTGTTGATTTTTGCTTCGACAGAAGTCTTGTACTTCGCAAGGTGCTCATCTGAAATCTGTGCAAAGCGGGCGTAGGAAGCCGTCTCTTTCGCTTCCACATCGCTGATAGCCTTTTCGTACAGGCTTTTGTAACGGTTCTGCAGCTCTACAATCTGCTCACCCAGCGTTGAGCGCAAGGTTTCGAGCGTTTTGCCGTTTCCATTCACTTCACTTGCAAGTTCGCCGGCAGTTTTCTTCGCCTGTGCCAAAGAATCAACAAACTTCTTGCCGATTTCCTCGATTTCCGTATTCAAGTGGCTGGCAACATTCTGCTCGCGAGTCTTAAAGTCATTTTCAATGGCCGTAATACGGGCAGTCGTATCGGCTGTAAACTGCGTCGTCTTCTGCTCAAGCGCCTTTTTCGCCTCGCCGATTTTTGCTGAATGCTCATTATCCATGGCGCCAAGCCTGTCGTTAAGCGCTTTTACATACGCGTCACTTCTGACCTGAGCCTGTTTTGCAAGATTCTTAAAGGTAACATCTTCCAGCTCTGCGGCTTTTTTAGCTGCCTCATCATACGTCTGGCGAATTCTCTGTTCCAACTCCTGAAGCAATGCGGCACTGCGTTCAGCGGCAGCTTTTGTGCTTTTTTCCAGCTGATCCGCACGCAGCTTGTACTGTGTCAGCAGCTCCGTACCAATCTTCGACAGGCTGTCCTGATTCTGCCGGGTAAACTCAGCCTCAATAACAGGAAGACGCTTTTCCAGTTTATTGACCAGACGGGTCTGCTCATCGATTTGGCCGCTTACTCTGTCAACAACAAGCGACTCTTTTCTAATGCGGTCAAGGTTTTCCTCAACGTGCTCCGTCATCTCCATAAGCTCGCTAAGCGCATTGGAGAAAGCGCTGATTTTTTTGTCGATTGATTCAACGGCAGAAAACTGTTTTTCGAACCCGTCTGCCTGCTCGCCGTATTGTCTGATGTAGTCTTCCAGACGCTTAACTGCGGCATTTGCCTGCGCCTGATGAGTTTCAAGATCAGCCTGAAGGGTATCAAACCCCTTTGCACGTTCGTGGAAATACTTATCCAGCTCGTCAATGCGGCGATCTGCATAATTTTTTACCTTGTGCATTGAATTATTATCTTTATCCAACTGTCGGAACAGGCTTACAACTAAAACAGCGATTACCGCTGATACTGTAATAGAGATGATAATCACTTTTTATTCCACCCAAAACTTATATCAAAAACGCCGAAAGCGCTGGAAAATCGACTTATTGTAGCACAATATCCTGTAATTGGCGATAGCTTCCAAAGGAAATATCAGCTTCCGGAAACGGTCTGTGCAAAACCCGGCGCCAGAGAGGAAGCAGAAACGCGCTTTTCATGCCTGCATTATTAGCACCGCGGACATCACACCGCTTGCTGTTTCCAACGTACAGTATATGCTCCGGCTCCGTCTTTAAGAGCTGCGCCATAACCCCAAAGGGATATTTCGAAGGCTTTAATGCGCCCAGTTCCTCTGAACCAAGGACAAGCTCACATTCAGACAAAATACCCCAGATATTCCCTTTCTGTGCCGGAGGAAAATCTGAAAGAATTGCAATCCGGTAACCAGCCGCCTTCATATTTCTAATTGCGTCCTGCATACCAGAAAATGGCTTCAATTTCGTAAAATACGGTCTCAGGCCATCATAGACAATTCTATTGATTTTTTCCTTTGCCTCATCCACCGTACAATCAAGCTCTTTTGCCAAAAGCCGCCCCTGATACTCGTAAAAATCCGGAAGCGGCGCCGTATGATGCAGCTGTTTTCTCACTTTGTTGTAATGCAGAAAAAAACGTAGGTTAGCAAGAAAATACGGAACTACACGCAGATACAATGCCCACGAAGGATAAAGAGTCCCGTCAATATCAAACGCAATTACTGAAATGCCATTAAGCATTTCTAAAGTATACCGTATGTAATAGTTATAGGCAATAAAAAGGGGAAACTAACAGGGCATAAAAAAAACCCGTCCAGAGGACGGGCATTCTGTAAGATACTACCAGCGATAGTGTGCAAAAGCTTTGTTTGCTTCTGCCATCTTGTGTGTATCTTCCTTCTTCTTGTATGCAGAACCAGTGTTGTTGAATGCATCAATCAGTTCTGAAGCAAGAGTGTCGGCCATACCGTGACCAGAGCGGCTGCGAGCAGCTGCAATAATCCAGCGCATAGCCAGAGCTTCACGGCGAGCGTCGCGAATCTCAATCGGAACCTGGTAAGTAGCACCACCAACGCGGCGGCTCTTAACTTCTACCAACGGTTTTACGTTGTCCAAAGCTTTTGTGAACACTTCGAGCGGATCCTTTTCAGTCTTTGCCTTCAGTTTGTCCATAGCTTCGTAGATAATCTTTGTACAAGTAGCTTTCTTTCCATCCAGCATCATGCGGCTAACAAATTTTGTAACCAGCGGGCTGTTGTACTTTGAGTCCGGCATAATCGGACGGTTAACAGATTTCTTATGTCTTCCCATGGTAGTCTCCTATTATGCCTTCGGCTTCTTGGCACCGTATTTTGAACGGCCACGTTTACGATCGGCAACGCCGAGTGTATCTTTTGTACCGCGGATGATGTGATAGCGCACACCAGGAAGGTCCTTAACACGACCGCCGCGAATAAGTACTACTGAGTGTTCCTGCAGGTTGTGACCAATACCAGGAATGTATGCAGTAACTTCAATTCCATTTGACAAGCGAACACGAGCTACCTTGCGGAGAGCAGAGTTCGGTTTTTTCGGAGTAACAGTCATAACACGTGTGCAAACGCCACGTTTCTGCGGGCAAGACTCAAGCGCGGGAGCTTTTGTCGTGTTAGCCACAGACTGTCTTCCTTTACGAATAAGTTGGTTAATTGTAGGCATCGCCTATTCTCCTATTTATTGCCGGTCAGCACCCCGGTCTAAAATGCACTGTAGGAACATCACCGCCAAGCATTACATGACGGCGATGTTCGCATATTCTACCGAATTCCAGCGCAGTACGTCAACAACCTTAGTCTTCGTCTGCACCTGAACCGGTATCAACAATCGGTTCTGCAAGCATCTGGGCTTCCATCGCCTTTTCTTCGCGACGGCGTTCCAGTATTTCTTCCATCTGAATATCCAGGTCAGTATCAGCCTTGTCAAAAAGCTTTACGCCTCTGTAGTTTCTGATACCAGTACCAGCCGGAATCATATGACCGATGGTAACATTTTCTTTCAGGCCGTGCAGGCTGTCAGTTTCACCCTTGATTGCGGCATTCGTAAGAACACGAGTTGTCTCCTGGAACGAAGCGGCAGAAATGAATGAATCTGTTGCCAGAGCAGCCTTTGTAATACCCTGGAAGAGCGGCCGTGCAATTGCCGGCTGACCACCGTCTGCGATAACACGTGCGTTCTCTTCATGGAAGTGGTATTTGTCAACCTGCTGTCCGAAGATAAAGCGAGTATCGCCAACAGCAATAATCTCAACCTTGCGGAGCATCTGGCGGACAATGATACCGATATGCTTGTCATCAATTGCTACACCCTGAGCTGAGTAAACCTGCTGGATTTCTTCCATAAGGTAATTCTGCAGAGCGTTTTCGCCAAGAATGGCAAGAATATCATGTGCGTCCGGTGAACCGTCACACAGCTGCTCGCCGGCTTCTACGTGGTCGCCATCGCGAACAAGCATACGCTTGGTCATCGGAACCATATGCTCGAACTGCTTGCCGTACGCATCCTCTACTACAACGACACGCTTGCCCTTTGTAATTCCCTTGAACTTAACCGTACCGGAAATCTGTGAAAGAACACAGATTGACTTCGGCTTGCGGGCTTCGAAGAGTTCTGAAACGCGGGGCAAACCACCCGTAATATCGTTTGTCTTTGCTGCAGCAAGAGCCATCTTAGCAAGTGTAACACCTGCTTCAACATACTGCTTGTCTTCAACTGACAGAACAGCACCGGCCGGCAGGTAATAGCTACCCTGCTCGTTACCAGCTTCATCAGTGATAAGGATACGCGGCTGTTTAACGTCCAGGTGCAAATCACTGATGTGGCGCTCAATTGCACCAGTGTTCGGGTCAACATCCTCAACAAGCGTTGAACCGGCGATAACGTCCTCAAAATGAACGTAACCGGAAACTTCAGCAATAATCGGCTCAGAGAAGGGGTCGAACGTACCGAGAACTTTACCAGCCTCGATGATGTCGCCAGCCTTGACTGACAGCGTTGAACCGTTAGCGATTTCAACCTTCTGTTCGTTACCAACCAGATACAGGGTATCGTCAATAATGCGGACAGATCCGTTTTCTTTAGCGACAAAATTGTCGCCGCTGCGTTCGATAATGACAGAGCCTTTCAGAACACGGCCGCCATCCTGAACAACTACGGTATCAGACTTTGCGACAGCAGAAGAGTCAATGATGCGGGTTGCATTCATATAACCCTTACGTGTAAAGAGCCAGTCACCGTCTTTTGTAACAACGTGTGTACCGGTGATTTCACCTACGATAACCGGATACTTCATGACAATCTTGTTGTCTTCAGTTTCCTTAGAAGCGGTACCACCAACGTGGAACGTACGCATCGTAAGCTGTGTACCCGGCTGACCGATTGACTGAGCTGCGATAACACCGACAGCCTCACCGATTTCAACCAGCTTGTTGCGTGCCAGGTTTTTACCGTAACACTTAACACAAACACCGTGTTCTGCTTCGCAGGTAAGAACGGTGCGGAGCTTTACTTTTTCAACACCTGCATCTTCAATCTTCTTAGCAAGCTCGTCGGTAATATACTCGTTTACATCACAGATGAGTTCACCTGTTGCCGGATTGACAACGCGCTCGATTGTGAAGTGGCCGGCAATGCGCTTTGAAAGCGGAGTGATGATTTCGTCACCATTCTTGATTGCCGTATAGTCAAGACCGTTGATTGTGCCACAGTCTTCTTCGTTGATAACGACATCCTGTGCAACATCAACCAGACGACGGGTCATGTAACCAGCGTCAGCTGTCTTAAGAGCGGTATCGGTAAGACCTTTACGAGCACCGTTAGATGAAATGAAGTATTCGATAACGGACAGGCCTTCTTTAAAGTTTGAGCGAACCGGCAGCTCGATGATATCGCCATTCGGCTTAGCCATCAAACCACGCATAGCGGCCAGCTGTGAAATCTGCTTCTTAGAACCACGAGCACCAGAGTTAGCCATCATAAAGATGGTGTTAAAGCCGTCTTTGTGCCCCTGCATGTTCTTGTACATGATGTCAGTAAGCTTTTCGTTGGTGCGCTGCCAGATATCGGTAACACGGTTGTAGCGTTCCTCTGCGGTAATAATACCCTTGGAGTACTGACCGACAATCTCTTCAACCTGTTTGTTCGCTTCATCAACCATCGGCTTCTTCTCATCCGGAATAAGAATATCATCCATTGAGAGTGTGGCACCGTAGAACGTAGCGTTCTTGTAACCACAAGCCTTGATTGCATCGAGCATACGAATCGTAAGCCAAGAACCCTGATTGTGGAATACATACTCAATCATCTTCTTGAGCTTTTTGTCGCCCATCTGCTCGTTTACATAGCCAACTTCTTCCGGCATTTCTTCATTGAATGCAAGGCGGCCTGCTGTTGTTTCAATAACATCGCCAGCCTTGAATACGCCGCCGTCTTTAAGACCCGGGAAGGAATCTTTCGGAGCTGCAAGCTTAATCTGTGCCTGCCATTCAATAGCACCCTGTTCTGCAGCCATACGGGCCTCGTCAGGTGTACTAAAGCGCTTACCGGTGCCTTTTGCGTTCGGCGTAACTGAAGTCATGTAGTAAATACCCAGAACCATGTCCTGAGACGGACCAACGATTGCATTACCGTTAGCCGGGTCAAGCAGGTTGCGGGCAGAAAGCATCAACGTCCAGCATTCCATCTGAGCAGCCTGCGTCAGCGGAACGTGAATAGCCATCTGGTCACCATCGAAGTCAGCGTTGAAAGCCTTACATGCGAGCGGGTGCAGCTTAAGAGCTTTTCCTTCTACAAGAACCGGCTCGAATGCCTGAATACCCAGACGGTGCAGGGTCGGAGCACGGTTCAGCATAACCGGATGCTCGCGGACAACTTCGTCGAGGATTGCAAAAACTTCAGGAGATTCCTGTTCAACAAGCATCTTTGCCTTTTTAATGTTGAAGACAACGTCCTTGTCTACAAGCTTCTTCATGATGAACGGCTTGAACAGCTCCAGAGCCATTTTGGTCGGAAGACCACACTGCCACAGCTTCAGTTCCGGACCAACAACGATTACGGAACGACCTGAGTAGTCTACGCGCTTACCAAGCAAGTTCTGGCGGAAGCGGCCCTGCTTACCTTTCAGCATATCGCTGATAGACTTAAGCGGGCGGTTAGAAGCACCCTTCACAGAACGCTTATGCTTTGAGTTATCGAACAATGCGTCAACAGCTTCCTGCAGCATGCGCTTCTCGTTGCGGATAATGATATCCGGAGCTGACAGCTGCATAAGCCGCTTTAAGCGGTTGTTGCGGTTAATGACGCGGCGATAGAGGTCGTTCAGGTCAGAGGTAGCGAAGCGGCCACCATCCAGCTGAACCATAGGACGCAGATCCGGCGGAATAACCGGAATCACGTCAAGAATCATCCAGCTGGCCTTGTTACCAGAAGAACGGAAGTTCTCTACGATTTCGATGCGCTTCAAGAGGCGTTTGTCGCTCTTTACACCCTTTTCAATCATTTTTGCGCGCAGTTCTGCAGCAAGTTCGTCCAGATCGAGGTTTTCCAGCAATGTTTTAATTGCTTCGGCACCCATACCGGCGTTAAATGACTGACCATAGCGATCGAGAGCTTCCATGTACTGCTCTTCGCTCAAAAGCTCTTTCTTTTTCAGGTCTGTGTCACCCGGATCGATAACGATGTATTTCTCGTAGTAGAGAACGCTGCGGAGGGCTGCAACCTGCAGGTCAAGCAGAAGGCCCATGCGGCTCGGGACAGACTTGTAGTACCAGATGTGGCTTACCGGAGCAGCCAGCTCGATGTGGCCAGTGCGTTCGCGGCGTACCTTAAAGTGAGTAACTTCAACACCACAGCGGTCGCAGATAACACCCTTGTAACGGATGCTCTTGAACTTACCACAGTAGCATTCCCATTCTTTCGTCGTACCAAAGATACGCTCACAGAAAAGGCCGTCTTTCTCCGGACGGAGCGTGCGGTAGTTGATTGTTTCCGGCTTTTTAACTTCGCCGTAAGACCACGCGCGGATATCATCCGGCGAGGCAAGTTTTATTTTGAGGCTATCAAAATCCTGAATATCACGCATCTTCATTCTCCTTATCGAAGCCGTGGTTTGCCTTATCAATCAGTTCCTGATCGCGTTCAGTAAGAGCAATTCTCTGTCCCTTTGCGTCATAAATCGTAAAGTCCAGAGCCAGACCACGAAGTTCCTGTACCAGAACGTTGAATGATTCCGGGACGCCTGCCGGTGAAGAGGGGTCACCCTTTACGATTGACTCGTAAATCTTTGAGCGGCCATTCATATCGTCAGACTTAATCGTCATCATTTCCTGCAGTGTGTTTGCAGCACCGTATGCTTCCAGAGCCCAAACTTCCATCTCACCAAGACGCTGACCACCGAACTGTGCCTTACCACCCAACGGCTGCTGTGTAACCAGTGAGTACGGACCAGTTGAACGAGCATGCATCTTGTCATCAACAAGGTGATGCAGCTTAAGGAAGTAGATAACACCAACGAAAATCGGGTTAACAAACGGCTCACCAGTGCGTCCATCGCGAACAATCTGCTTACAGTCAGGGCTTAAGCCAGCCTGCTTCAGTTTTTCTGCAATCATTTCCTGACTCGGAGTCTGGAAAGCAGGAGATTCATAGTATTCGTTCAGGTAGCGGCCTGCGATACCCAGCTCAGATTCCATAATCTGACCGATGTTCATACGAGAAGGAACACCCAGCGGGTTCAGACAGACATCAAGCGGTGTACCGTCTTCCAGGTACGGCATGTCTTCTTCCGGCAGAATGCGGGCAACGACACCCTTGTTACCGTGACGACCAGCCATCTTATCGCCTTCGCGAAGCTTACGCTTGTTGGCAATCAGAACTTTAACCACTTCGTCAACGCCCGGATTCAGGTCGTCACCTTCGCTTCTCTTAAGGCGCTGTACGTCAATGACAACACCCTCAACACCGTGCGGTACATGCAGAGATGTATCGCGGACTTCGCGTGATTTTTCACCGAAGATTGCGTTCAAGAGCTTGAATTCCGGTGTAGTCTCAGTTTCTGATTTCGGAGTTACTTTACCTACCAGAATATCACCGGAGCGTACTTTTGCACCGATGCGGATAACGCCTTCAGCATCCAGATTGTCCAGAGACTTCTCGCTGGTGTTCGGAACATCGCGGGTAATCTTTTCCGGACCAAGCTTGGTTTCGCGGATTTCTGTCTGGAATTCCTTGATATGGATAGAGGTGTACATATCCTCTTTTACTACGCGGCGGCTGATAAGAACAGCATCCTCGTAGTTATAGCCATTCCACGGAACGAATCCAACAAGCAGGTTGCGACCGAGTGAAAGCTCACCGTTAAATGTTGCAGGGCCGTCTGCAAGGACAGCGCCTTTCTTTACTTTTTCGCCAACCTGTACGGTCGGGCGGTGGTGGTAACAGGTGTCCTGGTTGGTGCGCTGATATTTGAGCAGCTGATACTCTTCGATTGCACCATTGTCATCACGCTTAATCTTTACGCAGTCGCTGGTTACCCACACAACTTCGCCATCGTGCTTTGACTTAATCAGAACGCCTGAATCATACGCAGCTTTCTGCTCCATACCGGTACCGACATACGGCGGCTCCGGGAACAACAGAGGAACGCCCTGGCGCTGCATGTTACATCCCATCAAAGCGCGGTTAGCATCATCATGCTCCAGGAACGGAACGAGAGAAGCAGAAACAGAAATAACCTGGCGCGGAGAAACATCCATGTACTGAATGTCTTTTGCGGCACGAGTTGAATAGTCGCCACGATGACGGCAGGAAACCATTTCTGTCGGGAACGAGCCGTCTTCTTTCATATCCTCGGTAACCTGACCGATGTAGTACTTATCTTCGCCCATAGCGTCGAGGTACTCAACTTCGTTAGTAGCCTTGCCGTCTACAACCTTGCGGTACGGAGCTTCAAGGAAGCCATAGTCGTTAACGCGGGTATAAATAGCAAGAGAAACAATCAGACCGATGTTCGGACCTTCAGGAGTCTCAATCGGGCACATGCGGCCATAGTGTGTGTAGTGTACATCACGGACTTCGAATCCTGCGCGGTCACGAGAAAGACCACCCGGACCTAAAGCGTTCAGACGGCGCTTGTGTGTCAATTCTGCAAGCGGGTTAATCTGATCCATGAACTGAGACAGCTGAGATGAACCGAAGAATTCTTTAATCTGAGCCACAATCGGTTTGATAGAAATCAGATCCTGCGGCTTCATAGTCTCAGTTTCTTTTACGCTCATACGCTCTTTTGCAATACGATCCATGCGCGCAAAAGCCTTCTGCAAATCGTTAGTCAAAAGCTCACCGACAGAGCGGATGCGGCGGTTACCCAGGTGATCGATATCATCAAGCGGTTCATTTCCGATGTATACCTTAATCAGATATTTCATCGTGCTAATGATGTCGTTCGGAGTAAGCACTACTTCATCAACCGGTTCCTGGAAAATATCAAATTTTTTGTTCAGCTTGTAGCGACCTACACGACCAAGATCGTAGCGGCGTGACTCGAAGAACATAGTGCGCAAGTCTTTCTTTGCATTTTCCAGAGTCATCGGTTCGCCAGGCTGCAGGACTGCATAAATTGCAGAAAGAGCATCTTCCAGAGAAGGCTCTTCGTCTTCTGCACCTTCTTTTGAGAACTTAATCTCTTCGCGCTCAAAACAGTTGATGAGCATGAGGCTGTCAAGTGACGGATTGTGCTCGTCCTTGTCACCCTTCACTTTGCGTGCATCAAAAATGATAGTCGTGATTTCTGTGATGCCCTGAGAAATCAAGTCGTCCACATCGTGCAGGCGGAGCGTATAACCAGCTTTGAAAAGCGGTTTTGCATCCGTACCCTCAGTTCCCTTTGCAAAGACCGCACGGGCAAGAACTTTGTCTACCAGCGCCTCTTTCTTTGAAGGATCTACGATACAGATTTCTGTCTTATAGAATGCATCGATGATTTTTTCACGGGTGCCGAACAGAGCGTTACCCTTTTCATCGGTCAGACCACGCAGGAAAATTGTACCGAGAATCTTCTTCTTGCGGTCAATTTTTGCGTAAATAAGCTCTTTCTTCTGGTCAATTTCAAATTCAAGCCATGAACCGCGGTACGGAATAATGCGGCTTGAGTAAACGCCTTTTTCGTGATTAAAAATAACACCAGGCGAACGGTGAATCTGAGAAACAACGACGCGCTCTGCACCATTGATAATGAATGTGCCACGGTCTGTCATGAGCGGGATGTCACCCATGTAGATATCCTTCTGAAGGATAGCGCCGGTTGAATGGAAAATCAGGTTAATTCTAGCTTTGAGGGGGACTGAATAGGTAAGGCCCTTTTTCTTGCATTCCTGCTCTGAAAATTTTATGCCAGCTTCGTCAAGCTCATAAAATTCATATTCCAATGACATATCGCCATTTGGGCTTACAATCGGGAAGATTGAGCGGAACACACCTTCAAGACCTTTGCACTCCAAAGGCTCTTTGTTGTCCAACTTCTGTTTCTGAAGGAAGCTTTCATAAGACGACAGCTGAATGTCGATAAGATTCGGGATTTCCATAAAATTCTGGATATCTTTCCCGATGTACTGACGGTTGATTGTCCGGGTTTTAGCGAACATCAATTCCCCCTGTAGAAGATCTTAGCCACGTTATCTTGCTACACGATATGCACGTCCTGCAAAACTTGCACACATACACACGCAGCACAAAATAACCGGCAGTGCCGTTACCGGCAAAACAGTTTTTTAACGCACAAAAGCTTACGGGAAAAGAATACACCTCTCCCGTAAGCGAAAAACCAAAAAATAAAGTTTTTCAGAACTGAAAGCTACCGCATTTCAGTTCTGCCATATCTTCCGTTGCCGAAAGAAATGTTATTTCTTAGAAGCCTTACCACCAGCAGCGGTCAGGTCAGCAATCATCTTGTCAGCATCAGCCTTGCTTACGCCCTCTTTAACAACTTTCGGTGCGCCTTCAACCAGAGCTTTTGCTTCACCCAGACCGAGGCCTGTGATTTCGCGGATAGCTTTGATAACCGGGATCTTTTTAGCTGCATCGAAGCCTTCGAGTGTAACAGTGAATTCTGTCTGCTCTTCAGCAGCAGCTGCACCACCAGCTGCAGGACCAGCTGCTACAGCAACAGCTGCTGTAACGCCGAATTTTTCTTCCATTGCTTTAACGAGTTCTGAAGCTTCGAGAACTGTCATAGATGCGATTGCGTCAAGAATCTGATCATTTGTAAGAGCTGCCATATTATCTTCTCCTAAATAGGCATGGCTTGTTTTTCAAGCCGAATAATGTTAGCGGGCGATATAAACTACATCGCTACATCCGCTTATATATTCACAGCGCTAAGCACTGTGTTTGTGCGGACAGTCCGACAGCGATATGAAGTCTGACCGCACAGTAACAGAAAGCGTTTCTGCAACAAAACGCTGCTGCAACTACTCGTTGCCGCCTTCTGCTGACTTTTTGTCCACGTATGCCTGCAAGGTAGCGGCCAGTTTCTGAGCCGGACCGTTGATAGCAGACATAAGCATTGCGATAAGCTGTTTCTTTCCAGGAACCTTTGAGAAGGCCTCGATTTTTGCAGCATCGTACACTTCGTTGCCAACGTAAGCACCCTTCACTTTGAGAGCGGGGGTATCTTTTGCAAAGTCAAACATGACTTTTGCAGCTTCGTTTGAATCTTCCTTAGCCATTGCGATAGCAGTCGGGCCAGTCAGATAGTCAGCAACGCCTTCAATCTTCATTTCGTCGAAAGCAACGCGTGCAAAGTTATTCTTAACAACCTTGAGCGGAACTTCCTTTTCACGAAGCTTGTCGCGAAGAGCAGTAATCTGCTCTACAGTAAGACCGCGGTAATCAGCAAAAATGAAGTCATTGTATGCTGAGAAAGCTTCTTTGGTAGCTTCAATAGCCGCTGTTTTAGCAGGCTGGAGTTTTTTTGCTTTGATAGCCATAGATTATGCCTCCACCTTGTGTTCAACCCAAACGCCAGGGCCCATTGAAGAACTTACTGACACAGAGCGAACGAAATCTGCCTTTGCGTCAACCGGCTTTTTGCGGTCAATTTCAGCAAGGAGTGTTGCAACGTTCTCAGAAACCTTAGCAGGATCCATAGAAACCTTACCGACAGCAATGTGAATAATGCCTTCTTTGTCAGCGCGGAATTCTGTACGACCCTTTTTCAGCTCAGTAATTGCAGCTGCAATGTCGTTAGTAACAGTACCAGTCTTCGGGTTCGGCATCAAACCTTTGCGACCGAGAACCATACCCAGACGACCTACATCTTTCATCATATCGGGAGTAGCAACAGCGATATCAAAATCAAGCCAGCCGCCCTTTACTTTCTCGATGTATTCCTGACCTGCGTATGCAGCACCTGCATCCAGAGCCTCTTTTGCACGCTCGTCGCGGCAGAATACGAGGACTTTCTTCTCTGCAGTAAACTGATTCGGGAAAACCAGTGTATCGCGCACAGTCTGGCTCTTTCCGAGCTTCAGTGCAACGTGTGCTTCTACAGTTTCATCGAACTTAACATAGTGAAGTTCTTTAACAAGCTCACAAGCCTTAGCAACGTCATAGCGCTGCGTGGGGTCATATTTTTTCAGAGATTCACGATATTTCTTGCCGTGTTTCATTACTAAGCCTCCACCTCAACGCCCATACTGCGTGCAGTACCAGCGACGATTTTCTTTGCTGCTTCAAGGTCATTTGCGTTTACATCAGGCAGCTTTGTCTTTGCAATTTCTTCAAGCTGAGCCTGTGTAAGCTTACCAACCTTGTCGCGAAGCGGGTTTCCAGCACCCTTGTCCAGCTTAAGCGCTTTCTTGATAAGAACAGCAGCCGGCGGTGTCTTCAGGATGAATGTGTAAGACTTGTCCTGATAAACAGTAATGACGACCGGGATAATCAATCCCTTTTCCATTGATTTGGTTCTGTCATTGAATTCCTGAACGAACTTCGGTGCAGAAACACCGTGAGGTCCAAGAGCAGGGCCAATCGGCGGGGCCGGAGTAGCAGATCCTGCCGGGCACTGTAATTTAATGACAGCTGTAACCTTTTTTGTAGCCATAAAACAGCTCCTTTAGTTGGTGGTGAATCCGGTCTTACACACTGCATGCAGGCTGCCGGTTCTAGCGAAACGCCTTAATCCAACGGATATGCGTCTCTCCCAAATATAGGAAAGAGCAGGATTTATCTCCTGCTCAATTCTATGCGTAAATAATTAGTAAACTTTTTCGACCTGAGAGAAGTCAACCTCAACCGGAGTAGCACGGCCGAATATTTCAACACGAACGCGAAGCTTAGTCTTTTCAACATTAACTTCTTCGATTTTACCAGAGAATCCAGCAAAAGCACCTTCGCTGATTTTTACCAAATCTCCAAGTTCAAAACTCTTCCCAGAAGCAACAGCAGGGCGGGCAACAGTATCCAAAAGCCCCTGCACAGACTCTGTATCCTTACGGCTTAACGGACGCGGGCGAGCACTGGGAGCAGTGCAAACAAAACCTGTAACTCCGTCAATTCTGCGAAGCTCTGAACAGGTTTCTTTCCATCCCAAATCCGGTAAATCCATCTCAAGATATACATATCCGTCATACAAAACAGTAGAACGAGGACGTTTCTTACCATTTTTCATAACTTCTACAGTTTCCTGAACAGGAACACGAACGTCAGTTATAATTGCAGAATCCAGCTCTTTAGCATCAAGCATTCTGCGAATCGTGCTTTCAATCTTTTTTTCCCGGCCAGTAAATACAGCCAGAATATACCAGTTCTTTGACATGGACGCCCCTAGAACACAATTCTCATACCTGTTGTGAACAGGAGATCAAGAGCACCAAGAACTACTGCAATAATTACCGTAGAAACAATAACAACTTTCACAGAGGAAACGACATCATCACGGCTGGGCCATTCAACCTTTCTTAATTCCACACCGCATTCTTTGAAAAAACCAAAAATTTTATTCATCATAGTCCTCTTTGATTAAAAATACAGGCCCGGCAGGATTTGAACCCGCGACACTCGGTTTTGGAGACCGATGCTCTACCAGCTGAACTACAGGCCTAAGAAATATATTTAGCTGCCAGAGACTTCCAGCAGCTTAATACACAATTATTTTGCTTTAGTTTCTTTATGCAGAACCTCTTTGCGGCAGAACGGGCAATACTTATTCTTCTCAAGCTTACCCTGAATGTTCTTGCGGTTCTTAGTAGTAGTATAATTCTTACGCTTACATTCTGTGCACTGAAGAGCGATGATATCTACAGAACCCTTTTTCTTGCTTGACATATTTATCTCCTGTTTTTAAGAGTTAAAGCTCTCAAACGGAATCGAACCGTTGACCTCAGCACTACCAATGCTGTGCTCTACCAACTGAGCTATAAGAGCAGATACATCGTAATGTGTTTTTGAAATATACCTATTGAGACAAAATTAGTCAAGGGCAAACACTAGATATTTTGACTTATTATCTCGAATTCCTGCATAAAGATACACCGTTTACGCCCCCACCGCAACTTCAAGTGGTAATTAAAATCGATTTGTGATATTGTAGGCGTACGAGGTTACAAGTGAGCATCGATTCCTTAGTTGATAAAATTCTGCTGTCATATAAAGAATTTGGCAGCGTAAACTGCGCCGGACCGGACAGCTTTCCCAACAGGGAAAACGTCGTAACAGTGCTACAGAACTTACAGAGCCTGATTTTCCCCGGTTACCGCACCGCAGAGACATTTGACGCACAAAACATCCGCTACATAACCGGCCAGCGCGTAAACTGTATCATCACCATGCTGACAAAAGAAATACAAAAAGCGCTCATATACGAAGTTTCCAGAAATACAGATAAAACCGATGACCCGAGACAGTCGCACTGCTTTACCCTTGCAGAGACAACAGCCGTTGCATTAATCAACGAGTTGCCGGAAATCAGAAGAACGCTCCTGACCGACGTACAGGCCTTATTCAAGGGAGATCCGGCGGCAAAAAGCGACGAAGAAGTCATCGTTTCCTATCCCGGCCTGGAAGCAATCATCGTATACCGCATAGCTCATTTTCTATACGTAAACGGAGTTCCTGTTATACCGCGCATTATGAGCGAACACGTACACGGAAAGACGGGTATAGACATTCACCCGGGCGCAACCATCGGAGAAAGCTTCTTTATTGACCACGGCACCGGCATCGTCATTGGCGAAACAAGCGTTATTGGAAAAAACGTAAAGATTTACCAGGGTGTCACGCTGGGAGCCTTAAGCGTTAAAAAGGAGCTGATGGACAAAAAGCGCCACCCCACAGTAGAAGATGACGTAACAATTTATGCAAATGCAACGATTCTCGGTGGCAAAACTGTCATCGGAAAAGGAAGCATTATCGGCGGCAACACGTGGATAACGCATTCAGTTCCCGCAAACTCCACCATTTCGCAGGACGACAAACAAATTCGCTGATTTTACCCGACAGCATTAGCTACACAAAAAAAACAGCCGGCACGGCAGGTCTGCACCTGCAATACCGGCTGTCGCTGTTTATGAGGCTACTCGGTAAGCCACTTACCGAATTCCAGGTTCGTGCCAAGATAGCCGACGACCGGAATGCCCGCTGAGTCGAAGTCGAGACAGACTTGCTGGAACTTAGGACTGCCGCCCTGTGCGGGATCCACAGACGGCACTGTCATATATTCCCAACCTGTAGCCGTGTAATTCGTTTCTGAATCCACACCCGCGCTTATACTTCCGATAACATTATTGGCAACGGCAAGTTTAATTGCATCCCTGCCACCAGTTTCAGATGAATTGTAGTATGCAATGACAGGCTTGTTGTAATAAGGATGCCCTTCAGTCTCATCAATCTTAATACTCGTCCAGTTTCCGACAGAACCTGCTGCATCAAC
>JAILRG010000095.1 GCA_024698325.1 Treponema sp.
ATATTCAGAAAGGCTCATGCCGTCTATACCGGCTTATAAACCGGTCGGTATGTCTATAAAACAGGTCTCAATACCGCATTCTGCTTCCAGCTTGCGTCTTACCAGGTTTACGCCGACAGTTTCGGTCTGATAATGCCCGCCCGCAATGACGTTGATGTGGCTTTCTTCGATGGGATGATATTCTTCGTGCCCGACTTCGCCTGTTATGTAAGCATCGGTGCCAGCCTGCACCGCCTGCACAAAGTCATCGCCAGCACCGCCGGAAATTACAGCTACCGTTCTGATTTCTTTTTTGCCGAAAGGAAGAACGTGCAGTGCATGCTCTCCGTCCGGAAACAGTTTTTTTTCAAGCTTTTCCAGCGAAAGCGGTTCCGGCAGCGTTCCCATGGCGCCGAGCTGCATCCCCCGCCAGCTTCCGAACGGCTGTACGTCAGTTAGCCCAAGCCGCTTTGCAATGCCGAAGTTGTTTCCGACCAGCTGATTTGCGTCCAGTGGAATGTGAGACGCATATAACGCGAGGTTTGCGTCGAGAAATGCCTTGATTCTGCGGTAGTGCAGCCCGGTTATGGGCGTGCAGTCCCCCCAGAAAAGGCCGTGGTGGACAAACAGCAGCCCGGCGCCTGTTTCTGCGGCTCTTTTTGCTGTAGCCTCGCAGGCATCGACAGCGAAGGCGACTTTTGTAATCTGCAGGCTGTCAGGCGCGCTGTTGGCAATCTGGATGCCGTTACGCGACGGATCGGAAGGGAAGTCTTCTTTATGCAAAAAGCTGTTGAAATAGCGGTCCAATTCGTTCAATGTCATGATTTTCCCCCTGTGCTGCCTGCTTCTTCTTTTTTGTCTGCCCGGATTACTTCTACCGGGTTCAGTAATTTCAGAGTATCCTGTATGGCCTCGTCAGTTTTGCCGGCTACATACCGCGGAATAAAAAAGCTGGGGTCGCGCTCAGCCTTTAAAAATGCTGCGGTAAAAGGATCTGACTGTTCGACAAAACCGTAGCCGCTAGTCCTGTATTCCTGGATGCGGTTCAATGCAAAAAATCCGATGACGTTCTGCTCAAACTGCGCGACAAGCGAGTTCAGCTGGTCGATTCCGATGGCGTCTATAGCAAAAAAAAGCGGTGCTTCATTTCCATATTCTTCCAGCGCAAGCTTTGCCAGCGCGGCGTAACAGCGCAGGTTGTACTGTATCTGTGAATCCTGTAAGTTCGCAAATCTGTCGCCATGAAGCAGGGAAAGGTATACGGAGTAAGGACGGCGGAGCAGCTTATTGTCAGCGTGTGAATTGTAGAGAGATGCGGCTCCAGCGTAAAAGTCGGCGCACATGACCGTATAGCCTTTTTGGGCAAGTAGCATGCAGTACGGCTCATAATGAACGGCTGTAGCCGTCGGTTTTGGCATCAGCAGGACAATCGGTCTGGCCGCTGCGTGCGAAGCTGACTCGGCAGGTGTTTCGGCGCTGTCTTCTGGCCTGTAGGTGTACAGTGTGCCGGTGATTTTCGTCGGCTCGAGAAGCCTTGTGCGTATGTGGCAGCCGGAAGCAAGCGTTCCTGTAAGGTACTGCGCAGTTTTTGTGACGGAAAAATCTGCCGGCTTATATTTTACCGGCCGGTAAATCGTGAGGAGGCATGCTGTAAGCAGCGATGCAATGATTTCAAGCACGCTGAACGTAATGAACAGAATGCTGTAATGGTCGACATACAGCTGCGCTGACAGCCGGAACAGGGCGCGGACATTCGTAAAGAAAACCAGGATGGTGATTATCAGTGTGATTATGATGGAAGGTTCTGCACCCCAGATGTGCAGCGCCAGCAGTGCCATAATGAGTGCAAGCGGGGCCAGCAGTGAAAGCGGGTCAATGCGTGCTTTTTTGGTAAATAAAAACCTCAGTGCCCCAATGCAATTCGTTCCGAGGATGAGAAGCTGTGCCAGAAAAAAATCATACATGCAAGTATCATAACGAAAATCTATAGGGGTTGTCACGGATAGAAGCCCGTACATTTGTTATAAAAAGATTAAAAGTGCGTTTACAAAAACTAAAGGAGGGCGATATAATAGGCAGTGAAAAGGCTTATGGATAGATCTACCGTGAGGGTTTCTCCCGAAAGTATGGCAAAAATCAGAATTGCCATTCAGGATGAAATTCCATTGACAATTACGACATATACGCTTCCTCACTCAACTGAAGAGTATATGAATCTGATTCTAGAAACCTTTCTCCGCGAGCTGAAACAGGAACACCTGATTGAGTATCTGAAATACTGTTTGAGTGAGCTTCTTACAAACTCCAAAAAAGCAAATACAAAGCGCATTTATTTCCGCGAGAAAAACCTGAATATTTTTGATGAAGCCGATTATGAGCAGGGTATGGCAAAATTCAAGGCTGATACGCTGGATAACATCGAGCATTATCTTATAAAGCAGAAAGAGGCCGGCTTGTATGTCCGGCTGATAATGCAGGTTCGCAAAAACAAAATCAAGATAGAAGTCCGCAACAATTCAGAAATGACGTACGAGGAGTACAAGCGGGTTCATGATAAGCTGAATCGGGCACAGCAGTATACATCCATGGATCAGGCATTTCAGTCTATTCTTGACGACAGCGAAGGTGGCGGTCTCGGCCTTATCATTATGATTCTGATGCTGAAGAAGGTCGGCTTGACGGAGGAGAATTTTCAGGTCCTCTGCGAGCGCGGAGAGACGATAACGAGGATTATCCTGCCGCTGCAGGTGTTTACAAATCAGGAAATCGTGCGGCTTACCCAGCAGTTTGTTAAGAAGATTGATGAGCTGCCGCTTCTGCCAGCTACAATAAAGCAAGTGGAGCGGCTTATTGCGGATCCTAAGTCTGCCATGAGTGATATTGCGGCTGTAATCGCTTCTAACGCAGAGCTTGCAGCTGATCTCCTTAAGGAAATTAATTCTGCCGCGTATGCGCTTTCTCAGCCATGCAGCAATCTTACTTCTGCGGTAGCCATGGTTGGCCTTCGCGGAATCAAGAGTCTGCTTTTGTCAGTGGCGTCGCTGCAGACGCTGCTTCCGCTTGTCGTAAAGCCGCGCCCTGGCCTCCGGGAACATTCACACCGGGTAGCGCTGTATGCGCAGCTGCTTGCCCGCCAGTTCTATCCCGAAAGGCGCGAAATTGAAGAAGATGCCTATGCCTGCGGACTTCTGCATGATATCGGTAAGTACATTTTTGATGCCGTGCATCCTGATTTGCTGGACAGCGCGCAAGCTGTATGCAAGCTGCGCGGTTTTTCCATCGACGTGTTCGAGCGCATGGTCAGTGGCGTTACGCATGGCGATTTAGGCTCGATGATAGCGGAAAAATGGAATTACCCGAAAATGATGATTTCCGTAATCCGGCATCACCATGAGCCTGATCTGGCGCCTTCGAGCGCAAGAACCGTGACCTATCTTGTGTACCTCGCTGATTTTATCGTCGGTTATGAAAAAGGCGATCTTGAAGCCCGTCTGCTGGATGTCGAGGTTGCCCACCGTTTCTCAATTCAGGGAGAGGCGCAGCTGCGCTCGCTTTCTGAGCATTATTCAAGGATTTACTCTGCTGTAAGCAAGCGTTATGCAAACCTGTAGCGCGGATTTTTAATCCTGCTTCATGCGCTGGAGCGCTTCTACCCACTTCTGCATTAAAATTCCAAACGCCACGCCTACGTTCAGCGAGGCTTTCAGTCCCGTCATGGGAATTGTTACTCTGCCGTATGTTGCGCGCTCGAGTGCGGCGGGGCTTACTCCCAGCTCTTCTGACCCGATTATGCAAATTCCTTTTTGAGGGAACGTAAACTCATCAAGGGGCGTGCCGCCAGTTTCCAGTACAAAAACCGGCATGTCTTCAGGCAGTTCCTTAAGGGAGCGGCGTTCGTAGCCTAGCGTTTCGATACAGCCCATGGCGCTTCGGATGGCTTTCGGGTGGTCGGGATTTGTGCAAAGTGGCGACAGATACACTTTTTCAGCTCCCATGGCTTCGGCTGTGCGGAATATAGACCCCAGGTTGAATGGCGAGCGGATGTCTTCGGCGTAAACTGCTACGCCCGGAAAAAAGTTTCGTTCAGCGACAGTCCTGTCGGTTTTGTGCGGGGCTATCACCAGATCCCATTCTGCGGGAAAGGTGCCGATTGCTGCAAGCAGTGCATTCCGGGCAACGTTACACACGCGCCGCTCGTCAAAATGTGCTTCGTCTGCACGAAGCAGCGCCGCCAGCTCCTCGCGCGCTTCCGGGGCAAGCTGCGTGTCTTTTAGCAGGACCTCGGTAAGTCTGCGCGTGTATTCTGCGCGGCTAATGCTTTTGTATGAGTACTCATTTCCCGGCTCTGCAACGCCTGCGATATCCCGCTCCAATGCGCCGAATGTAAGGGCAAGCTTTCTGCGTTTTTGCCCCGGCTCAAGCTGACTTAGTTTTCCTGGCTCAATCATGGTTAAAATGCTTTCTTTATCAGTTCAAAAAGGTCGTCGCCGGTCATGCTTCTGGGCATGGTGTTCATCAGCGGAAGCTGTGCGGCGTCTTCGGCTGCCTGAGTCAGCTGTTCCATGCTCAGCGCCAAATCCTTAAGCCGGGCCGGCAGGTTGAGCTTGGCAAGGCGCTGGCGGGTAAGCTCTATAAGGCTCTGTACGCATTCTTCCGTGCTGTTCCGGGCGCTTTCCGGCTGGATATGCGTCATCAGGTTTGCGATGCGGTCTGCCTTAAAGCCGGCGCAGGTTTCGAGCATATGCGGCAGCAGGATTGACGTTGTGAGCGCGCGGGACACCTTGTAGCGCGCGTTGATGCTCAGTGCAAGGAGTGATGCCGGCCCGATCGCGCTTGTGGCCGCTGCAAGCGATGCCATGCAGCCCGATTGTGCAAGAAGCTCATTCTGCGGGGTAGTGATGGTGAGCGAGTGATTTTCGTCGAGCGCATAGCCTAAAAGCTCCATCGTCTTTTCGGAAATCATGTCGCTGAAAAAATTAGCCTTTTGCGAAAGATATGCTTCTGCTGCCAGACAAATCACTTCCTGTGTCATGGCGCCAATCTGTTTCTCGCTGAGTGTGACTGTCAGATTCGGGTCAAAGAGCGCAAGTTTGCAAAGTCCCTGCTGGGTTTTTGCTATGGTTATGCGCCGTGAGCGTGAATCAATCAGCGGAATGATGTCTGTAAAGATGAATGAATCCCGGCTGGTGGTGGGAATGCAGATAAGGGCCAGCGGTTCTGTTTCGGGAGATGCTCGTCCCTCGATAAAATCGTATACATCGACAGGGCTGTTGTACAATGCGCAGACTGCACGCGCGATGTGGAGCGTTTTTCCGCCGCCTGCAGCGATGACGCCCTGAACGTGTGCCTGGCGGGCGAGCGTAAGCGCCTGATCAACCGTCTTTGTTTCTGCAGTTTCGGAAATGGCGTCAAAAATAAAGAAATCGATACCTCTGTCAGTAAGGGCTGACGTGATTTTTTCTGTGGTACCCAATTCTTTAAGGACTGGGTCGACAATCAGCATGTATTTTTTTCCCCACGCAAGGGCGAATTGTCCCAGACGGCTGGTAGTAAAAGAGCCGAGCACGATATTTGGCGAAATACGGAATGTTAAATCTGCCATTTTGTTCTCCAACTTATGTAAATCTGTATTGATTAATAATGCCGTGTAAACAAAAAAAGGCGGGAATCATCTTCCCACCTTTTCCCATACGCTGAAATAAGTTACAGTCCGTAACTTGTCATAATGCGCTCTGCTGTTGCAGAAATCACTGCCTGATTAAGGTAGTTCGGATCCTTAATCTTTTCCTTCAGCTCTGCAACACGATCTGCACGAACATCCGGTGTTTCATCAGCTACCTGATTCAGATAGTAGGCTCTTGCAGCTTCTTTTGCTTCCTCAGAAACGCTGATTGAATCAGGATTTGACTTGAAGCTTTCGGTGCTCCCTGTGCGACGTGTATTCTGTACATTGTTAAGGGGAGTAACTCCGCCAATCTTGTCTATCATCATGGTAACCTACCTCACTTTAATTATCGGAACTTTCGTCAGAAAGTTTAGTATTTTTATTGCCGGAAACGAAAATTGCGAACTCTCCAAGGATTTTATCCCGGGAGGCGAACTCGTCGCGCATTTCGCCTGCGGTACCGTCAATAATTTCTTCGTGCAGTTTGGTCAGCTCTCTGCCCACAACAACACGCCGCTCACTATCAATATCGGCCAAGTCCGTCAGAAGTTTAGTGATTCTGAACGGTGATTCGTATAAAACGAAGGCGTCGCCTGTTTCGCATAATTCGCGAAGCCTTGACCGCCTTCGTCCCGGTTTTGGTGACAGGAATCCCTCAAAAATGAGAGTTTTTCCTCCAGCTCCAGCAACACTGACGAGGGTTGCGAAAGCGCTTGCCCCTGGAATTGGCACCACTGTATGTCCTGCTTTTCGTGCAAGGCCTGCCAGAATTGCACCCGGATCACTGATTCCCGGAGTGCCTGCGTCGCTTGCGTAGGCTACAGTCTGCCCCTCATCCAGTAACTGGATAATCTTGCGTCCTGCACTTTCCTCATTTTGAGACCGGCATGAAACCAGGGGTTTCCTTATCTCAAAATGGGTCAAAAGCTGCAAAGTATGCCGGGTATCTTCTGCGGCTATTACGTCCACTGCTTTGAATGTTTCAAGAGCACGGAATGTAATATCCCCAAGATTTCCTATTGGCGTTCCAACGATATAAAGTACAGACACATTGCCAGTATACGGTATAAACCCTTATAAATCAATGATTTTTACCGTTTTGCACTGTTTTTGCGCTGGCTTTTTATACCATGTGGATAACTTCGCGCGGTTTCGATCCGTTTGCAGGGCCGACGATGCCGCGGTCTTCCATTTCTTCAACAAGGCGGGCTGCACGGTTGTACCCGATTTTAAGGCGCCGCTGAATGTAGCTTGCGCTTGCTTTTCCTGCCTGCATGACGATTTCCAGGGCTTCATCGTAGAGCGGGTCATCGCCTTCGCTGAAAAGTCCGGGACTGGAGTCTTCGTCATCATCGTCAACAAAAATTTCATCATCGATGTAGTCTGGCTCGCCGTATTCTATTACGCAGTTAACGACGCGCTCAACTTCATTGTCGTTGACGAGCGTACCCTGAATGCGTACCGGGAAGGGATCTGTCGCGCTTGCGTACAGCATATCGCCTTTGCCCAGCAGTTTTTCAGCGCCCACCTGGTCGATGATGATTCGGCTGTCCATTTTGGAAGCGACCATGAATGCAATGCGGCTCGGAATGTTCGCCTTGATAAGGCCGGTGATTACGTCAATTGACGGGCGCTGTGTTGCAAGCACAAGGTGAATGCCTACAGCGCGGCTCATCGCGGCAAGGCGCGCCAGCGTTGATTCCAGCTCCTTGCCTGTCGTTGCCATCAAATCGGCAAATTCGTCGATGATGACTACGATGTAGGGAAGCTTTTCGGTTGCAATGTGCCGCTCAACGATTCTGTTGTTGTAGCTGACGATGTCGCGTACGCCAAGTCCGTCTAAAAGCGCATACCGGCGTTCCATCTCGCACAGACAGTACTGGAGCGACTGGAATGCCCGCTTGGAATCGGTGATGACTGGCGTAAGCAGGTGTGGAATGTCGTTATACAGCTTAAGCTCGACTATTTTCGGGTCAATCATAATCAGCTTGACGTCCTGCGGGCTTCGCTTATACAGAATTGAAAGAATCATCGTGTTGACGCAGACTGATTTTCCGGCACCAGTAGAGCCTGCAATCAGAAGATGCGGCGTTTTTGCAAGGTCAATCAGCTGCGCTTCGCCGGAAATGTCCTTACCGAGTACGACCGGAATCGCCATTTTTTTGAACTGCGGCAAATCCTGCTCGATGATTTCCTTAAAGCTGACTATTGCGCGCTCTTTATTTGGCACTTCGATGCCGACAGCGTGTTTTCCTGGAATCGGAGCTACGATACGGACGCTGCTGGCAGCGAGGCGCAGCGCTATGTTGTCCTGTAAGGCGACAATCTTGCTGAGCTTTACGCCGGGCGCCGGCAGTATCTCAAACATGGTGACGACAGGACCTTTTCTGATGCCGGTAACTTCGGCTTCAATCTTAAACTCGTTGAGCGTGGCTTTAAGTTCTTCGCCTGCATGGCGGGTCTCGTCATCGATAACCCAGTATTCGCCGTTAGGGTAGGTGTCGAGGATGCCTTCTGTCGGAATTTTATACGTTCCGTAAGATTTGTGCCGGGGGCGTTCCTGACCGGGTGCGGGAGACGCTGCGGTGACAGTAACGGACATCGCCTGGCGTACAGGTGCAGCCGAGCCAGCCGACATCGGCGCTGCCGCTGAGGGTGCTGCTTTCGCTGACATTGCCGCTGTTACAGCTGTCGCTGGAGCACTCTCGGCTTCTAACTTCTGCTGAGAAAGCTCGCTGGGGGTGATTGCCGTTTCGTACGGAATGCCGTTTGCATCAACTACCGGCGGCGCAAGCGGGTCTACGACGGGAATATCGTCGAAATCTTCTGGCAGCACGGGCTCATCGGTATGCTCCGCGTATGTCTCGTCGCTGTCGCTGAAGACCGGCTCTTCAATCTCAAAGTCCGAGCTGGGCTTTTCGTCTTCATCTTCAAATATGCCGTCCGCTTCGAAATCCAGCACTGTTTTTTCGTCGATGACAGGCTCTTCAAAGTCTTCTTCTGGGCTAGCGGCAGCAATGGTTGTAATGGCAGCAGGCTGTTCAGTTTTTTTTAGCACGGCAGGCTCGATTCCCTGCGGATCTCTTGCGGCGTCATCATCCATTTCGGCAAAAATGCTGTCGAGGCTGGTTGATTTCTGATTTTCTGTGGCGATTTCGCCATTCTGCGCTTCAGCTTCCAATTCTTCGCGCTCGAGCCGCTGTTCATAATCATCGATTTCGGCGTCTAAATCATCGTCGTCGTCTGCATTCAGGTCGACGTCGTAAAAATCATCGTCAAAGTAATCTGCATTCTGTTTTTCGAATGCCTCGATGTCGTCGTCGAGCGGTTCCATCTCGCCGATTTCTTCCTCGTGGGGCTGATAGCCGTCGAAGGAGTCTTTTTCGGGATTGAAGCTAGATAGTTCGAGCATTTCTTCCGGCTCCTCTTCCTCTGTCGGTAAAGGAGCGGCATTTTCGTTGTACTGCGGAATCGCGTGTGCCGGTGGCAGGAATGATGATGGCGCTTCCGGTTCTCGCTCCGCGGTTGTTTTTGCAGAAAAGTCATCTGCAGCGGGAAGTTCTTCGTGCGCCAGAGTCTCTTCTCTTGCGGCATTATCTATAGCGTGGCTCTCTTTGCGTGCCGGTTCGGTTTCTGCTGGCGCTTCCGGCGCCGGCGCGGCTTCTGTGGCGGCTTGTGTCTGCGTTACGGGTACTTCCGGTAGCGGGCTTCCGAAAAAGTTTGCGAAGGGATTTACGCTTCCATCAGCCAAAGTTTCGCTGACCTTTGTGTCTGCCAGCGGCAAGCCTTCTCCTGCGGTTTCTGCGGTTGTGTCGCTGTCGGCGGCGTTTTCCGGTGACAGCTCGTCTGCCGGCGCTTCTTCGGAAAGCTCCTGCTCTTCCGGCGCTTCAGCACTGTATTCATCTGCGCCAAACTCTTCATCCTCATCATCTGCTGTCTGCTCCTTTGATTTTTGCAGCATAGATTCGATTACGTCGCTGATTAAAAGCAGGATAAGGTATTCTGCGACAAGAATCAAAAGACCGGTAACGATGGCTGCCGACAGTTTTATGCCGAGTACGGAGCCTGAATTTTCTGCTGACAGCATGCGGACTGCATGTTCAAGTGCATCCAGAGTAAAGAATGGCAGAAAAGAGCCGGAAAGAAGGACGCCTCTGCGTACAGTCCAGGTGTCGCTGAAACACTGAATTGCGGAACAGACTAAAAAAGCAGGAATGAGGACGGCGCAGAGTCCGTACACGCTGCTGAACATTTTTCCCATTCGGTACAGTGCGGTATGTGCTGCAGGATTTGCACCTGCCATATCTGCCAGGACAAGCAAAAGAGCGATTGAAAACAGAGCCGCTACACCAAAAAGAAAAAATCCGGCAACGGCTGACATTTTAACTGGTTTTTTCATGAATTCTCCCACTGTTGACGAAGATTCGGACATGAATCCCCATACTTTCTGATTATCGGTATGCAAAAAAAATAATTTAGCGTATACTTTGCCAATGAGCGATTCTACTCCCTCTTTCAAGTGTCACTTCTGCGCTGTGTGTAATGGAACCGGCTGCATCGGCGAGCTGCCCGGCATGGGTGGAGTCCGTCATAACGAAAATTTCCGCCTGAATTGCGATGGCTGGGAAGTCTGCCGGAAGCAGGATCCCCGCCGGTTGAAGGATTTTCTTGATTCTGGAACATATTCTCCCCGAGTCCGCGTCGCGCCAGTAACCGGCGCTGTCGAAAACGTCGGCTTTGAAGACGAGCAGTGCTTTTATTACAGCATGATGTTCTCGGCGCACAAAGCCGGGCTGGGACTGTGCATTGGGGATGGAACGCCTGATATAAAGCTGCAGTCCGGCATTGCGGCCGTTAACTGGATTTGCCGCGACAGCCCGGAAACGAAAGCTACTGTTTTTATAAAACCGTATGATAATACCCGTATTCTGGAAAGAGCTGACTGGGCTTCGTCTATCGCCGAATGCATCGGCATAGACATTGATTCGTACAATATTGCCACCATGCGTAATCTTGTTCAGCTTGAGAAAAAGACGAGCGCGCAGCTAAAGGAAATCAAACAGCATATTTCCGCGCCGTTTGCAATAAAGGGCGTTTTTACGGAAGAAGACGTGGAGCTGGTAAAGGAAGTTAAGCCAGACGTTGTCGTTGTTTCAAATCACGGGGGCAGAATAGAAACCCGCACTGGCAGTACGGCAGAGTATCTGCTGCAATACGGCGGTGAGCTGAGGAAGAACTGCGGCGAGCTGTGGGTTGACGGCGGCATTCGAACCGCACTGGATGTTGCTACAGCCATGTCCCTGGGTGCCTCTCAGGTGCTGGTTGGCCGGCCTGTGGTCACGGCGCTGTGTAAGGGCGGCACAAAAGCTGTCGTTTCCGTGGCAGAGTCACTTCTTTCCGAACCGGAGCTGTAGCCGGGCGCGCGGAACGGTGCCGGAAAAACAAAAAACCGCACTGCTTGAGTGCGGTTTCTGTCTTTTATGATGATTTAGCAGATTACTACAGAGTTGTCTGTGTGGCTGAACGGAGCCGGAATGTATTTGTCTGCTGCCCAGTCATTCTCCCAGCGACTGCCGTCGAGCAGATAGCGGAACTGATATTCCCTGCCAGTTTCTAATGCAAGTTTTACAGAAAAGGAGCCGTCTTTTGCACTCTTTTTAAGAGGTGTCTCGGTGCTACTCCAGCTGTTGAAATCGCCTGCAATAGTAATGGTCTTTGCACCCTGAGCAGCTTCAGCTGTTACTGTAAATGTTACATTGCACGTCTTTTTGTCTTTTGAGTACGTCTTCTTCAAAGCCATAACTTTACTCCTTTTTAATTTTGGCATATTGCTATTAAAAAACTGTTATTGATTCAGTCTTTAGAGAAAACTATAACTGATTCAATGCATTTTGTACAGAGGTTTTTAATAATTAAGACTAAGTTATGTAAATATGTTTTTGCGAAAAAACGTAAGAAAATGCAGAAGAGTAGTAAAAATGCGGGATATTATTGTCAATTCAATAAAACTGTGTTACAGTGAACAGTATCTTAATTCCGTTGATTTATCCAAATTGCAGACGGAGACCGCTTCGTATGAAGCGGCAAATCTTGCTAAACAGGAGGCTCTTTATGAGTACTGTCTTATCACCCAATCATTATCTGTTTACTTCTGAATCTGTAAGCGAAGGTCACCCCGATAAACTGTGCGATCAGGTTTCTGACGCTATTCTGGACGCATGTCTTGCAGTGGATCCGCAGTCGCATGTTGCCTGCGAAACATATGCGACGACGGGCATGATTCTGGTCGGTGGCGAAATCACGACACATGCTGACGTGGACTTCCAGAAAGTCGTCCGCGACGTTGTCCGCGACATCGGCTACACGAATGAAGATTTCGGTATTTCTGCGGACTCAATGGCGGTTCTGAACACCATTCACAATCAGTCGCCGGATATTAACCAGGGTGTAACGGGCACCGGCCTTAAAGAATACGAGGGTCAGCAGGGCGCTGGCGACCAGGGCATCATGTTCGGCTTTGCTACAAACGAAACGCCGGAATACATGCCGGCGACGCTGGTGTATGCGCACAAAATCCTGCAGCGGGCAGCAAAGCTTCGCAAGGACGGCACGATTGCATGGCTTCGTCCGGATTCAAAATCGCAGGTTACGATTGAATATGACGAAAACCACAAGCCGGTACGAATCGATGCTGTTGTGGTAAGCCATCAGCATAATCCTGACGTGGACTATGACACCATCAAGAAGACGATTATCGAGCAGATTGTAAAGCCTGTGCTTGAGCCTACCGGACTTCTCGACAGTAATACTAAGTTCTACATCAATCCGACAGGGCGCTTTGTCGTGGGCGGCCCCCACGGCGATGCCGGCTTAACAGGCCGTAAAATCATCGTTGATACCTACGGCGGTATGGGACGCCACGGCGGCGGTGCTTTCAGCGGAAAAGATCCGTCTAAAGTTGACCGTTCTGCGGCTTACATGGCACGCTACATCGCGAAGAATATCGTGGCTGCAGGTCTTGCTGACCGCGCAGAGATTCAGCTGTCGTATGCAATCGGCGTTCCGCATCCGGTTTCTATCATGGTTGATACCTTTGGTACGGGCACCGTTGACAACGCAAAGATTGTTGCTGCTGTGGAAAAAGTGTTTGACTGTACGCCTGCCGGCATTGAGAAAACGCTGGAATTGCGCCGGCCGATTTACCGGGCGACAAGCAATTACGGCCATTTTGGCAGAGACGGCTTTACCTGGGAAAGAACGGACAAGGTTGAAGCGCTTAAAGCTGCGGTAAAATAAAAGCCCAAAAGAAGCTACAGAAAGAGGTGTGCAGTTCAGCATTTTTAGCTGTTTGCAGCCTCTTTTTTTTGTGCTAGAATCCCAGCCATGGAAAAAAATCTGGTTCCTGCGCACCGCATGGAAGCGCATATTCATTATACGGTCGCCTTTATCGGCGGATTTTTAGGACTGTTTCCGATTGTGAATACCATGCACCTGTTCGGCTCTGCCCAGACGGCGAATCTGATAAATGCATTGCTGAGCCTGCTGACCGGAAAATGGCAGACGCTCGCGCTTTGTGCGCTGGGCGCTTTAATCTATGCGCTTGCGGTTTTTCTGGCGACCGTTCTTCCAAAACATACGTCCTGTAATATTCAGCTGCTGGCCATGGCGGTGGATGTGGCGGCAGGTTTTGCCATGTGGCGCTTTCCGCGTAATGGTGATTTTCCGGTTATCCTGTATCTGTATCCGACATTTTTTGCCATGCCGTTCCAGTGGTGCGCGTTTAAAGGCGCATATGGCTTTGCCAGCTCAACGATTTTTTCAAGCAATAATTTCCGGCAGCTGATTGCATCGCTTACGGAGGTTGTGTGCAACGGGGATAAAAGCTTTGCCTTAAAAGCGTGCTTTTTTGGCGGGACGCTGGCAGGTTTTCATCTTGGCGTGCTGACAGCGGGGCTTTTGTGGCATCTTTTAGGGAATACGGCGTTTTTGTTTGCGTTTGTGCCGGCGTCGGTGGTTGTTTTTTTAATGCTGCGTAACGGGGCTAAAGCAACTGCGCAACAGGAAAAAACGGAGTATACTGGCAGTGTATGAAGCTGCTTTCTTCTGAAGAAATTGTAACGGTCATGGAGCGCTTTAAGGCGCGTAATCCCAATCCAAAATCAGAGCTTGTCTGGTCGTCGCCGTTTACGCTGCTTGTGGCAGTGGTGCTTTCAGCGCAGGCTACTGACAGAAGCGTGAATCTGGCAACGCCCGCGCTGTTTGCCGCTGCTGACAGCCCGGAGAAAATGCTTGCGCTTGGAGAGGACGGGCTTATCCCCTACATACAGTCAATCGGCTTGTATAAGTCGAAGGCGCGGCACGTTATCGGGCTGTGCAAAAAACTGCTGGCAGATTTCGGCGGAGAAGTACCGCACGACCGCGATGCACTTATGTCGCTTCCCGGAGTCGGGCGCAAAACGGCAAATGTCGTGCTGAATGTTGTCTGGGGCGAGCATACAATGCCTGTAGACACGCATCTGCTGCGTATCTGCCCGAAGATAGGGCTTGCGGAAGGCGACACGCCGGAAAAAGTTGAGCGGTCGCTGCTTGCGCGCATTCCTGATGTATACCTGGAACACGCTCATCACTGGCTGATTCTGCACGGCCGGTATGTATGCACTGCCCGAAAGCCTAAGTGCGGGGAATGCTGCCTTGCCGATATATGCAAGCGCAACGAAACGTAGTATTCTAATGCTATGACCGAAGAAGCGACAGCAATGCAGACGATGCGCAGTGCCGGGCTGAGTGCACTTGCAGAAACAGGCTCTATTTTTCATTTTGAGGAAATCCGCAAGTTTTTTACCTTTGAGCACGGCATTAAGCTTGCCGTGAATGCTGTCACCATCATCCTTTTTTACATTTTGTACCGCGTGGTAAAGCACCTTATCCGCAAGGGCGCCGGGCAGCGGCTGAGCGATAAGACGTACATGCTGCTTTCAAAAGCGATAAGCTACACATTTTATGTGCTTATCATCATGTACATTCTGGGACTGTTCGGAATCCGGCTGGGTGCGATTTGGGGTGCTGCGGGCATTGCCGGTATTGCAATCGGTTTTGCGGCGCAGACCTCTGTCAGTAATATCATCAGCGGACTTTTCGTGCTGACAGAAAAGTCGATGAAAATCGGTGACTTTATCGAAATTGACGGAATCAGCGGAACGGTCGACATGATTGGCTTTCTGTCTGTTAGGGTACATACGCTCGACAATCAGTTCGTGCGCATTCCGAATTCAACGGTCATCAACAATAAGCTTAAAAACTATTCCACATTTGAGCTGCGCCGGCATGTATTCGAATTCAGCGTAGACTATGCAAGTGACCTGGATAAAGTGCTTGCCGTGCTGCAGGACGTGCCCGGCATGTGTCCGACAGTCATTCTTGATAAACCCGGTTTTGAGCCGAAAGTGATGCTGGTTTCGCTGGGAGAAAGCGGCATTACGGTAAACATCGCAGTCTGGTTTAACCGCAGCGATTTAGTTCAGACGCGCACTGATTTGTGTCGCGCTGTCATCAGCGTATGCCGCAGGGAAGGAATCAACATTCCGTTCAATCACATGGATGTTACGCTGGTGAACGCAAGATAAGGACCTGTATGGCAAAACTTGCAATTCCCGAAGAGCAGATGCTTTTTCCCCGAAAAGCGCTGGTTACTCTGATTGTGCCGCTGGTTGCCGAGCAGTTTCTGGCAATTACCATCGGTGCATGCGATACGCTGATGGTTGCGTCTATCGGAGAG
Source organism: Treponema sp. (assembly GCA_024698325.1). Classification (GTDB taxonomy): domain Bacteria; phylum Spirochaetota; class Spirochaetia; order Treponematales; family Treponemataceae; genus Treponema_D. Next base: position 15,420 of record JAILRG010000095.1, read on the forward strand.
GCCGGAGTTTCCGGCGTGTCGCTTATCGACCAGTTGAGCCAGCTGATGATTCAGCTTTTTGCGGCGTTTGCGACAGGCGGCGCTGTCGTCTCGAGCCAGTACCTCGGGCGGCGGGACACAAAAAATGCCTGCAAGGCGGCAAAGCAGCTGCTGACGCTGTCAGTGGTTGTTGCCCTGGTGATTGTCGTGTTGAGCGAGCTGTTCCGGGCGCAGATTCTTTCGCTGCTGTACGGCAAAATTGACGCGGATGTCATGGAAAATTCGCTGACGTACTTTTTCTGGGTGGCTCTTTCGTTCCCGTTTCTGGCGGTGTATAACAGCGCCGCGGCTGTCTTCCGGTCGATGGGAAACAGTAAGCTCAGTCTTAAAGTCAGCATCCTGATGAATTTTACAAATATTGCGGGAAACGCTTTTTTGATTTATGGGCTTAAAATCGGGGTTGCGGGCGCCGGCATTGCGACGCTTGCCAGCCGGTCTGTAGCCGCGATTGTGATGTTTGTCCTGCTGACAGATCACCGGAAGAACGTGGTGTACCTGGAGCGGCCGCTTCATTTTGAGTGGAACGGCGCCATGACCCGCAGAATTCTCAAGATAGGCATTCCTAGCGGTATCGAAAACAGCGTATTTCAGTTTGGAAAGCTGCTGGTACAGACTTTTATGGCGGGATTCGGCACGGCTGCGATTGCGGCAAATGCCATCTGTAATAGCATAGGAAGCCTTGCCAATGTGCCGGGAAGCGCGCTGGGGCTTGCGTCTGTTACTGTGGTGGGGCAGTGTATTGGTGCCGGCGAGCGGAAACAGGCGGTTCATTACAGCAAGGTCATTCTCCGGGAAGCCTGCATTTCTATGGGCGTGCTTTCTGTTGTCATATTCATTTTTACACCTCAGATTGTTTCGCTGTTCAACCTGTCGCCGGAAGCGGCCCAGCTTGCAGGCGGCGTCATACGCACCTGCATGGTTGCAAATATTGTCCTTTGGCCGCTGTCATTTACGCTGCCGAATACGCTTCGGGCTGCCGGAGATGCAAAGTTCACGATGATTATCAGCAACATCAGCATGTGGTCATTCCGCGTGCTTTTCAGCTATCTGATTTCCGGCTGGCTTCTCCGCCGTTTTCCCGAAACGCCGTCGCTGGCGCTGTATGGCGTCTGGTTTGGAATGTACATCGACTGGCTTTTCCGGGCTGCCAGTTTTGTGCTGCGGTTTAAGAGCGGCCGCTGGCTTGAGAAAAAAGTGATATAAACTGCACTCCGGTCTGGGCGCCTGCTGACAGCCGGGGTTTTGTGAGTAAAAAAAGGTGATGCTATGAGGAAACTGTTTGGTGATACCAGAGTGCTGGATGCAGCCTGCCGGGACCATTTTTGTCTGACAGAAGAAATCATGATGGAAAATGCGGCCAGAGCGCTTGAAGCGCAGGTGATGAAAAGTCTGAGCTGTAGCGGCGGCAGTGGCTGGGGCGGCATCGGCGGAGGGTATGGCGAGTGCGACACCGGCACGTGCGGCGTGGCGTGGCAGCCTAAAGGTGCTGTGTTGATTTTATGTGGCGCTGGGAATAACGGCGCTGACGGCTATGCCCTTGCGCGCAGGCTTTCGGGAAAGGTCCGCGTGTGCGTATTCCCGGTGCAGGAACCGAAAAGTCCGCAGTGTGTTCTGCAGGCAAAGCGGGCGGCCCTTGCTGGCGTCCAGCTGGCAGCGGAAATTGACGGCAGTTCGTTTTCTGTTATCGTAGACTGCATTTTCGGAAGCGGCTTTCACGGCGAGCTGGATGCTCAGACGAAAGCGCTCTTGCAAAAGGTGAATGAGCAGGCCGGCGCGGCCTGTGTCAGCACGACCAGTGCCAACGCATCCGTTGCCAGCGTGGGCAGTGCTGTCTTTGCAGGAGCTCACGTAGTTCGCATTGCCTGCGACGTACCTACCGGCCTTCGGGAAGACGGTACGATTTCGCCCGGCGCATTTGTTGCAGACATAACCGTCACAATGGGGGCAGAAAAGCTTTCCCTCTACAGCGATGCGGCAAAGGACTTTGTCGGGACTGTTATCACGGCAGATTTAGGTGTCAGCCGGCAGTGTTTTGAGTCGGCCGCCCCAGGCAAGGCTTTTCTTCTGGAACGGTCAGACATGGAGCTTCCGTTTCGCCGGCGCAAAACTGTTCATAAAGGCGTGTTCGGGCACCTTGCGGTGGCGTGCGGCGAAAAAGCCGGGGCTGCTTGTATCGCAGGGCTTTCGGCGCTCCGTTTTGGCTCCGGCCTTGTAACGCTTGTCCGTGCGGACGACGCCTCCTTTTCGCTTGAAACCGTGCCACAGCTGTCGCCCGAGCTGATGGCCTCATCGTGCCTGCCGGGAAAAACAACGGCGCTTGCAGTGGGCATGGGATTGGGCCGCTTGCAGAAAGCGCCCCAGCCGTACTTTGACTGGCTGTCCGCGCATCCCTCTGTTCCCTGCGTAATTGATGCAGACGCCTGCTATGCAGACGCGCTTCCAGATTTGCTTGCAGAGCGGCCGTCCGGCATTGTGCTTACGCCGCATCCCAGAGAGTTTTCTGCACTGCTTTCTGTTTGCGGCATAGCAGACTCGTATACGGCTGACTATTGCCTTTCTCACCGGCCGGAGCTTATGGAAGCGTTCTGCCGAAAATATCCCGGCGCCGTGCTGCTGGTAAAAGGTGCGGTTGTCATGATTGGAACGTTTGCTCAAAGGAACATGCAGCTTTACGTTAATCCCTATGGCGCGCCGTCTCTTGCAAAGGCGGGGAGCGGCGATGTGCTTTCGGGGCTTATCGGCGCGCTGCTTGCGCAGGGGTATGAAAGCACGCAGGCTGCAGTTTCCGCAAGCCTTGCGCATGCGTTTGCTTCCAGCTCGATGAGCGAAAGTTACAGCCTTACGCCGCTTGCGCTTATGGACGCTGTTGCTTCACTTGGCAGAAGCACAAACTGCGCCAGTGTAGCCTGCACTTTCCGGTAAGGCTAGCGGTGTTTTCCCTGCTGAATAAAATTCATGTGTGCCCTGTCGCGGCGGCTTAAGCGGCGCTCGGCATGAGCTGGCAGCGCATCTCTCTGGCCTTTTCCGTGATTTGCTTTTTCTGAACGGCGCAGCTGGGCGCGCTCTTTCTGCCAGACGGGCACTTCTGGCGACGGGTCGCCTTTTTGCACGTACGGTGCCCAGTCATCAGGCTCCGGGACTTCAAAGCGCATAAGCGCCTGCGTGTACGGGTGGGTAAATACGAGAGAGCGCGCATGGAGCGCAAGACGGTGGAACGGGTCGGTCGCGGCACGGAAATTTTCATCGCCTGCAAGAGGATAGCCTTTACTTGCAAGGTGCGCGCGAATCTGGTTTTTCTTTCCGGTGTCCAGCGAAAGCTCAAAAAGCGTGTGCGTTTTTCCGCGGAGAATGATTTTCCAGTGCGTGCGCGCCGGCACTGTCTTGAACTCGCATTTTTTTCCGCTCCCGCTTAGATGGCGCTCGTATAAAGAAAGACTGGCTTTTTCGCCGCTGTGCCTGGCGTTGGGAGCGTTATCCCTGGGGCGGTCATCCGCTTTGGGAACAAAACCGACATTGTGCGCATTAAAGGCTAACGGCGCGTCAATGAGTCCGCTGTCAGCAAGAGGCTCTGCGTTGCGTCCGCGCGGGTTTTCTGCGACAGCACGGTACAGCCGCTCGCTGACCATCTGGTGCCAGCTGTCCATGATTTTTTTCTGTGCATCCTCTGTAAGCGCGAACATCATTACGCCGCTTGTGTCGCGGTCAAGTCTGTGTACGCACAGCGGCTTGTGCCTGGGGCTGAGCGTCCCTCGCTTGCGGAACAGCTCCTCGAGTACTCCCTGTGCCGTCCGCGCGCGGCTTCCCGGATACGGAACTGACAGCATGCCGCTGGGCTTGTTGACGACAATCAGCCATTGGTCTTCAAAGAGGATGTCGAGCTTTTCGCGGCCATAGTCAGCTTTGTGCTCGCGTTTGTATTGAGTGCTTGCTTTTACCATGTGCCTGGCTCCTAGTAGTGCGGCGGCTTACGATTAGGTATGTCGAGATTTTCTGCCAGCTCTTCATAGCGGCCGGCAAGGATTTTGTTTTCTTCCCGGAGGACTTCAATCAGCTTTGCATTCGCAACAGCTTCTTCCTGCAGTTTGGAGACGAAATCTTCCAGAAAAGCGAGTTTTGTTTCCAGCGCGATAAAGCGCTCTTCGGTATTCATAGGGGCAAGTATAATGAAAGCGACGCACTGTTGCCAGTACGCCGCTATTGGATGGCTGTTGATAAAAAATGATTCTTAAAAATCAGACAGAGAACTGGTCAATCTGATTGCCAATTTCTGTGATTGAATCCCGCATTTTATTTGAAATGCTGCTGAGCGCGGCACCGGTCTCGTCAATTTTTCTGGCGCCAGTGGACATTTCGTCCATGCTCTCCAGCATGATTGTCGTTGCGTGCTGCAGGTTCTTTACTTCTTCAAGGATGGCCTGGTTTCCGGCGGACATTTCCGCGGATGCGGTGCGCACTTCGGAAGTACTGTCGTTCATTGAATGCAGTACATCGATAATCTGGCGGGAGCCGACCGTTTGCTCTTCCATGGCCGATTTAATCTGGCGGACAATCTGGTCGGTGTCAGTAATTCTGTTTGACACGGAGTTGAATGCTGCGCTGGATTCTTCGCTGGCGGCGACAACACTGACGATTGAATCCTTGATGGCGCTCAGCTGGGTTCCGATGGTGCGCGACTGCTCCGTAGATGTTTCTGACAGCTTTCTGATTTCGTCAGCAACAACGCTGAATCCGCGGCCAGCTTCGCCGGCGTGTGCCGCTTCGATTGCCGCGTTCATAGCCAGCAGGTTCGTCTGGCGCGCGATGTTTGCAATCGTTTTGTTTGCTTCCTGCAGCATCTGCGACTGAGTTTCAATCTGGTTGATTTTTTCGTTAACGTCGAGCTGCTTTGCGGCGCCGTTGTTCGCATCCTGCTGGAGCTGTGCAAACGATGCTGCCATTCTGTCGACAGATGTATTGACGGAGCTGATGTTTCCAATCATTTCCTCAACGGCGGCGGAGGCCTGCGTTACGCCTTCTGCCTGGTTTGCAATCATGTGCTCGAGTGACGAAATGTTAGACGCAATCTGGTTGACGGCGCCTACAGTTTCGGTAACGCTGTCGCTCTGTGTCTGAATCTGATCATGCACGTTCTTTATGTTGGTGATGATCTCTTCGATTGAGTTTGACGTGTCCTGCGTGCTTGCATCCAGGTCTTCGCCGGCGGTGCGCAGCATGTCCTTTGAGCCTTTTATCTGCCCGATGATTGTCTGCAGCTTTGCCGTGAACATGTTAAAGCCGTTTACGACAGAACCGATTTCGTCGCGTGTATGCACTTCAATGCGCTGGGTAAGGTCAGCGTTTCCTGTCGCAATTTCGTGGATGGATGCGTCGACCGTTTTGAGCGGTTTCAGGCTGATTGTCAGCAGGAAAATACAGACCAGCGTTGCAGTAATGACGGTCAGAATCAGAATTGCAAGAATCAGGTATGAGAGGAAAATCAGTCCGCCGAAGAAGTCCTTGTACGGAGCTGTGCAGAAGACCGCCCAGTCGCAGTTTTCGCCTACAGGCTGATACGCACAGGTCATTTTTTTGCCGTCTGTCGGTGAAATGTAGACGCTTCTTTCGGTTTTTCCGCTGCGTATGTTTTCCATGACGTTGGACGGAATCTGGATGGTGCCGCCCGAGCCTTCAAAAGCGCCGATGGTGGCGCCGGTTTTCATGTTGATGACTACGGGATGAGAGTTTTTGCCGACCTGCATGACGGACACAATCTGCGAAAGAAAATCGCCGAATGTGACTGCCGCAATTACGCCCTGCGGGACATGGTGACGGTTGAATACCGGAACGGCATAGTACATAAGCGTCTGTCCGGCGGCATTGTCAAAGACCGGGTCGGAAACAAGCATTTTTCCTTCCATTGCGCTTCTGAAAAATGCTTCGGTAGAACCGTTGACTTTCTGACGGTCAAGGTTGTAACCGGTTCCAGACTTATCATAGTAAATGATGTTTTTGAACTTTGTGAGGTTCCTTCTTGCGATGGAGCCGACAGCCTCATTTTTTTCCAAAAGGCTGTTCGCGGAATCTTTCATGAACGGCTGGGTCGCCAGAGATTCCAGCATGTTGAAGTAATTTGTGTTTACCGCATAAATTTCATTGGCGATTTTTGCGGTGACGTTTTCGAGGTTTTCATGCACCGTAGCGGATACAACGCTACGTGAAATTAGCTGAGCCACAATACCGATGAGCAGATTTGAAGTGATTACAACTCCTAAGAGCATAACCAGTAATTTGGTTTTTAATGAACGCATGAGAACATGTTAGAGTTATAAAACGATTATACCAAGATAAAACACGCAACCTTTAGCATGTGGCAGTCAAAAGGGGAGAGGCACCTTGAAGAGAAAAATGTATGGTCGTATCATCAGTGACGTTACAGGAGTTATCGATGAAAAACAGTTTTGTTTCTTTTACTGCACTACTGCTTGGCTTATCACTACTTACCGCCTGCGGGCTTAATTTTACAGGCTCTTCCCGAAAATCCGAAGCTGAAACCGGCGCTGTCTCTTTTATGCTCGTAGATAATGAGGGCAATCCGCTTTCTGGTTCGAATGCTAATGCTGTAATCAATACAATGGAGCAGTGGACGGGCGTAAAGGTAAACTTTCAGTTTGTCCCTAATGACCAGTACAATCAGAAAGTCTCGGAGCTGCTGGCAAAGCCGAGTCAGCTGCCGATGATTATGCATATCAACAAAGTAGACCAGGAGTTTGTCGCGGCGATGAATGCCGGGCTTTTCTGGGATTTGAATGAGTTTATCTGGGATTCGTCAAAATATCCGAATCTGTCTAAGGCGAACAAAAGCGTCTGTCGGAGCCTCGAAATTAACGGAAAACTTGCCGGTCTGTACAAGGCACGCGATATTGGACGCAACGGTCTTGGCTACCGCACTGACTGGGCAGAAAAACTGGGGCTGGGCTATCCCCGTACCCCGGAAGATATCTACAATATGATGAAGGCTTTTACCGAGCAGGATCCTGACGGTAACGGTAAGAATGACACATACGGCCTTGCGCTCTGCAGCTACACAGGACCTTTTGATGTGATTCAGACCTGGTTCGGCTGCGGAAACGGCTGGGTTGAAGAAAACGGCAAAATCATTCCGATTCATCAGACAGCAGCATATAAAGATGCGCTGGACTGGATGCGCCGCATGTACGAAGAAAAACTTATTCCGCAGGACTGGCGCGAACGGGAGACAAAGACCTGGGCGGATCAGGTAAGAAAGGGTGAGGCCGGCATTTTCATTGATGTTATGGACGCATCCCGCCGTATCTGGGACAATTTTGTAAACGGCAAGGTCCCTTCTGTCGTTGATCCGTCACAGACTGCTTCTATGACGCTGGTCGGTCCTATAAATAATGCCACGCTCGCAACGTCCGGCTACAACGGCTTCCTTGTAATCACAAAGACTGCCGCCACAAGAGAGCAGGTGGAAACCTGTCTGCACTATCTGGACAAAATGTGCGATGACGAGATGATTATTCTGGCGGCGTACGGCCTTAAGGGAACGAATTACACAATCGACAGCAGCGGATATCTGGTGCCGAAAAATGACAAAGCCTCGGGGAAGGCGCACAGCGCGCTGAACCAGACACAGTGTTTTATTCCGAAAGGCCTTTCTGCCGCAAAGCCCTCAATCAGACAGGGCGAGCGCAAGCAGAAGGAGCTTGATGTGATTGCATCTAATGAAAAATATGCGGTCTTTAATCCGGCACTGTCATATCTTGCAAACTCGCCGACGTATGCAAAAAAAGGCTCCATGCTTGATAACCTGATTTCCGATGCCCGCACGCAGTACATTTGCGGCGAAATCAACGAGGTTGGCCTTCAGGATGCCTTCGACCGCTGGAACAAGCAGGGTGGAACCGCTGTCCTTGCGGAAGTGAACGAACAGTACCGTGCTGACAGACAGTAGCATTCCGGCTGCCGTTCTGGTAGCCGGGACGGCAGTAGCAGCTGCAGTTTTGGCTGCAGAGTTTGCGGCATACAGTGTTTTCAGTGGAATTATTGACACAATGGAAAGTATTTGTATACGATGCTATAAATGTTCGGAAATTACGGTTTCTAGACGATACTAACGATATTTCCTTACTGAAAGAGTATGATAATAGTTCTGGTTGCGCTTTCCGTTGGCCTTATTTCAACACTGGTCAATGTTTGCAGAAGTTCTAAAAGACTTTCTAAAGCTACTGTTAATTTTTTATATTCTCTTGTAACCCCCACGATTGTTACGTATGTCATCCTGTTTTCAAAGGTGCGCATACAGACTTTCATTGCATACCATGTCTATGCTATAGGGATGCTGTGGATGCATATCGCTCTCCTTAACTTTGTGTATGAGTACTGGGGAGAGCGCTTTTCGCGTAAACGGCTGCGGAAAGTTGTTTTTCCGATTGCAATTATAGATACGGTAAGCCTGTGCGTGAATATCTTTACGCAGCACATGTTCTCCATGTTGTATGTGCCGTGGAAGTCAGTGCCGTATCAGTTTCAGCCGCATTTCTTTATCGTACTGCACTTTGCATTTTTGATGTTCCTGATTTCTGCGGCGTTCATACACTATCTGAGTAATTTTATAACCTGTTCGCGGCTGTATGCGGAGCGTTATATAGTCTTGTTCTGCGGTCTCTCGGTTATAGTTCTTGCGGAACTGTATTCTCTGATTATGCATCCAGCTTCGGACTGCGTGATAATGGCGTACATCGGCTACGGCATTCTGGTTGCATTGTATTCTACCTTTCAGGAACGGTCGCAGGTTACCAACAGGATGCTTTCGCAGGTCGTTTCGCAGATTTCTGATGCTGTTGTTTTTCTGGATGTGAACGGCGACTGTGTGTACATCAATGACAGTGCCGCCAGGCTTCTTAATGTTACGCAGAAAGAGCTGAAACTTGCAAAAAATAAGCTCATTCGGTTTATGGAGAGTGATGAGCAGTGGTCGACCGAAACGTATAAGCGCACGAGGAATTTTATTCAGGACTCTGTTGAATACAGCTATGAGACTGAATTCCACCGGGTGTATGATTCAAACGGCGTGTATTCCGGCGGATTTATCTGCATACGAGACCGTTCGGAAGATGCCAGACGGATTAATCGCGAGGCGTATATTGCCTCTCATGACCGGCTTACCGGTCTGTATAACAGGGATTATCTGTGCCGCAGAATTGAACAGCGGCTGCAGGAAGACCCTGATACCGAGTATCTTATCATCTGTTCGGACATCCTTGAGTTTAAGCTCGTGAACGACATTTTCGGAAAGAAAATCGGCGACCAGATTCTTGTAAATACCGCGCGCTTGATGGACAGCCTGCGCAGGCCGGATGTTTTGTACGGACGGGTAGGTGGAGACCGCTTTGCGGTTATGATGCCTAAAGAAAGATACAACGAAGCTAGATTTGTGGCCGGCGCCGGGGATTACTCGCAGATAAACGGGGAGATTTTTTATCCGGCGACCATTCAGTTTGGCGTGTACGAAGTGTCTGACCGCACATTGCCGGCGTCCATAATGTTTGACCGCGCATTTATGGCAATCGAGTCCATAAAGAATGATTTGCAGCGGCGGATTGCCTACTATACGGACGATATGCGGAACATCCTGCTGTGGGAGCAGCAGCTGACGTCTCAGCTGGATACTGCAATGCGCGATAACCTGATTATTCCTTACCTGCAGCCGCAGGTTGATACGGATGGCAAGGTCGAAGGCGCAGAAGTCCTCTGCCGCTGGGATCATACGCCGCAGGGAATCATGGTGCCGGAAAACTTTATCGGTATCCTTGAGCGCAACGGCATGATTGTAAAGCTTGATTACTTCATGTGGGAATCAGCCTGTAAGATACTGAAAAAGTGGAGCCTTAACGGCAAGGGTAATTTCTACTTGTCGGTTAATATTTCTCCGAAAGATTTTTACTTTATCGATGTCTATGAAACCATCATCGGCCTTGTGGAAAAATACGGCATAGAACCGGAGCGGCTTCGTCTTGAAATTACCGAAACGGTCATGATGACTGACAGTAAAAATAAGTTCCAGCTTATTGACCGTTTGCGTGAGCATGGCTTTATCGTAGAGATGGATGATTTTGGTTCCGGGTATTCGTCACTGAACATGCTGAAAGACCTGCCGGTGGATATCATTAAATTTGATATGCTCTTCCTTTCGCATACGGAGCATAGTGACAGGGCGCGTACGATTCTGCGGCATCTGTTTGCCATGGCGAATCAGCTGGAGATACCGGTTATTACCGAGGGGGTCGAGACGCAGGAACAGGCCAATTTCCTTGCAGAACTTGGATGCAACATGTTCCAGGGATTTTTCTTTTCAAAACCAATTACGCTTGAGGCGTTTGAGAAAACATATTTTTAAGGCACGCTGTGTACAGGTGCTGTCAGGGAGTTTTTATGTCCAGAAGAAGAGTTGTAATCACCGGTATGGGGTGTGTGTCTCCGGTTGGAAATACTGTTGAAGAGACATGGGATGCTGTAAAAAATGGAAAAAGCGGAATAGGCCCCATTACGCTGTTTGATTCCTCTGCATTGAGCGTGCACATTGCGGGCGAAGTAAAGAATTTTGATATAGAACGCTACGGCATCGACGGCCGTGCTGTCCGCAAGATGGCGCGTTTTACAAAATTCCTGCTTGCTGCCAGCGCACAGGCGCTTACTGACGCGGGCATTCCTGCAGAAAAGCTGCGCGAATACAAAGCCGGCATCGTTACCGGCTGCTGCTTCGGTGGCATGGACGCGCTGGAAGCAGGTTTTACAAAATACTGTGACCCGGCAGCAGGTGCAAGCCGCCTCCCGCCGTTGACGACTCCGCTGATGATTTCGAACGAAGCTGCTGCCAATGTCAGCATTTACTATGGCCTTCAGGGACCGTCCTGGACGCTGAATACCGCCTGTGCTTCCGGCACCGACGCCATCGGACTTGCCTGCGACATGATTAGAAGCGGTCGCCTCGATATGGCTTTAGGCGGCGGAACAGAAGCTGCCATTACAGGTTTCGGCGTCGGAACGCTTACTGCGCTGCAGGCGCTCTCTACAAAGCGCAATGATGAGCCGCAGAAGGCAAGCCGCCCCTTCGACAGCGACAGAGACGGATTTGTCATCTCTGAAGGTTCAACGGTCCTTATTCTTGAAGAGTTAGAACACGCAAAAGCCCGTGGCGC
>JAILRG010000112.1 GCA_024698325.1 Treponema sp.
CACCTGCCGCACGGGGATGTGACCACGCCTGTCTTTATGCCGGTCGGAACGAATGCCACCGTAAAAGCGATTACGAAAGACGACCTTGAAGAAATCGGTTTTGAGATTATCCTTGCAAATACCTATCACCTCTACCTGCGCCCGGGAAGCGACATTATCGAAGAAGCGGGCGGCCTGCACGGTTTCAGCAAATGGAAGCGAAACTTCCTGACAGACTCTGGCGGCTTTCAGGTTTTCAGCCTGTCGCCACTTCGCAAAATCACTATGCAGGGCGCGGAGTTCAGAAGTAATATCGACGGCTCAAAGCATCTTTTTACGCCGGAAAAAGTTGTGGACGTGCAGACGCAGTTCAATTCGGATATTCAGATGCAGCTTGACGTCTGCACCGGTTGGGGAGTAGACCGCCCGGAAGCCGAGCGCGCCCTTGAAGTGACCTCTAGCTGGCTGGAACGCGCAAAAAAAGAATGGCTTAAAAAGCGCGACGAAGGCTATCAGGGGATTCTCTTTCCGATTGTACAGGGGAACTTCTTTGAAGATTTGCGCGTAAAGAGCGCAGATTTTGTGAACAGCATGGATTTTCCTGGAATTGCAATCGGCGGCTTAAGTGTAGGCGAGCCGAAGGATATCTTTGTTTCCATGCTGAACTTTACGGTGGAGCACCTGCCGGTCGAAAAGCCTAAGTACGTTATGGGAATCGGCACGCCCGACTACATCCTGAACGCCGTGCAGGCGGGCATCGACATGTTCGACTGCGTGCTTCCGACGCGCAACGCCCGGAACGGCTCCTACTTTACGCACGATGGCAATCTTTCTATCAAGCAGGAACGCTTTGCCCATGATTTTACGCCCGTAGATAAGGAATGTACCTGCAAGGTCTGCCGAAACTACAGCCGCGCATACCTGCGCCACCTGTACAAGGAGCAGGAAATTTTGAGCGCCATGCTTGCAAGTTATCACAACCTGTACTTTTTGCACACGCTGATGGACGAAATCCGGCTGGCCATAAAGGAAGACCGCTTCGAGCGTTACCGCGAGGAGTTTTTGCGCCGTTTCCACGCGGGAAACATCGTGTAAGTCTTTGTAAGCCGGGGGGAGCTTAGCAGGTTCTGTTAAAAAAAATCATTAAAAACGTTTACTATGGTCTTAGAACACACTATAGTCTTTTTATATATTCTTAAAAGAGTACAGGAGATAAAAATGAGTTTTGATGGAACAAATGCTTACTGCGACACCTGTGGAAGAATAATTCTCCCGGATGCACCTATATGCAGCAGCCGGGAATTGGGGGCTCCGGTAGGCGGCGCGTATTACGGATATGAATGTCCGGTATTTTGTTCGGAGCATTGCATGGAAATAGCGCTACAAAAACACCGTGCTTCTTCTGGTTCATATAGCTCCAGTTCATCTTCGACAAGCTCGTCATCGTACTCGTCGTATGAGCCTAGCTATTCGTATTCGTCGTCTTCGTCTGCACCGCGCACCAGCCGCAAAAACAAATGGATTGCCTTTGTGATCTGCTACATTTTTGGGATTTTCGGCGGTCACTATTTCTATGTCGGACGTCCAGGGAAGGGCTTCCTGTATCTGTTTACCCTCGGGCTTTTCGGCTTCGGCTGGATTGTTGATATTATCCGCATTCCTGCCGGACGTTTCCGCGATAGCCGCGGGCGCCGTCTTGCATAAATGCGCACAGTGACGGGTCAGAAAAGCACATAATTATTGGCTTAATTCTGCCGATTATGTAAAGTATGACTATGAAGAAAACACTGTGTTCACGATATACATTCCAGGCTTCTTGTGCGGCGTTGTGTCTGCTTGCAGCTGTGCCGGTGAACGCGCAGGAGGCGGCAGGTCCGGCTGTTACTGAAGAACCTGCTGCTGTCGCGCCTTTAGACACTACGGCTTCTGCTGCCGTCGACTCAGATCTGAATGCCGCGGCTTCTCGAGCTGAGGATGCTGCTTCTGAGATACCTGCTTCCGCGCTTACCGCAGAGGAGCCGGCTTCAGACGAGGAGCTGGAGGCGGAGTCTGCTGAGGAAATCGTTTCGGAGCCGGAGGATTTTACCGACTATGATGGCGGCGAAGAAGATGGCGACGACGGCAAAAAAAAGGCAAAGCTCCCCGAAATCGGAAAGACCGTGTTTCCCAAAAAAAAGCGGCCTAAAACGCCTGACAGCGAAAAAATCCGCGAGCTTGACAATGCCGACACCGAAAACAGCCGCGAAAAGAATGCGGACACGCTTAAATTTGGCCTTGAAAGTGAAATCACAGACCTTTTAGACACGCTTACCAAAAATGAAGACGTTCGCTTTACCGAAGATGTCTATGACCTTTTCCAGGATACGAAAAGCGTATCCGTGCGCTAAAAAGCGCTTTCCTACTTTGCAAAGCTTGAAGACCCCTGTCTTGAAGATTACGCAGTCACAATCTTAGACGATCCCTTTGACCAGAAAAACAGCACGGTAAGCGCCTGTTTCAGTTATGTGCGCGCTGTAAAGACTAAGGAAGCGGTAAATCCGGTGCTTACGCTTATTGAAGGCGAAAACCCGGAATATTTCAACAATGCGCTCGACACCATCGGCGAAATCGGCGGGGATAGGGAAGCGGCATATCTTGCAGACTTTCTCGACCGCGAGGATTTGACGGTTGCTCAGCGGCAGTCTCTTGTGCGCGTTCTTGGAAAAATCAAGGCGACAAAAACGTATTCCAAACTGGTGGAACTTGCCCGCGACAGCGACGAAAACAGCTTTGTGCGCATGTACGCTGCCGAGGCCATCGGCGCTATGGAAAAATCAGATGCCGTAGACGTGCTTGTGGAGCTGTATGAGGAAACTGACCCAAATCTGCGTACGTACGTCATAAAAGGACTTTCGCATTTCTTTACCGAAGAGGCTCAGAAGGTGATGATTCAGGCGACACGCGACGCGTATTACAAGGTGCGTCTTGAGGCTATCAACGCCATAAAGGAACAGGAGCTTCAGGATGCAGTTCCGTATTTGATTTACCGCGCAAAAAACGATCCGGAGCGTGTGGTTAAGGAAGCTGTCTATCCGGTGCTTGCGTTCCTGAACAAAAAGGAAGGAAATGAATACCTTGTCAGCCAGATTACCGACAAAAAAGTCGGCGACACGGTAAAGAGCCGTATAGCGGCGGCCTTGCTTGCAGAAGACAATGCGGGAACGACAGAAATACTTGCGCTTGCCGAAGAATGCCTGAAAGATGACCGCAAGAAAAACCTGCGCTATGCGCTCGGAAAAGAATTTGCAAAGTACGAGAGAAGCGAGTTTGCAGACATTTGCGGAAAGTACATTGAAAGTAAAGATGTGTCCACGATCGGAACCGGCCTTGACATGTACGCAAAAGGCCGCTATGCCTCTGTAACGCCAGCCGTGCAGGCGCTTGCTGATAAATATGACCCGAATGCAAAAACGCGCAATGCCATGGCGCAAAAAGCGTGCCGTATTCTGGGAATCTCTGATGAAGAAGCCGGAAAAAAAGTGGAAGCAGCAAAGGCTGAAAAAGC
>JAILRG010000114.1 GCA_024698325.1 Treponema sp.
TCTGAACCTTTCGGGAAAGTACAGGGAAACGGACCTCCTAAACTGTGAAATAAACGCGATTGCCGACATCTACGAGGCTGTCGCCCGCATAAACTTGGCTTCCGGCGACATTGAGCCTATCCGCACATGCCCACAGTTCGAAGCCCTTCTGGAAGGAGACTACAGCCGCTACAGCGAAAGGGTGCCGTCTCTGGCAGAAAAGATTGCAGCCCCAAACGCCCTCATTCTGGTAAGGGATTTTCTGGAAACTTCGACGCTGCAAGAGCGCATGAACGGCGTAAGCTCCATTTCGATTGAATGTCTGGACACAAAAGAACGCTGGATTCGCCTCCGCTACATTCTCATACACAGGGACGAACAGGGAAACCTTGCCACAGTCATGCTTGCGTTTGAATCCATAGACGAAGACCGGCGGCGGCAGGAAAACCTGAAAAAGCTTTCCGAATCAGACATGATGACAGGCGTCCAAAACCGCGGCTCCGGCGAGATGAAAGTCCGTTCCGCGCTAGCAGACGGAAAAACCGGCATGTTTTGCCTTATGGACGTTGACAACTTTAAGTCGATTAACGACAATTACGGCCACCAGACCGGCGACGACGTCATCAAAGCCATTGCCGAATGCCTTAAAAAGACATTCCGCGACAGCGACATCGTATTCCGGCTTGGCGGAGATGAATTTGCAGTTTTTTCAGAAGGCGTTACCGACAGAAATCTGGGAAAGCGCATTATAGACCGTTTCTTTGCCAACGTAGAAGCCATAAGCCTGCCGGCCCTCAAAAACCGCCCGGTATGCGTAAGCGTGGGGGCGGCCTTCTATCCGGGAAATTCCAGCGACACTTTCGAGGACTTGTACGCCCAGGCTGACTCCGGCACCTACAAAAGCAAACGGGAACCTGGTAATCTCCTCACCTTTATCAACTGAGGTTTTTCATGACAGAAAAAAAAGACGTTTTTTACAAAGACGGCCTGCATTTCGGCTGCCAGCGCTGCTCTTTCTGCTGCGGCCACTCGCCGGGATTTGTCTACCTTTCACTGCGGGACTTGACCGCGCTCCGCACCCACCTGAACATGAGCGTCACCGATTTTGTGCAGACCTACTGCCGCTGGGCAGACTACTACTATGGAGATGAAGTACTCGCGCTTCTGGAAAAGAAAAACTACGACTGCATTCTCTGGAACAATGGCTGCTCCTGCTACGAAGCCCGCCCGGTGCAATGCTCCACCTACCCGTTCTGGTCCTGGATGATTAAGGACAAGGAAACCTGGGATGAGTGCGCCGCCGACTGCCCCGGTATGCGTAATCAGGAAGGAAAACTCTGGAGCTACGAAGAAATTGAAGCGCAAAAAAAGGCCTACGATGCAAACAGGCCCCTGCGCAGAGCCGAAGTAGAAGCCATGATGGAAAAAGAAAAAAGCGGGACGAACCGGCAGGCGTAAAACTTGACGGCCGGCAAATGCATCGCGGGCGCCCTGCCAGCGGAAACGCACCGCGCTGCTACCGGAAACGAACTGGCGCTGCAAGCGGAAACGGGCGCCGCGCACAAAGCCCGCTCCCTAGCAATTTCGCCATGCCTATGCTATAGTTAGCTCATGTCAGAACTTTTAGCACCGGCAGGAAATCCGGAAGCATTGGACGCAGCAATCGGCGAAGGTGCCGATGCAGTATACCTTGGTTTGAAGAGCTTTAACGCACGCCTCCGCTCTTCCAATTTTTCATGGCGTGAATTTGAAGGCGCTGTAAGCGCACTGCACAAGCAGAACAAGAAAATCTATGTTACGGTCAACACCGTAAGCGAAGAATCGGAGATAGAGCGCTTATACCGCTTCCTGTCATACCTCAACAAAATCGGTCCTGACGGCCTTATCGTACAGGACTTCGGCGTGGTGCGCATGTGCCAGGAGTTCTTCCCGAACCTCGAGCTGCACGGCTCCACCCAGATGAACGTGGAAAGCGCCGCCGGCGTGAACCTGCTTGCAAAAGAAGGCTTACAGCGCGTCGTTGTCGCCCGCGAGCTGGGACTCGAAGAAATCCGCAAGATTAAAGCAGAGACAAAGACCGAGCTTGAGATTTTCGTGCACGGCGCGCTCTGCGTAAGCGAAAGCGGCCTCTGCCTTTTTTCAAGCTTCCTCGGCGGAAAAAGCGCAAACCGCGGCATGTGCACCCAGGCCTGCCGCCGCTTCTACACCGCAGACAAAGGCGGCGTGGAAGAACAGGGCTACTACTTTTCTCCGTCAGACCTGCAGCTTATCGAGCACATTCCCTCGCTCATGGAAATCGGCGTAGAGTCTTTTAAGATTGAAGGCCGCATGAAGAGCGCAGAGTACGTCGGTTCTGTCGTCGCCGCCTACCGCTACTTGATGGATCACTGGCAGGAAGACAGAAAGGGCGCTGTAGCCGCCGCCAAGCGCATGCTTGCGACAGACTTTGCCCGTTCAAAGACAACCTACTGGTACAACTTCAAGACGAACGAGGAAGGCGTAGAAAACGCCGGAGACGCAATCTTAAACCCCAAGCAGGCAGGCGGTACAGGCATTTACCTGGGCGTCATCGACAAAATCCAGGCAGCTGATGACGAGGCAAAGCGCCGCGCACAGGAAGCTGCAGGCGAAGATGCAGACCCGGAAAGCTATCAGATTGTCATGGCTTCATTGAAAGGCGGCTCCTACGACCCGGATCCGGGCGATTCAATCCGCCTGCATAAAAAAGACGATACCGGTCGCGTAAGCCACAAAATCCGCTCGCTCCGCACCGACGAAAACGGCACGCGCTGGATTGACATCCCCACAGGATTCAGCCGTGGAGACGCCGTGTATCTTTTGCAGACAAAATCCATGTCCAAGCGCTACAACCGCGTGCTGCCCAAAGACCTTTCGCCGTTTAAAGCGCAGCCGGGAGCCGAAAAGCTTCCAGTACTGGACTTAACGCCGGTAAAAAAAGACGAGCTTTCGTATTTTCCAGAGGGGCTGTATTTTCAGGTGTCCACCATCGCAGACATGTACGCCGTGCTTTCCCAGCATCCGGTACGCGTCATCCTTGAGCTGAACTTTGAAACAAAAAAAGACCTGCTCGCCCATAAGACGCTGCCGTTCTCTAAGAAACAGGTGATTATCTCTCTGGACCCGTACTGTCCGGCCGCGCTCGAAGATGAGCTGTCAGCTCAACTTGATTCGTTTATCGCTGACGGCTATACAACCTTTGTCGCCAACAACACGGCACACCTTGCCATGCTGCGCGCAAAAGGCGCAAACATTATCGGCGGCCCGTACCTGTATACGTTCAACCGCTGGGCAGTGTCCTGGCTCGAAAACCAGAATGTCGGCGCATTCATTACGCCGGTAGAAAACTCGTTCGCAAACCTTAAGGCAACGTTCGAGAAAAATGTCAGAAGCCGCGTCATGGTCACCGCCTATGCCTACCCCACGCTGTTCCGCATGAGATTCAGGCTGCCAAAAAGCTATGACTTTACCTACTTCAGCGACAAAGAAGGCATGGAGTTTAAGGTAAACGCCACGAGCGACGGAAGCTTTGTCATGCCCGAAGCGCCGTTCTCGATTGTCGACAAGACAGAACTGCTTGACCACGAAGGCTTTAAGCGCGTCCTCATCGACTTTTCAAAAACGGCAGTCTCCAAGGGTGAGCTAAAGATGATAAAGACGGCCATGGTTAAAAAGCAGGCCGTGCCAGAATCATCCCGCTTTAACTGGAAGGACGGCTTTTATAATCCCGAAAAAATCGAAGAATACAAAGCCGCAGCCGAGCGTGCCGCAGAAAAGCAGCGCGCCGGCGGAAAAAGCTTTGGAAAACGCGGCGGTCAGAGACGGAGCGGAGGCTCTTCCCGCTCTGGATACTCACCGCGTCGTCCAAAGCGCTAATCCGGCTAGAACACCGTCGTGTCTTCTGCCGCAGCTTCCATCCGGATGCCTGCGGCAGCCTCTGCCAGATTTTCTATTTCTGACTGCACCGACGCCGAATCGGCGCCGCAGTCTTCCCCTCCAGAATCAGGCATCCGGGCCTGTTTCTGGCTGAACAGCGGCTTAAAATCCACATGTTCTGCAACGATAAAAATCTTGCTCGCATTGTGGCCGTCCGCAGTCTTCCACCGGTCCTGCTTTAACCTGCCGACAACCCGCACGCCGCGCCCCTTTACGCCGTTTTTTGCAATCATGGAGCCGATATTCTCTCCCCAGACTTCGACATCATAGAATCCGACTTCCTTTACGTTTTCGCCGTTCCGGTCCTTGTACAATCTGTCCACCGCAATCGGCATGGTACAGACTCTTGTTCCCCGGGGCGTTTCCTTAAACGTAGGCGTGCGCACAACATTTCCTTCAATCACAATCTGATTCATTTTGTTCATACGGAACTCCTTATAGTTATTCTGCATTTTGCCCGGCCGGAGCAAAAAAAAGGTGCAAGGACTTTTTCCTTACACCTTTATTATTGTCGGCACCACGCCTACTCATACAATTTTCTCAGAAAAAAATTGTTTTTTTATATGGTTCCCATCCTGCAGCAAAATCTACATCGGAATATTCTTAATAAGCTTAACCATGTAAAGCTGCGTATACATCATCAGCGCATCGTGGTCGCGGATTTTCTGCATGGCAGGAGTCTTTACGAGCGTTTCTGCCAGACTCTGAATACGGTCTTTTGTAACTCCATTTGATTTAATCGTCTTAAGGACTCGGCGCACATAGTCGCGGATAAGCGCATTTACATCCTCTGTCAGGTTTTCGCTCGTGTTCTTTCCCAGAAGATGATTCCACTGGCGACGGTATGACTCAAGCTCGCGGTCCAGCGTTGAGCTGGCAGGAACAAGCTCGCTTTCTACAGCCCGGGCGCCGTCGCGGATTGCAACCTTACGGGAAATGCTCTTATTCTGCGTAAACTGCGCAGCCTCGTTATCGCGGCGGCTCTTTTCAGCCTCTTCCTCATGATACAGCTGGGCAGAACGCTTGGGATCCCGGATACGCTTATCTTTTGACGGCCGGAAAAGCAGGCGGGCAAACCAGCTGATGACAGGTGCCGTATACCAGAACGGCAGCAGGATTTTTGCATCAGAAAGCAGCTGATTCCTGTTCATCATCAGAAGCTCGCTGTACGGCAAAAGCTTTCCGTCTTCAAGAAAACTAACCTTTGCCGAAGGATTATTTGCATTCACTTCGTAATGGATGAGCGGCAAGAATGAGGAAATCAAAAGCGAATACAAAATCGGAGACTGAATTTGTACTTCCCGTTCCAGCCGCCGCTCAAAGGCTTTCTGGTCCTTCATCTCCGGAAGCATATCATACTGCCGGAGCACAGCCATCCAGTGATTTTTAATTGTCTCGCGGATAGTTTCCCTGGCGTCTCCGCACAGACGCAGAATAAGCGGAACAACCTTGTTCTTAAAGATGAAATACCGT
>JAILRG010000032.1 GCA_024698325.1 Treponema sp.
TGCCGGGGGGCGGCCCGCCAGCTCCCATTGTGCCCGGTGGAGGGCCAAAGCCCATACCGGGGGGCGGCCCAAAGCTTCCGAACGGATTGTCTTTGGAGACCTGCCGTTTCTGGCCGAAGGAGTCCTTGCCGCTTTTAGGAATGTCATAGGATGAATTATCGGGATTTGTTTCTTTCCAGATTTTTTGGCGCATGTCAGAGCCGGAGATTCCCGGCTTAAAAATCAGGTTATCGAGGCTGAGGTGATTCTTTTTGAAAAACTGGATTATGTAATCCATCATGGGAATCATCTGATCCTGAAAACGCACCGGCCGGATGAGCCAGTCACCACAGGCGTATACCTTTCCGTCTGCTCCCTGTGTGCAGAAACAGGTCTCTTCAAGATGATCAAGGTTGTTATTGATGGCAGCTTCGAGGATTGCTTCTTTGGAAATAAGCGGGTCTCCTGATTTTTTCATCTGCCAGCTTATTGCAGCGCCGATAGTTTCCGTTAAGGCATTATAAATTGCCTGTTCGACATCAAACGTAATATCGATGTGTGCTTCTTCGGCGGTCTGCTCTTCCATAGACACTTATATTTTATAGGGTAATTCGTGTTCCGTAAAGGCTTGCGTCTTTTCCCTTGCAAGGAAATCCGCTATACTCGCCCTATGGAATCCGCATCTGAGGCTTATTCTTTTACATCACCGCCGCCCGTTCGCAATTATCCGCTGTACTGGTGGCACATACTTGCAAAGATTCTTTCCTTTGTGATTTTTGGTGCCGGTTCTCTGGTCATTTCCTTCATTGTTTTTCCCATACTGAAACTGCTGTTTCCTTCCAGACAGCGCTTTAGCCGGGCTGGCCATCACTTTATTTCGTTCATGTTCCGCTTTTTTATCCGGTTTATGACAATCATCAGGGCGGCCCGGTTGACCTGTCCCGACAGAAAAGAACTGCGCACGCTGCATTCCTGCGTTATTGTGGCAAATCATCCGTCACTGCTTGATGTGGTCATGCTTATTTCGCTGTTGCCGGATGCAGACTGCATCGTCAATTCATACCTTACCGGCTTTAATATCCTGCACATAATTGTTCGGCAGCTGTACATTCCCGCTTCTGACAGTCACGAAGAGATTATGCAGAAAAGCGTCGATGCAATAAAAAGAGGCGGCTGCCTGATAATCTTTCCGGAGGGGACGAGAAGCCTTGCTTCCGGGCAGAATTCGTATAAAAAAGGCGCCGCGCGGGTGGCTCTGGCAGCAGGGTGCCCGATTGTCCCTCTGTACATCGGCGGAAACGACAAGCGCGGACTTCGTAAGCATGACCCCATGCTCCGCTACAACACGCGACACTGCTATCACTACGATATTCATAAAAAGGACGATATCCTGCCTGATGAGTACAAGGGAATCCCGGAGCCGGCGGCAGCAAAACGTCTGACCCAGAAAATCAGGGAAGCGTTGAGTGATGAAAACAACAGAGAGCATATTGTCGTTTATAACTGATAACGATATACATAAAAAAAATGGAGCGTAAAATGAACAGACCGCTTGTGTGTTTGTGTTTGACCGGCAAAACGCTTGCCGAGGATGTCGCAATTGCTACGAAGTATCGTCAGCATATTGATGCGGTGGAACTGCGCGTTGATTATCTTGACGAAGATGAACGCCTGCATATCCGTGATTTTCCTGCAATGATTGATGTTCCGGCAATTCTGACAATCAGACGTGTTATTGACGGCGGCCTGTATCAGGAAGGCGAAAGCAGCCGTTCCATGCTGTTTGCCCGCGGACTTGCCTTTGCTGATGAAGACCCGCGCCGCAATTTTGCCTATGTCGACTTCGAAGAGGATTTCCATGTTACCGGGCTGCAGGATGCGGCGCTGGCGTTTGGCACAAAGATTATACGTTCCTTCCACGACATGAATAATCCTGTCACCAACCTGGCTGAGCGGGTTGCAAAAATGCGGACGACAGGGTACGAGATACCCAAAATCGCCTGTATGCCACATTCCCTCAAAGAAGTGACGGCGATGTTCAAAGAAGCGTCTGTGCTGACAGACAATAATCAGATTCTTATCGCAATGGGGCGCTTTGGGCTTCCGACGCGCATCCTTGCCGGTCGCATGCATTCAATGCTCACCTATGTTTCGCCTTCCGACCTTGCGCTGAATCTGCAGGCGCTCGGTCAGGTTGACCCTGTGACGATGTGCGAGCTGTACCATTTCCGGTCGATAGACGAAAAAACAGCATTGTTTGGAATTACCGGCTGGCCGCTGAAGGTTACGTCAAGTCCGCAGATGCATAACATGGGCTTTAGGCGCGAGGGCCTGAATGCGGTGTACTTCCCGTTCTGCGCAGAAACGGCAGACGAGGCATTTGAGTTTGCGAATACTGTTGGACTGCGGGGCTTTTCAGTCACCATTCCTCATAAAGAAACGATAATCAAACATCTGGATATTGTAGATGACAGGGTTGACGCCATTGGCGCCTGCAACACGGTTGTAAAGCAATCTGGCTTGTGGAACGGGTACAACACGGACTGTCCGGGTTTTGCAAGCGCAATCAAGGAATTTACCGGTCTTGAAACGCTCAAGGGGAAAAAAGTCGCCATTATCGGTGCTGGTGGTGCTGCAAGGGCGCTTGCGTATGCCGTTCATGAGCTGAAAGCAAAAGCCTGCGTGTTTAACCGGACTGTCAGCAAGGCGAAGGCACTGGCAGAGCTGTATGATTTTGACTATGCGCCGCTCGGGCTGGAGTCTGTCAGCAAGCTCAGAAAATACTCGGACATTATCATTCAGACGACGTCAAAAGGCATGGGCTCTACGGATGCGCCCGGTGCTGATAATGACCCGCTGTATTTTTATGATTTTAAGGGCACCGAGATGGTTTCCGACATTGTGTACGAGCCGGAAGTGACGCCGATAATGAGCCGCGCGCAGAAAGCCGGTTGCAAGACGCAGAACGGCATAGCCATGCTCCGGTACCAGGGAATCGATCAGTTTAATTTGTATAGAAACGTCTGCGGAGATCAGAATTAACGGGAGATATGTATGACTCAGAGTGAACAGAAAGTGCTTGCCGCTACAACAGCGGTAGACACGCTTATCAGCGAAGGCATTATCGCTTCCGGCATGAAGCTGGGACTGGGAACGGGAAGTACGGCGCTGCCAGCGGTTAAGCGCATTGCCGACCGGATTCAGGACGGAACGCTTACCGGCATAAAAGCGGTGGCAACCAGCTTCCAGACGGCAAACTGCTGTCAGGACTGGGGTATTCCTGTCTACAGCCTGAACGACCGTGTCATCGGCGGAAAGCTTGACCTTACGATTGACGGCGCGGATGAAGTAGACCCGGACTGCAATCTGATTAAAGGTGGCGGAGCGGCGTTACTGCGCGAAAAAATTACGGCGTATAACAGCGCCCGCTATGTCATCGTTGCTGACGAAAGCAAATCGGTGCAGACTGTTGGCACAAAATTCCCGCTGCCAGTGGAAATCATTGGAGAGGCGCGGCTTAGCGTAACGCAGGCTCTGGAAGCAATGGGCGCCACCTGCACGCTGCGCGAAGGCGTTCGTAAGTGCGGGCCGGTAATTACCGATAACGGCAATCAGATTCTGGACTGTCTGTGGAAGGAGCCGGTTCGTCCGGCAGAAATGGAAAAGGCAATCAAAGAAATTGCGGGCGTTGTCGAGGTGGGCTTTTTTACCCGCCTGAAGCCGATTGTATTTATCGCCCATGCCGACGGAAGCGTAGAGCGGCGCTAATCTGTTTGCAGCGCGTGGCACCCCGGAACATTCGCGCGGTGCGAGCATCGGATGAGGCGCATATCCTGACAGAAAAAAATGAAGCGGGCCATAAGCCCGCTTTTTTTATGGAAGAGCAAAAACCTGCCTGCCGGCGATAAATGTGGCATGAACCCGGCCTGTAAGCTCGCGTCCGTTCTGTGGTGTTGCGTGTCCCTTGCTGTAGAAGGAGCCGCTGTCTACCATCCAGATTTCTTCCGTGTCGACAAGCACAAAATCAGCAGCATAGCCGACCGTAAAGGAGCCTGCATCGAGGCCCAAAAGCTCTGCCGGCCGGGCGCTC
>JAILRG010000036.1 GCA_024698325.1 Treponema sp.
GATGCCCAAAAGCAGGCGCTTAAGCTCCACGGCGGAATAGAGGCGCTGCACAAACTCGTGCTCAATGCGGCCGCCGGTCTTGCTGTCAATTAAAATCCAGCGGGAGCGAAGGCCCTCCCAGGCGCCCTCTACGGTAAACTCAGTGAGCACGGTCTTCCCGGCGCGCTCAAACCACTCGCCGGGGGTAAAGTACTGCACGGCGATTTCCCGGCTCGTCGTCTCCAGAATGAACCAGCCGCCGTCCTTCAGGCTGTCGCGGATGTGCTGGAGAATCTGCACGTCTTCTTCCATGGTGTCGCAATAGCCGAAGGAAGTGTATACGTTGATTGCCGCGTCAAACTTTTTGTCTTCCGGCACCGTGAATGTGCGTAAATCAGCGTTTACCAGCGCAAGGTCCACGCCCTCGTCGGTGGCAGTTTCGGCGGCGGCGTCAAGCTCGCTTTGAATGATGTCCACGCCGGTCACGTCAAGGCCGAGCAGGGCCAGTTCCACGGCAATGCGTCCCGGGCCGCAGCCGGCTTCCAGAATACGCGCGCCTTTTTTCAGCCCGGCAATCTTCTGAATGGCGGCGGCCACCCCCGGCGCTTCTGCCCAGCGGGTGGAATCGAACATGACCGGGCCATAATTCTTCCAGAAATCTTCGTTTTCAAACCATTCCTTGTGTGGGCCGGATTGTTTGCCGCCCGCAGGGGCTGCGCCGGCACTTGTACCGCCGGGGCCCGGGCCTGTCGCAACGCCTGCGACAAGTGGAGCGGGCTTAAACTGCTCGTTTTCGGGAAGCGGCATATTGTCAGGAATATTTTTTGCGGCAGCTTTTGCGCCCTGCGACTGGGCGGCAGCGCTCGTCTTCTTAGTCTTTTTTGCCATGGAACAGCTCCTTTAGAAACACCGCGTTAGCGGTCGTTCAGGCATTCGCGCCCTGCTTCAAGCAGGCGTTCGTATGGCTCTGCGTGAGTATCCGCGCTTTATGGCAGGTGCCATGGATGGCGCACCTTGCAGAGCCAGACATTGCATAAGGTCGTCGCCTGCTTTACAGAATTCCGATTTCCTTGTAGTAGCGTTCTGCGCCAGCGTGGAGCGGAAGCCCTGCAATGTCCTTTACTGCGTCCTCTACTGACAGGCCCTTCAGGTTTTTCTGTGCCTCGCCAAGCTCGTCAATGTGTTCCCAGAAGGTTTTGGTAAGGGTATACACGGTTTCTTCATCCAGGTCGGCAGAGCAGAACATGGTCATCTTGATTGCTGATGTCTGCACATCCTCTGTCTGTCCGGGATAGGTGCCGGCGGGAATGGTGTAGGCCGCGTACCAGGGATAGCTTTTTTTCAGCGTTTCGATGGTTTCGCTTCCGATGTTCAGAAGCTTGCAGCCTGCAGAACATGCCTGAGAAACAGCTGCCGCCGGAGTACCGCTCATAATCCAGGCGCCGTCGATGGTGCCGTTCTGGAGCATGTCGGCCGCATCGCCGAAAGCGATGTATTCTGCGCGAATGTCAGCGGGGTAGGAAAGCCCTGCTGCCGTAAAATGGTTGTTGCATT
Organism: Treponema sp.; assembly: GCA_024698325.1. Taxonomy (GTDB): domain Bacteria; phylum Spirochaetota; class Spirochaetia; order Treponematales; family Treponemataceae; genus Treponema_D. The sequence goes on from JAILRG010000036.1 coordinate 1,534, forward strand.
CACCCTCTACGCTCGAACCTGCAGCGGCGACGGCAAAATGCTTTCCCTTTACGTCTGTAAGCGACGCAATGCCAGATTTCTGCGTGACCACAACCTGGTTCGGGTTAAAGTAGAGGCCTGCAATCACACGGAGCTTTTTATTTGCCCGGCCGTCAAAGCTGTCAGTGCCGTTGTAGCTCTGGAAGCAGTTTGAGCTGATTGCAATGGAGACCTGGGATTCGCCGTCAGCAATCTGATTCAGGTTGTCGATGCCACCGTTTGAAGCCTGGCTGGAAGCTGATACATAGTCAATCTGCGTGTCCCACAGGTTTGTGATGGCAGCGCCTACCGCATACAATGCGCCGGAAGCTGTCGCTGTCGGAAACTTGATGGTTACCTGTTTGTGGCCGGCAGCGTCACCTGCCTTTTTTGTACATCCGGCTGCCGTTACTGCAAGCGCAACAGCTGCAGCCGCTCCAATCATCATCGAAACTCTTTTCATGGTACAGAGTCCTCCTTTATTATCTGCATTCAAAAACAGGCTTCTGTCTTTGAATGCTATTTTACGAATGTTCAAGGCTCGAGTTCTGGCCTCAGCGGCTTTCGCAACTTGAGCTGTTTCAGAATGACGAAGGCTAGTATCGCAAGCCCTATGCCGTCTGTCAGCAGTCCCGGATAGAGGAACAGTGGCGCGGTTGCGGCAAGCAGGACGCGGTCTACAGGAGACGCCTGTCGGATAAAAAAGCCTTCTAGCGCTGCTGTCAGCGCAATTGTTCCCAGCGAGGCGCTGACCGACGCCAGCAGCGTTGTCAGCAGGGAAGCTGAGGCGTCGGCGCCGATAAGCAGCACCGGGTTATTCAAAAAGAAGAAAGGCATTAAAAAGCCTATCAGCCCCAGCCGCACCGCCCACAGTCCGGTCTTGAACTGATTAGCCTGCGCGATACCTGCCGCTACATAGCAGCTTATGGCAACCGGCGGCGTAATGTTGGAAAGACAGGCGTAAATCAGGCAGAACATGTGCGCGGCGACAGGCGTAATGCCGACTTTTAGCAGCACCGGCACGGCGACAGCCTGCACAATCACGTAGGCGGCCACGCCCGGAACGCCCATGCCAAGAACTGTCGACATAATCATGACCAGGAAGCCCGTCAGGTAGATGTTACCCGGCACTGCCCGCAGAATCACATAGCCCATGTTAAGGCCGAGCGAGGTAAGCGTAACCGTCCCGATGATAACGCCGATGATGACGCAGGAAATACCAACGCCGACAGCACCGCGGGCGCCTTCTACGCAGGCGGCAAGAATCTTGTCCGGCGTCATGCGGGTTTCCTTGCGGAGCCAGCTGGCGGCGATTGTTACAAAGATTGCGGCGACAGCGGCCAGAAGCGGGGTAAAGCCCTTTGCCATCATCGCGATAAGGAAAATGAGCGGAAGCGCAAGGTGCCCCTGTTTTTTTATGACGGTCAGCGCTTGGGGAATGTTCTCTTTTGAAAGGCCGGAAAGCCCGAGCCGCTTTGCTTCAAAATGCACTGACATCAGAATGCCCAGGTAGTAGAGGAATGCCGGAAGAATCGCTGCCAGCATCACTTTCGTGTAACTCAGATTCAGGAATTCAGCCATGACAAAGCCGACAGCGCCCATAATCGGCGGACAGAACTGACCGCCGGTAGATGCGGTAGCTTCGACGGCTCCGGCAAACTCTTTTTTGTAGCCGGTCTGCTTCATCAGCGGGATGGTGATGGTGCCTGTCGTCGCGACGTTTGCTACTGCAGAGCCGTTAATCATTCCCATAAGCGCCGAAGCGATGACAGCTACTTTTGCAGGCCCGCCCGGCGTGCGCCCTACCAGCGTTAGCGAAAAATCATTGATGAACTGAGAAAAGCCTGACTGCTTTAAGAATGCGCCGAACACGACGAACAGAAAAATGTAGGTGGCAGAAACTCCGATGCCGACGCCAAGTACGCCCTGCGTGCCCCAGAACTGCGTGATAAGCACGCGCTTTAAGGTAAAGCCGTTGTGGCCGAGCTGACCGGGAATAAACGCCCCGAAAAAATTGTAGGCAAGAAAGAGGGCTGCCAGCACTGCAAGATTGAATGCCGTGCGCCGGGCCGCCTCAAAAATCACGATGAGGGCAACCGCTGCGATAACTGCCTGCAGCGTGTTGATTCTGCCGCCGGCGCGGGCGATTGCCGTGTAATGCAGCATCAGATAGCCGAATGTAAAAACTGCCAGCAGAATGAGTGCAATGTCGTACAGGGGCGGCAGGCGGCGGATCCTGTTTTCGCGCCGGTGCGCCGGATACAAAAGAAAGGTAAACAAAAGCAGGAAAATGCTGTGGGCGGCCCTTAGGTTCACCGCGCTGATAACGCCGACCGTGCTGAAGTAGAGCTGGAATGCGGTCCAGATACAGAGCAGTACGGTGACGGCAATTCCGGCCGGCCCCCGGTAGGTGCGGGTGCGGGAATCGGTGTCTGTTTCTTCGAGCAGCTGTTGGGCTGTCGCTTCTGTAGACTGTTTTACCATTTCACTATTGTTTTTCATGGAATGAGTATAGCGAAAGCTTGATTTCAGGACAATCTGCAGCTGAAGAATTGCCGGCCGGCGCATGTTTTTACGGTCGGGGCGCCGCTTTTTCCGCTGGCAGGGACTGTTTTCCCGCTGTCAAGGACTTTTTTTTGTCGGAGACAACCGCTGTCAGTTATAGCTAAAAACAATTTTTTTTGGCATAATCAGCGTAAATGCATCGTCACACAAAAGGAGGAATATATGTCTAATGATGAGGCTATAAAAGTTCTGAAAAATATTAAAGCGTATGCAAACAGAGATTCACTCGACGCGCTTGAATACACTATCAAAGTGCTGAAAAAGCTTGAGTGTGCCGGAATCACCGATCCCCTGCAGGCGGATTTTTCAGCTGTTGCTGCAAACGCTAAGGAAGGAAACTGATGGACGCAGAAACTACCATGCATCTTATAGGTTCAGCCTGGTCGCTTGTCCCGGCTGTCGTCGCCATTGCACTGGCGCTTATTTCAAAAGAGGTTTACTCATCTCTTTTTGTCGGCATCGTCATTGGCGGTGTGTTCTGGACTGTTGACTCCGGCGCCGGCTTGAACGGCTTTTTAACGCATGTGTTCAGCGACGGAATGATTGCCTCTGCCGCAGATTCGTACAATGTCGGCATTCTCGTATTCCTGATTGTCCTGGGAATTCTCGTCGCACTGATGAATAAGGCCGGCGGTTCTGCTGCTTTCGGAAAATGGGCTGAGACGCATATCAAAACCCGCGTCGGCGTTCAGGTTGCTACCGTTTGTCTCGGTATTTTGATTTTCATTGATGACTACTTCAACTGTCTTACGGTCGGCTCGGTCATGAGGCCGATAACGGACCGCCACCGCGTAAGCCGCGAAAAACTTGCATTTTTGATTGACGCTACTGCAGCTCCAGTCTGTATCATCGCTCCTATCAGCTCATGGGCAGCTGCAGTTTCCGGCTTTGTGACGGAAGGCGAAAACGGTCTGGCACTGTTCATCAAGGCAATCCCGTACAACTTCTACGCGCTTTTTACCATCGTCATGCTGTTTGCACTCATCACCATGAAGCTTGAATTTGGCCCGATGAAGAAATTTGAAGCGGCCATTAAGCTTGCAAAGGAAACTGCTCCGGACGAGGAGACGGAGACGAGAAAAGGAACCGTTCTGGATCTGGTTGTGCCTATCCTGACGCTCATAATCATGTGTACTGTCGGTATGATTTACTCTGGCGGATTCTTTACGGCACAGACTGCCGCAGAGTCCGGCGAACTGGTTGCAAACGAAACGTACCTGGACTTTATCGGCGCCTTTGCTTCCAGCGATGCTTCTGTTGGTCTGGTTCTCGGTTCTTTCGCCACGCTGATAATCACTGTAGCCTTGTATGCATGCCGCGGAATCCTGTCCTTTAAGGACTGCATGTCCTGCGTACCGGACGGATTTAAGGCAATGGTTCCTGCCATCCTGATTCTTGTCCTTGCCTGGACGCTGAAATCAATGACTGATTCACTGGCAGCAGACAAGTTTGTCGAGACGCTCGTCAGCGGAAGTGCCGCTTCGTTCATGAACTTCCTGCCGGCAATCGTGTTTGTGATTGCAGCGTTCATCGCATTTGCGACAGGAACCTCATGGGGAACCTTCGGCATTCTGATTCCGATTTGTATCGTCGTATTCCCGAATGCTTCCGACCCGCTGAGAATCATCTCAATTTCAGCATGTATGGCAGGTTCTGTCTGTGGCGACCACATTTCACCGATCAGCGACACGACGATTATGGCAAGTGCCGGCGCACAGTGTAACCATGTAGATCACGTTTCTACACAGTTGCCCTATGCCATCTGGTGCGCCCTCGTATCATTCGTAACGTACATTTTTGCAGGCTTTGTAAAAAATGCCGTGCTGTCGCTGATTTTCGGTCTCGTTGTTCTGTTTGCAAGCCTTATTGCAATAAAAAAACTTCAGAAAAAGACCGCTTAAAGTAAACCGATATGCCGCAGCATCCTGAAGGCTGCAGCATATCGCGCTTCTTTCTATAGCATATTTCTTTCTTGCGGGTGCAGGGATTTTCGCACTATACTTGTCCGCATGAACGTATTTGCAAATCTCTGGCGCACCATAAAACCAACCGTGCGCCGCTTCCCCGCATTTTTTATGCTTTCCGCCCTTGTTGCCGTCTTTACATCCGTGTACTGGGTACAGGACTACGGCGGCCACGGGAAAGCCGAGCTGCTCGGCATCATCAAAGCATGTGTCTGGGCAGGCATCCTTTCGCTTGTCTTGCAGATGACGACCGAGTATCTGGTGATACAGGCCGTAAAGACCGGGCGGTCGTATCCGGTAAAGTCGCGGCTTTTGCGTATGCTCGACCAGATTGCCTGTGTCGTGCTGCCGCTTGCGCTCGGTGCATTCGTCTGCAAAAGCGACAGCGAGCGCTTCTACCTGGTGTACTTCGGCACGCTTTTTGCGCTTCTGATGGCTGCAGGCGTGCTTTTGCATACCTTCCAGCGGAAAAGCGTCGTCATTCCGAACATCATCATCGCCGGCATGATTGCGGGCATTATCTGCGGCTGTATTTCTTCCGGCGGCAGCATCATTGCTTTAGCCGTGCAGAATCTCATCTATGATTTTTCCAACTACGAAAAATATGTCTATCCGATAATTTTCATCGTCGCAGGTACGTTCTTTTTCCCGTGCGTGTTCATCTCGTATGTGACCAAACGCGATGAGGAGATAACGATTCCGCGCGCGTTCATGCTGATTTTCCAGTTTGTGCTCTTCCCGCTCTACGTGGTGCTGCTGTGCGTGCTGTATGCGTACCTCGCAAAATGCCTTTTTCTGCGCTCCATGCCCCGCGGCATGATAAATCCGTTTGTGTCGTTCGCGACCGTCTGCTACCTGCTTTTCTATCTGACGCTGCAGGAAAGCCGCGTCCGTGTGATGGCAGTTTTCTACCGCTGGGGCGCGGCGGCCATGTTCCCGCTTATCGTAATTCAGTGCATTGCCTTTGCTGTCCGCGTGCACGCCTACGGTATGACCGGCTCCCGGCAGGCAAGCCTGTTCTACATTCTTTTCAGCATTGCGTTCTGCGTGCTTGCGCTCTACAAGCGCGGAAAACACATGACAAGCGTCTATCCGCTCTTTGCCGTGATGTGTCTGTTCGCAAGCCTTACGCCGTTCAACTTGATTGATGCTCCTGCCCGAAGTCAGTACGCGCGTCTGAAGACGGTTGCCGCCCGGTACGCTCTTCTGGATACCGGCCGCCTACAGCCGGCTGCTGACAGCGGAGAAGCTATCCCGGCTTCTGACAAGCAGCGCATGGTCAGCGCCTACGATGCGGTGCGCAACTCAGAAGCGAAACGGCCTGACTGGTTTACATCTGCCGCCGCATTCCCAGAGGACGGAAAGCTTACCACCGACAGCTTTGCGGCTCTTTTCGGTTTTGAGTACGGCGAATATGATGAAGAAGAGCGAAAGACCTATACTGGCTTTAAGGTCGTGATGGACAGCAATGCGCCGCTGGACATAAGCGCCTGGAAGGAACTGCGGGCTGTCTCAGAATCAAACTATGATGAGTCTGTGCTTACGGTTTCATTCGATGCTGGAGATGTGACCTTTGATATAACCGAGGAACTGCGGGCGAAGCTGCATCAGTCCGCGCAGTCGTCAATGTATCAGCTTTCAGTTGATGCGGCAGAGCCGCTTGTGCTGCACAAGGACGGATATGCCCTCGTGCTGACCTATGCGTGCGTATTCTGCGTAACTTCAGCAGACGGCAAGGAAAACTGGGACTGGCGCATTCAAGGCTACCTCTGCCGGTAGCGCCATTTGCAAAAATCGCATGGCAGACGTATACTTCCTGTATATGAAACGTCTGCCAGTGCTTGCACTTCTTTGTATACTCTTTTTTGTCCTGCCGGTCTGTGTCCTCGTTGCGGCTCCAATAATGGAAGAAGCTCAGTCTGCCCCCATCGTTTCCCGGAATGAGAAACGCTTTACGGTCGTCGTCCTGCCGCTTCCCGAAAACGTGCTGAGGGTTTACGTGTGGCGAAAAGGTGCTTACGACGTCGGAAAGCCAAAGCTCATCTATACGAGCAAGGCGGGCGAAAAAGAGGACGGGAAATTCTTTCCTGCCGGCAATTTTGTTTTTACGGATTATTATGCGCAGCCGGGAAAGCCATACACGTATTGCTATGCATACAACCGCAAGCGGGGGGACAAATGGGTATCCTCATATTTTTCGCGTGAGGTAACTGCGCGGGCAGCGAACGGGTACGGGGAACTGGGAATATACGCCATGCTGTCTTACGATGAGAAATCAGGACTGCTTGCGCTGAAAGAGCCGATGACCATCAGGCCGGGACTTCCGGCTGGCTGGACGGGGGATCTTGAGCTTTTCGTGCAAAGCCCAGCTGACGTAAAGAAATTGCCGTGGAAAGCTGACGGCATCAACTTGCAGAAGTGGTGCGCCAAGCATCCGGCTTTCTGCGACGTGCCGCTTACGCTGTACTGGGTTATCCGGGCAAATACTCCCGATGGTTCCCAGTACATGTCAAGCGCAATTCCTGACTACATATACGGAAAGAGTTTGATAGACTATTTCTGATATCTGCTATTTTGTGGCAGCAGGAGACGTGGCCGAGCCCGCAGAGATGCTGCTTTTCGGCACCGTGATTGTCGCCTTGTTTATCCAGGGACGTCCTTTCCAGAGTGTTTCGTCGGAGAGCTGCAGGTCGAGCGCCGCAAAGGATTTTTTTGTCAGTTTGGTCCCACCCCAGTAAAGACGCCCGAGACAGTAGTTTATACCGAAGTCTTCCCACGAGCGGTACTCTCCCAGAATCTTGTCAGCGGTGTACTGTATCCATTGGGCAGCTTCATCTTCAGTCAGATACCCGCAGGTTACACCTGTGCGGACAAGCCAGACCGCCCTGCCGTAATCGAACGCATGAAGCAGTCGTTTTCCTGTGTATTTGGAATAATAATATGCCTGATGGATGCGGTTTTTGTCGATGCCAGGGTGCTCTTTGTGTACTTTCGCAACGACTCCGCTTGGTAATATGCTTTGGTCAATTGCCTGCTGTATCTGGACGTATTCTCCGCTGTGTCCTGTCACGAGGCACCAGGAGATGCTTTGTATCAGCGTGTTTTTGTCAACGACGCCCCAGCTTTTCTGCAGGTCAGCCCTTTCTTTCTCAATGCTTTGCGTAGTGGCATAGGGAATTGTATCGTCATGCTCCTGTGTCGCATCATAGATGCCGTTCTGAAGGTTTATCGCGGTCAGCATGCCGGAAAGCCCGATGGCCCAGCGTCTGTATTCATCAGGTGTCGCCTTGTCAATGGTCTGTGTCGGTAGGCCTTCGGTTTTCTCGCGCTGATAATAGCTGTGAATTCGGCTGAGTGCAGACCCGACAGAAATGCTTTTTTTCGGTGCAGTTGCGCAAGAGGTGAGTAAAACGGTCAAAGCGGCAAACGCCGCGCGGGTAAAACAATGCATGATAAACTCCTGAAAAATTGAATAGACTACGTCTTTTCCGCGAGTTTCGCGCAAGCGAAATCTCGTTGAAAGGCCTACGGCTTTTCCGCGACCTGTAAATCGTCGAGCGCGGCATCTGCAAGCGCGTCGGCATACAGGCTGCGCTCGCGCGGGGCTTCGACAGGCTCAGCCCCCATAGTGCGCGGCTGAGCGCCCGCCTTGCCTGCGCGGCTGTCTGCAAGCTGGGCCTTAAAGAGTGCGTTTTTCGGCTCGGTGCGGCTCTTTCGTTGCTCCAGCAGGGCGCGAGCGGCAAGCAGAATCTCGCCTGCTTCTCCTGCCCGTACATGCAGCGCCTGTGCAATTTGCGCTTCCTCGGCGGCGGCCAGCGCTTCCAATGTAACAAAAGTCTGAATCAGCACTTTCTCGCGCTTTTCTCCGATGTGCGGAAGCTCTGCAAAGACGCTGACCGTGTTCTCCTTGGTGCGGAGCGTCTGGTTTCGGCTTGTGGCAAAACGGTGGGTTTCGTCGCGCACGCGCTGCAGAAGGCGCAGGGCGTCGCTCCGCTTGGGAAGGCAGATTGGCTTACTCGTGTGCGGCCGCCAGATTTCCTCGTCCCGTTTTGCAAGGCCTGCAATCGGAATGTCTAACCCGAGTGACTGCAGAATGCCGTCAACAGCGTTTACCTGTCCGATGCCGCCGTCGATTAAAATCAGGTCGGGAAGCTCTTTGTTTTCGTTTACCAGGCGGCTGTAGCGTCTGGTCGCAGCCTCGCGCATCGAACCGAAATCGTCGATGACGCCATT
>JAILRG010000052.1 GCA_024698325.1 Treponema sp.
AAGGAAAAATGCGGTGCGACGATTTGCGGCGACTTAAAAGGCGCAAAGACAGGCACCGTCCTCTGCGAATGCCCGGAATGCGTCCGGAATGCAGTTCTGGCGCTGGAGTCCACGCTCGAAAAAGCAGGACTGTAAGCCCGCCTGCGCTATAATTGGCGTCCAGACGGGCTGCTTCTATACTACTTACTCGCTATAAACTGTCGTCGCCCAGCCAGAGGGAATGCCGGAACTGCTGGCGAGTTCCCATGCGGCGCCTGTAGCCTTGGTGAAGGTTCCCTCTGCCGCCACATTGTTAAGCCAGTCCTCGGTACAGCGGTCTGCTGTCATGTCTGTTGCAAGACAGGTAACGCTTGCAAGCTGAGAACAGCCATTGAACATCGCGCTGTAGCAGGCCTCTGCCAGCGTTGCTGCAGAGAGCACCGGTGCTGCAGTAAGGCTTGTGCAGCCACTGAACATGTCGCTGTAGCAGAAAGCAGTCAGCGTTGTTGCAGGAAGGACCGTTGGTGCTGTCGTAAGGCTTGTGCAGCCACTGAACATAAACGTGTAACACCAGTCAGACAGGTTTTCTGCCGGAAGCGATGGCGCTGTCGTCAGGCTGGAACAGTCACGGAACATTTTCCAGTAACAGTAGTCGCAGCCTGTCAGGTCTGTCGCCGGGAGCGACGGTGCTGTTTCAAGGCCGGTGCAGCCAGCGAACATTCCATAGTAACAGCCGCCTGTAAGCGTGGTTGCCGGAAGGACCGGTGCTGCCGTGAGGCTTTCGCAATCATGAAACATATACTGATAGCAGTGGTCGGCTAGTGCCATTGCCGAAAGCGCCGGCGCCGCTGCAAGATTGGTACAACCAGAGAACATGCTTGCATAACAGCTGGGCTGTAGTGTCGTTGCCGGGAGGGCAGGAGCATGTGTAAGGTTTTCGCAGCCGGCAAACATGCCGCAGTAACACTCTGCTGCTAACGTTGTTGCAGGAAGGGCCGGAGCTTCAGTAAGACCGCTATCCATAAACATATACTGGTAGCAGTTTGCTGCAAGGCTGGTGGCAGGAAGAGCCGGGGCTTTTGTAATCTTATCACAGCGTATAAACATGTATTTGTAGCAGCGCTCTGCAAGATTCGTTGCCGGCAGGCAGAGTTCCTCTGAGCTGTGGTTCATAAAATGCTCGTCATAATAGAAAAGATACAAAAAGGCATCCTTTGGAACTGTCGCACACTCAGGATCCCAGTTGCCGTCTGTATATGAAAGAAGACTCATCATATTTCCGTACACGTAACAGTCAGCCGTGGCGTTAAGCGTCATATAGGCATCTTCTTCTTCATCATTTTCACAGCTTGCGGCATAGAGGTAGAGTTTGTCGCCCGCTGCTACATCGATGATAACGTACGCTGATTCGTCCCGTAAAAAAGTTTCGTCTTCTTCAATATCGACTCCCAGCTTTGTAGCTGCTGCGCTTGCACTGATTGTTGCCGGCAGGCTCATAACATTGCCATCGTTTTTTCTGTACTTGAGCGTAGACCAGGGGTCTCCAATGTAAAGCTGGCCGGCTTGGGTAAATTCAAGGGTAAGCGGCGTGGAAGTCGTATCGGCCGCCGGTGGGGGCGTGACCGGTGTCGAATCATCATCTTCATCGTCATTGGAACAGGCGCACAGCCCCAGTACAAAAAGTGCCGCGGTAAGCAGGAAAAGTTTTTTCAGCATGGTATCCTCCTAAAGGAATAGCTGTAAGGAAAAAGACGGGTGCCGGGCGGGTGGTAAGAATCGTTGTCGGCCCCGTCTGCCGGAAATAATGGTTGCCTCCGCTTTTGTGTAAGCGAATTACATGTGCTTTTAAGGTTAAGGGCAGTTTCTCCGGTTGTCAAGTTTTTGCATGCGGAATGGCGGAACGCCCGACCGCCCGGCTGCTGAGCGCAGGCGAAGCAGGGGGCGGGCACGCCCTGCTGGCGCTGCAAGGCATGTCAGCGTAAAATATCCTGCTCCCTTACATTGCCCAATCTCGCTTTTTCGCTTAAAATGCACGCATGGCCGATTATCACGTATTCCCAGACGCCCCAGCGGGAACCCCAAAAAGTAATTTCGTGCACCTGCATGTGCACTCAGACTATTCACTCTTGGACAGCTGTGCGACGATTGACTCTCTCGTCGCAAAGGCAAAGTCGCTCAACATGCCGGCGCTTGCCCTCACCGACCACGGAAACATGTTTGGCGCCCTTAACTTTGAGCACCTCTGCCATGTAAACGGCATCAATCCGATTGTCGGCGAGGAATTCTACGTCGCCTACGGAAGCCATTTGGAGAAAAACAGCGTCGAATGGTCGCACAAGGGCGAGGACGGCGACCGGCAGGCGCGCTACTTCCACTTAATCCTTCTTTGCGAAAACCAGAAGGGCTACGAGAACATGTGCTGGCTTTCGTCCATCGCGTTTACCGACGGTATGTGGTACAAACCGCGCATCGACTTTGAGCTTTTGGAAAAATACCACGAAGGCTTAATCTGCTGCTCTGCCTGTATTGCAGGCGAACTTCCGCAGATGCTCTTAAACGGCCGCGACGAAGAAGCAAAAGAGCTGGCCTTAAAGTACAAGAATCTCTTTGGCCCCGACCACTACTACATCGAGCTGCAGGACCACGGCCTTGAAGACCAGAAAATCGTAAACAAAAAGCTGATTGCCCTTGCCCGCGAACTGGATATTCCGCTTGTCGCCACAAACGATATTCACTATGTGGAAAAAGAGGACTGGGAAGCGCAGGACTGCCTTCGCTGCATCGGCTTTAAGAAAAACATGAACGAACCGCACCAGACCATGGGCGGCGACAAGCATGAATGGTACTTCAAGACCGAGGCAGAGATGCGCGAGCTTTTCCCGGACTGCCCCGATGCCTACGAGAACACGATTAAGATTGCAAACATGTGCAATCTGACGATTCACCAGTATAAGACGCAGGAGCTCAAGGACTGTCTTCCGCGCTTTGAGCTTCCCAAAGAGTTCCAGACCCACGGCGACGACTACCAGTCAGACCAGAACGACTATGTGCGCTATCTGGTCGAAAAAGGCCTTAAAATGCGCTACAAGGAGATTACGCCGGAAATTCGCGAGCGCGCCGAATACGAGCTGGGCATCATTTTCAGCATGGGCTTTTCCGGCTACTTCCTTATCGTATGGGAGTTCATCAACTGGGCAAAAGAGCACGGTAAACCGATTGGCCCGGGACGCGGTTCGGGTGCAGGTTCGCTCGTCGCCTACTGTATGACGATTACGGACATCGACCCCTTCCGCTACAAGCTGATTTTCGAACGCTTTTTGAATCCGGAGCGCGTCTCCATGCCGGATTTTGACGTGGACATGGACTACGATTTCCGCCAGGACATCATCCAGCACACGCGCGACCTCTACGGCGACCCGCAGGTCGGTCACATCGTCACCTTCGGTACGCTTAAACCAAAAAACTGTATCGCAGACGTGGGCCGCACGCTCGGCATTCCGCTTGCCGAAGTCAACATGCTTAAAAGCAAGGTCTCGGAAAACCTCAAAGCCAAGCTCAAAAACTGCTTTGATCCGCCGAACGAAAAATTCCCTGACGGCGGTCAGCTTGCCGAGTACCGCCACGACCCCAGATACGAAAAGCTTTTTGACCTGGCAGTAAAGCTTGAAGGCTGTAAACGCAACACGGGTCTGCACGCTTCGGGCATGGTAATCGGACTGACCGCGCTCCCCAACTGGGCGCCCGTCTTCAAAGACCCCAAGACCGGCGAAGTCGGCGTTCAGTACACGATGGACATCATCGAGCCGTGCGGACTGGTCAAAATGGACTATCTTGGTCTAAAGACGCTCTCGCTGATTCGCTATGCGGAGAACATCATAAACAAGCACAAAAAGCCCGGCGAGCCAGACTTCCGGTGCGATCAGGTGAGCGAAACCGACGAAGCGACCTTTGACCTGTTCTGCCGCGGCGACACGGTTGCCGTCTTCCAGTTTGAATCTCCGGGTATGCAGAAGATTCTGCGCCAGGCTCAGCCACGCAAACTTGAAGAGCTGGTTGCTTTGAACGCACTCTACCGCCCGGGCCCGATGGACTACATTCCGCAGTACATCGACGGCAAATGGAAGCCCGAGACGATTCACTATCCCGACCCCTGTCTGGAAGGCATTTTGCAGGAAACCTACGGCGTTATGGTCTATCAGGAACAGGTTATGCAGGTCGCGCAGAAGATTGCGGGCTTCTCGCTCGGCGGCGCTGACATGCTGCGCCGTGCTATGGGTAAGAAAAAGCCTGAAGTCTTGATGGGAAAGAAAAAAGAGTTCATCGAAGGCGCTATCAAATCGGGCTTTACCGAGCAGCACGCCGCCGACATCTTTGAAATCATGGTTCCGTTCGCGGGCTACGGCTTTAACAAGTCGCACGCAGCGGCATACTCCGTCGTCGCTTACCGCACCGGCTGGCTCAAAGCAAACCGCCCGGCAGAGTTCATGGCGGCCAACCTGACAAACGAAATCACCTCAACCGATACGCTGCCGGTCTATATTGCCGAAGCGCGCCACATGGGAATCGAAGTAGACGCGCCCGACGTAAACCGCTCCGACGACATTTTCGACGTTGTTGACGGCCACATCGTCTTTGGTCTGCGCGGAATCAAGGGTATGGGAACCGATGCCGCACGCGCAATCGTCGCAGAGCGCGAAGCAAACGGCCCCTACAAGGACTTCATGGACTTTTTGGACCGCGTGGCGCTCAAAACCGTGGACGGAAAGCGCCCGATTAACACTAAGGCAATCGAAGTGCTCATCAGAACCGGCGGCTTTGACAAGCTCGACCAAAACCGCCCGACGCTGCTTGCAAACCTTGAGCGCGCGCTTGAGTACACCGAAAAGAAAAAGGAAGGCAGCGAGTACGGACAGGTAAGCCTGTTCGGAGACGCGGGCGAAGAAGAGTTCAGCCCGTTTGTCTTTGAGGAAGTGGAAGACCTTCCTAAGCTTGAAAAGCTCAACATGGAAAAAGAATGCATCGGCATCTACGTTTCCGGCCACCCGCTCGACGACTACAAAAAAGCTTGCGAGCGCGCAACGCTTACATCGCTGAACGTCGCCCGCGAAAGCCGCGCCGCCCGCGCAGAGGTAGCTTCTTCCGGCGGAGACAGCTGGAAGAGCCGCAACAGCGGCCGTGAATACATCGCAATCGGCATGATAACCGAGCTTCGCACGCTGCTTACCAAAAAGGGCGCAGGCCCGGAAATGGCCTTTGCACGGCTGCAGGACTTTAACGGAACGATTGACGTGACCTTCTTCCCCAAGACATGGGAAAAAGTAAAGCCGCAGATTCACACGGACGGCGTATACGCATTCAAAGGTAAACTCGACACGCGGCCGGGCGAAGATGTTGCAAGCTTCCTTGTAGACAGCGTGGAAGACATAGAGGCCGTGCAGAACCGGGCGGTGCAGGAAGTGCACATTCAGCTGGAAAGCGGCCTTCATGACGAGCAGGAAATCTTTAACCTGAAGGAATTCCTGTTTGGCGCATCTGGAAACTGCTCCGTGTTCCTGCATATTGATACCGAAACAGATTCCTACACTGTAAAGGCAAACGCCCAGCTTTCTGCTCCGGGCACCAAGGAGTTCCTGGCAGAGCTGAAAATAATTCCCTTCGTGCAGGACGCCTGGACAATGTAAAACAAACGATAGGCTCCCACGTCTGCCTCTTTAACGCCGACCATTTCTGCAACCTGAATTCCTTTGTCATCGATGATTTTTTTGTGGCGCAGGCCTACTAGGTCGTCACGGAAAAGCAAGGGGGCCGGGCCTTCCCTGGCGCTTTTCCATCCGGCTGGCACTCGTTTTCGCTTGCAACTTCTTAAATTAATGCTAAAATTATGAGGTGATTTCCATGTGGAAGGCGGACTAAGCATGCAGATAGCTCAAAAGAAAGTAAGGCAGATATATGAATCGTATCACGGCATTCGGATAGTGCTGACAGTGCTGGGAATTGCCGTAAATGCGATTCTGGCTTTTGCCATGAACAGGCTGGGGCTGCCGCTCTTTCTTGACAGCTTCGGCACGATTGCGGTTTCTGCTGTCAGCGGCATCTTGTTTTCCGGCATGCTGACCGCCGTAGCTTCCAGCGTTATCTGCTCGCTTTTTTTTAGCGCCTCGGTGTATTTTTCTCTCAGCAATGCGCTGATTGCCATGTGTACCGTCTGGTTTGTACGCAGACATTCCTTTAAGAGCGTCAGCAAAACACTGCTGTTCGTGCTTTCCGTGGTGGTCTATTCTGCGCTTGTAAATACGGCAGTACAGCTTGCGCTTTTTGGTGAGGCGCAGACATCTCTTGCCGCTCAAAACGCCCGATCCCTTTCGACTGCCGTTTCCCTGCCGTATCCCGCGACATTTTGTTTTGTAAACTTTCTGATGTCGCTCCTTGATAAGGGCTTTGCTTTCGTTTTCTCCGTAATCATCGCAAACTGTGTTTCCCGGGAAAAACTGCAGGCCTTTCAGAATGCTGCGTGGCAGCAGCGTCCGCTTACAGAAACAGAAATCCGTTCTTTAAAAGAGTGGAGTCGTGACATCAGGCTTTCCCTCAAGACCCGCCATGCCAGTTCGCTCGTCATAACGTCGCTGGTACTTATTCTGATTATGGGCTGGAGCTGCGTGAAGCTCTTTTTTAACAACATCAAGTCTGAAAGAACGCGGTCAGCGTATAACTGTGTGCAGTTTGCGGCAAGCGTTATCAATCCCGAAAGCGTTGATGATTTTATAACGTACGGGCGCTCGCACCCGGATTACGCGTCTACGGAAGCGCTTTTGTATAACATCTGGAAGGTTTCCTCCGGTGTTAAATACCTGTATGCGCTCAGAGTTGAAGAAAACGGCTGCCGCTTCATCTTTGACCTTGATACAACGGATGATGCTGATGACGAGCCGTATGAACCAGGGCATCTGGAGCCGTTTACGAAGGAATTTGAGCCGGAGAAGCCGGCGCTGCTTTCGGGAAACGAAATTCCCCCTATTGAGTCAAATTCTCTGTTTGGCTGGCTTCTTACCGTGTATCAGCCCGTGCGTGACTCAGCCGGGCGCTGCGTCTGCTATGTGGGCGCCGACATTTCCCTTGATTATATGGCAGAGTATCTGGGAAAGCTTATTCTGCATATTGTCGTGATTATGGCGGGCTTTTTCCTGCTGATTATCGCGTATGCCGTCTGGACGACAGGCGTGTACACGGCGTATCCCATCAGCTCGATGGCCGCCTGCGTGGACAGCTTTGCGCACACCGGCGAAAATCAGGAAAAGCTTGACGAAAATGTACAGGTTATCCGCTCGCTCGGCATTCATACGGGCGATGAGGTTGAAAAGCTGTACAAGGCAATCTGCCGGATGACGCTGAATCAGGCAGAGCAGATGCGGGATATCCGCCGCCTTTCCGAGTCAACGCTTAAAATGCAGGACGGCCTTATCATCACCATGGCAGACATGGTTGAAAACCGCGACTCCGACACCGGCGCGCACATTCAGAAGACTGCTGCCTATGTAAAAATCATCGTGGAAGGGCTGCAGAAAAAAGGCTATTACGCGCAGAAAATCACTCCTAAGTTCATGTCTGACGTCGTGCGTTCGGCGCCTCTTCATGACGTCGGCAAAATCAACATTTCTGACGGCGTCCTGAATAAGCCGGGAAAGCTTACCGACGAGGAATTTGCCATAATGAAGACGCATACTACCGCCGGCAAGCAGATTCTGGAAAATGCCATCAGCACGGTGCAGGGCGAAAACTACCTGAAGGAAGCACGGAACATGGCGGCATATCATCACGAGCGCTGGGACGGCAAGGGCTATCCTGAAGGACTGCATGGCGAAGTTATCCCGCTGTCTGCCCGAATCATGGCTGTTGCAGATGTTTTTGACGCGCTTACCTCGCCCCGCGTATACAAGCCGGCATTTCCCCTCGAAAAGGCGCTTGCAATCCTGCAGGAAGGCTCCGGCACGCAGTTTGACCCGAAATGCATAGAAGTCTTTATGGATGCATTGCCGGAAGTCAAGACAATCCTTAAAAAATACAATCCGCAGGTTTAACGGAGGTTCCCCTTGCTGTACAGAAACCGTTTTCTTTCATCAAAACCAGCCGCAAAAATGACAGCAAAACCAGCCGCTTTTTCGCTGATTCTGCTTTTTTTGTGCGGAACAGCCTTTGCCCAATCCACTCAGAAAATCGGCGGCGGCTATGCGGCAAGCGGACAGCTCGAAAAAGTCGGCTATACGACAGAACTGTATGATGCGTCAAAGGGACTACCCACCTCGGATGCCAATTGTGTCCTGGGCGCCAAAAACGGCTATGTGTGGATTGGCGGTTACAGCGGCATCATACGCTACAACGGCTCTATTTTTGAGCGGCTTCCGACTGGCGGCGGACTTACGAGCGGCCGCGGATTTTTCGAGGATTCCAGAGGCAGAATCTGGGTTGCAACCAACGACAACGGCATTGTAGTCATCGACGGCGAAAAAACAAGGCATTACACCTACAAGGACGGGCTTCCGGCTTCTTCAATCAGAGTATTTTCGGAAGACGCTGGCGGTGCGGTTGTCGTCGGAACGACAGCAGGCCTGTGCTACATCGACAAAACCGGGCTTGTGTATCCGATTAAAGATAAGCGGATCAACCAGGAGCGTGTGCTTCGACTGGACGCCGATTACAACGGCCGGGTCTACGGACAGACAAAGAACGGTAAGGTTTTTGTCATCGACAATCACCTTGTTACCGAAGTGTATACAAGCGAAGCGCTGGGGCTGGAGCCAATTACGACAATCCTTGCCGACCCGTTTAAAGCAGGCTATGTCTACATCGGTACGCAGGAAAATGTTATATACTACGGTCCGTTCGGAGCTTCCCGCGCTGCATTGACAAAAATCGACGTTTCGCCGCTTTCAAACATTCACTGGCTGAGCTACGACTGCGGGCGTCTCTGGATTTCCTCTACAACGATGATCGGCTACCTGAACGAGAAAAATCAGTTTTGCGCCATTACGAACCTGCCGATGAACAGCTCCATTGAGATGACGACGTCGGATTATCAGGGAAATATCTGGGCAGCGTCTGCTACACAGGGCGTCATGAAAATAGTGACGAATAATTTTGTTAATCTGTCGAGAGAATCAGGACTTCCGAAAGAGCCGTCGAATGCGACCTGCCTGTACGACGGAAAGCTGTACACAGGAACAGACCACGGGCTTAAGATTCTCGATGTTGAGCATGCTGCTGACAGAACCGCCCGCAGCATACAGAACGAGCTGACTTCCTACATCGGCGACACACGAATCCGCTGCATAATCGAAGACCGGAAGGAAAACCTCTGGATTGCCACGTATACGAATAATCTGGGGCTTGTGTGCTTTTCCAGAGACGGCACAATCACCTCGTATACCACTAAAGACGGAATGCCGAACAATAAGGTTCGCTGTCTTGTAGAGTCTGTTAACGGCAGCATCCTTGCCGGCACCAACGGGGGGCTTGCCGTGATTCAGGACGGCAGGGTTACAAGGGCTGTCGGCGCAGAGCAGGGCGTAAAAAACACGGAATTCCTTACCGTGGAAGAAGGCTTTGACGGCAACATCTATGCTGGCAGCGACGGGGATGGCATTTATGTCATCGGAGGCAGTGAAGATAGCGTAGTTCGCCTGGGGCGTGACGAAGGCCTTACCAGCGATGTCGTCATGCGCATAAAAAAGGATAAGGGCCGCGGCGTTCTGTGGCTGATAACGTCAAATTCAATTCAGTACATTCAGAATGGCACGGTAAAAACGGTAAGCACGTTCCCGTACAACAATAATTACGACCTGTATTTTAATGAGGACGGGGAGTGCTGGATTCTTTCTTCCTACGG
>JAILRG010000087.1 GCA_024698325.1 Treponema sp.
ACGCATGTAGATAAAAAAAGCAGGGCTTGCGTCGCCTAGTGCAACGCACCCTGCTAATAAGTTTTTTCACTATACAGTAAATGAAAAAGTATTGCAACCTTTGCAAAAGATTTCAAAAAAATGCAAATCTTTGCAATTGCAGCAGCTGTCAGCGCCAGACTGCGCTAGCGCAAATCCGGCGTGCGGATGCGCGGGACGAGCCCGCGCGTTAAGCAAGGTAGGATTTACGTCCAGACTTGCGTTTAACGCAAGTCTGGTGTCTTAATCCAGTCCTGGTCGGTGTACGTGCGGTTTTCGCCACCCATGCTCCAGATGAACGTGTAGTTTGAAGTACCGCAGCCTGAGTGGATGCTCCAGCTCGGGTTGATTACAGCCTCGTCGTTATGCATGACGATGTGGCGGGTTTCCTGCGGCTCGCCCATAAAGTGGAACACAACCTGGTCTTCCGGGAAATCAAAGTAGAAGTACACTTCCATGCGGCGCTCGTGAGTATGTGCCGGCATCGTGTTCCAAACAGAACCTGTTTCCAGATGAGTCATGCCCATAGAAAGCTGGCAAGTCTCAAGTACAGACGGGTGGATGTACTGGTTGATTGTGCGGTCGTTAGACTCGGCGGCGCTTCCCATGTGAATGTGATTAGCCTGCTCGTAGGTGATAACGCGGCTCGGATATGTGCAGTGTGCCGGTGTTGAGTTCATGTAGAACTTTGCGGGATTTTTCTTGTCTGCGCTTTCAAGCGTTACTTCTTTGGTGCCGGCGCCAAGATACAGCGCGTCGTAGTGCTTTACCTCAAACTTAACGCCGTCAGCAATGACAACGCCGTCGCCGCCGATGTTAATCATGCCAAGCTCGCGGCGCTGCAGGAAGTAATCAACGCCAAAGTCTTTCATTGCGTCGATGTTTTTATCCAGCTTAACTGCCTTGTCAACCGGCATGGCGCCGAGTGTTACGATGCGGTCGATGTGACTGTACACTGCGGTTACGTCATTCTTTACAAAAATATTCTGCACAAGGAATTCCTTGCGCAGTTCTTCAGTGGTCATTGTTCTGAACGGGATTTTACCTGTTGAGTAGCGGATATCCATTTGTTACCTCATGATACGCGGCGCACGTGCCTGGTGCCGCAAGAATTGCAGGTATTTTAGCACAGCGCCGCTTTTTATGAAATAGGGCCTTCAGCCGGTACCGTCAGAGCGCCGGCTTTTTTCCTGGAATCCGCGTGTTTTTAGTCTTTTACAAAAAGAGTCAGATTAGAAAAATCGTAGCCATTCTGGTCATCCGGTAAATCATCACTGGATAAGCGCAGATCCGCATCATTGTTTGCCTTGTAGCTTATTTTCCAGTTGAGGTCTACTTCTTCGCTGGATTTAAAGAACAGGCTTTTTGACCCTTTTGTAATGATATGTGCGTCAATCGAAGTTGAAGTTGATGAGTAAGAACCGCGCCAGTACCGCGTCGTGCCGCCCTTTTCCTGCGTCAGCTCAAAAACGCCGCTGTCGGTGCAGGAAAACGCTGTCACAGATTTCGCATTTGTAAATTTCCATGTGCCGACACATGCTTTTGACGACAGAGACTTCGTTTTCTTGCTAAGCACGTCTCCGGCTGTATTCAATGCTGAGCCAATTCCTTTGACAGCGGCTTTTCCCGCAATCTTTAAGTCTTCGCTCAGTTCAGAAAGCTCTTCATCCGCAGGTGCAACTTTATCCGCGCCAAAAAGCGGCAGGCAGGCACTAGAAACAAGGAAAGCACACAGAATACTTACAAATGTTTTTTTCATACCGGCAGCGCTCCAATCCTACAGTGAGAGGCGCAGGCTGAGTGCGCCAGAAGGAATCTGTGACAGGAAATCGTATGCACCGCTGAGCGTAATGTCCATAACCAGCAGGTTGAGGGCTGCGCCGCCGTACAATACCGGGCGAACATCGTCGAAGTAACCGCTTTCAGCTCCACCAGAAAAAGATATCGGAAGGAAACCGTAGGTAAGAGCATCAGCAATAATACCACTATTACCGCTTCCAAGGATACTTTCCCATTTTACGTCTTTAACAGACCAGTCCACATTTGTTTTGCTGAACATAACGCGGGCACCCGCAAACGGAGTCACAAACAGGAATTTTGCTGAAGCCTGAGCGCTCAGCGACAGTGTCGTAGAGTTGAAATCCAGTTTTGCGTCAGCACTTGAGTCATCAGCCTCAACAAAGCCTGATGTGTGGTAAGCGCCTGCACCTACAGACACGCGTGTCTTAAACAGGAGCATTTTCCAGACGCAGTAGCGGATGTCGCCGCCTACAGTAAAGTAGTTGAAAGAAACCGGTGAAATCAAAGAATTCAGGCCAAGCTTTGATGAATCCAGAGAGCTTACAACAAAGCCAACGTCAAACGGCAGGATGAATCCTCCCACGCGTGCGTCTGCTGTCAGTGTGGGGAATGCGAGTGTAGACGGTGCATCTACATCCATGCCCAGCGCTTTTGCAGTGTCGATAAGCGGACTGATATCCATGCTTGAAACGCCGGTATTAATGCCAAAACCAAAATTAGGCTTCGGAAGGATGTGTCCAATCCAAGATTCAGCCCAGACATTCTGCAGGCCCTGTGTATTCGGGATAACGTCTGCGAGAATATCAGAAAAATCATTTAAGCCTTTCAACGATGTTGTGTACGGATTTGACACGCCGACAACCTCGGATGCTTTGCCATATGCGGTTGAAATGTCATTTGCCAGAGCTTCAGCCTGAGCCGTAGTCTTTCCAGCTTTCTGCAATTCATCGGCAATAGCTGTTCCGTTATTGCCAATAAAAGCAATAATATCTGCCGGTAAGTCTACAGAATACGTTGTTGTACCATCAGATGTTTTAAGTTCGATTGTGTCGGCAAACAGTGGGACTGCTGCAGATGATAAAAGCGCAGCGGCCGCAAGACATAATCCAAATTTTCTCATAAAAACCTCCAAATAAAAAACAGCTTTACGCACTTTTTTTCTAGTTCTATTCTAACGCATTACCATCTGAATTTCAAAGGCATTTCAAGCGCCTCTTTTCTAGCGCCCAAAAAACTTCACGTCCTGAAAGCAAAAAGCCGACCTTCCCGCCTGCGCCGCTGTAAGCACGGCATCGTTCAGCGAAGACTCAATCTCCGCGGCACTCGCTCCGTCAAAGCGCTTTACCAGAGCGCTCACAAAGGCGTCTTCTCCGCCATCTGCTTCATACGCTTTGCCCTTCAGATACAGCAGAACGAGCTTTTCCCGCGCCGCTGCATCCGGATACGGCACCTGCACCCGCAAATCAAAGCGCCCCGGACGAATAAGCGCGGGATCGAGCGCCGCAATGCTGTTAGTCGCTGCAAGCACCAGAATGCCACTGTTCGCCTCAAATCCGTCCAGCTCGTTCAGCAGCGCCGTTACGATGCGGGTATTTTCCGTTTCGATTGCACTCCCGCTGTAATTGCGGCGCGTTCCGATGCCGTCAAATTCATCGATAAATACGATACAGGGAGCACGGCGCCGGGCTTTGCGGAACAGAAGTTTTACCTTCATCGGGCCGATTGCCATAAACATGCTTTCAAAATCAGTTGCTTTTGCCGGAATAAAGTTGACTTTAGCTTCACCTGCCAGCGCGCGGGCAAACAGTGTTTTTCCGTTACCCGGCGCCCCTTCCAAAATCACCCCTTTTGGCGCGCGCACGCCCTTTTTTGCGTATTCGGCAGGCTGCCTCATAATGTCCATCACCTGCTTCATGTAGGATTTCAGGTTATCCATGCCAATGACATCATCAAAAGAGACTCCGGTGCGCCGGACAACTTTAAACGTATTCGGGCTTATAAATTTTCGGAATACTAAAATCACTGCGCCAAAAAAAAGTACATAAAACAGCGCATCCAGAATATGCGAAAAAATCTCGCCACCATCGGAGGAAAGCTTTACCTCAACGCCATGCAGCAACAGCTTCTCATACAGTCCGGGTGAATATGGATTGTCGGTGTAACGAGGAAAGGTTTTTGCGGAATGTTCAGCAACAGAGTCCTGCTCAGAGGCTTTTTCCTGAAAATAAATGCGGGAGCCTTCAATACGTGCTTTTTCGATTGAGCCGCTTTCCACAAGGGCATAAAAATCGCGGTACGGCGTATAATCAGCAGAGCTGGCAGGGGCAAATCCTAAATAGCCGGCACATGCCAGAGCGGCGGCGGCAACAGCCAGCACTAGCAGCCGGCGTTTCTTTGCAAAGACTGGTACGTTCATACCGCCAGTATATCAGAATCGGCATTTGCATGACAAACTGCCGCCCCTGCCTACAGTGCCAGCCCGCGGTGCACTGCTTGTCTGCAAGGCTCTGACAGCCCGTGCTGCATTGCCTGTCTGTGCTGCACTGCTATTCTTCCAGAATTGCAGCTCCAGTCACATTGCACGCATTCTCTTCCGTCACATACAGCGTCTCGTTTCCGTGCATATGGAAAACACCGCCTTTTAACGTAATGCCATGCGGTTCTGCCGGGGCATCTTTTTTACGGTCTGTTTTCAGCGCAGTACCATTGCCATAAAGGTAGAAATTCCCGGATGCAATGATAATCTCAGAATCTGCCTTGATTCCGTTCTTCGAGTTCAAAAAATACGCGTTAAACGTCTTACCAGGTTCCACAGTAAGCGACTCGCAGTTTAGGGCGGCGCCGCTAGCGGTTCCCTGCAAGTAGTGAGTGCCGCTGCCTTTGATTTTTACGTCGTCGCCTTTTATGCCGTGATAAACCGCCCCCGACACGTACAAGGTTCCGCTTCCACCAAGGACAATGTCTTTAGCGCACTGAACGGCGCCGCCTTTTGACTTACTCTTACCGGAAGACACAATGTAATTCACCGAGCCGGCAACAGGCGAAAGTTCAAATTTTGACTCACCGTAGACCGCTGCTTCTCCGGCGGTATTTTCCAGATAAGCGTCTTTCAATTTAAGAACCGTATTTTTTGTCTTTACAATTATCTGACCGTTAAAATACCCGGACAACGTGTATACCACATCTTCTTTTGCAGGCGCAATTATAACCACGTTCTTTTTTACGATAACACTCTTGTCCATAGGCTGCACTGACAGCGCCGCCGTGTAATTTTTTCTGGCGCTTGCAGCATCAATCGACGGAATTTCTGCCGCAAAGGCAGCTCCTGAACAAAACATAACTGCAGCCATTGTGCAGACTGCAACATTACGAGATAGTTTTTTCATAATCATTTGTTACATCTCCATCACTGAGGTTGAACTGAATCATCAAAGACGATTGTAGCGCCCGCCTGATTAGCGGTGCCTTTTCGTGATATAAACACCTGTCTGTTCCCAACGATACGAAATAAGCCACCAGAAAGATGTATGGAGTCAGCTTTTATTGCACAATCATTATCATAAATACAGAACGTGCCCGACTCGACTTTTACTTCGTCTTTCGCTTTGATTCCAGTTTTTGCATTCAAAAGATACGCAGTAAACGTCTTATCCGGCTCAACCGCAAGCGATTCGCAGGCAAGCGCAGCCCCTCGCCGGCTGCCTTCCGCATAAATCGTACCGCTGCCCTTTATTTTTACATCGTCGCCTTCTATGCCGTGCCACACTGCACCCTTTACATGCAGCGTTCCGCTTCCGCCTAGTATCAGATCGCGCTTACCGTGCAATGCGCCTTCCCTAAGAAAGCTTCTGCCAGAAGAAACAATATAGTTTTCTGTGTCTGCCACCGCCTTGATTTCGGTTTTTGCCTGACAGCGCAACGCTGCTTTTGCACAATTCTGTTCAATGTAGACGCCGTTAAGCTTTAACACCGTGTTTTTTGTTTTGGAAATAATCTGACCGTTAAAATAACCGGACAACGTATATTCCGTGCCCTCTGCTTTGGGTTCAATGATAATCAACCGGCGCCCTCTGGTTACACCGGCCTCTGGTGTTATGATTAAATCAACGCCATAGGCAATACGCGACGTATCTTCATCAATCGTTAGTCTAGACGGATTAGCGTGAATCATACAACTGACAATTCCAAGAGCCGTTAGTGTGAGAACTAAAAGATATTGCCAAACTCTGGTAAAACGTATCTTCTTCACAACCGTCTCCTTAAAGTAAGTTGAATATAGTATATAACCAAAACATACAAAAAACAATAATTATCTTAATACATCTTGAAAACATGTGACAGTCAGAAATGTGACAAGCTTTTTTTATAACAAATATTTATGTATGTTTTACATTTTTTTAAAGTAGTCCGCCTTATACTGATTGTATGGCAATTGAAGTATTTAACCGTAGGGAAATCAAATACATGCTAACCGATGCCGATAGGGAGGCCCTTCTAAGCATTATTGGCACGTACATGGAATCAGATGCCTTTAACAAGAACGGGAAGCCCTACACCATCTGCAACCTGTATCTGGACACCGATGCCGATGAGCTTATCCGCAAATCGCTGGAAAAACCGGCCTTTAAGGAAAAAATCCGGCTTAGAAGCTACGGAAAAGCAGCACTCACCGATAAAGTTTTTCTGGAAAGCAAAAAGAAGTTCGACGGCATCGTCAACAAGCGCCGTACAAACTTTGTTTTACAGGATGCCTATCGGTATTTTGAAGATGGGACAATCCCAGAATCACCCGCCGTCAAGATGAACCGACAGGTTCTAAGCGAAATAGACTACATCATGCATTTTTACCCGCTTAAGCCTCGCGTGTATATTTCCTATGACCGCTGGGCTTTTTTCGAAAAGGGCAACTCTGATTTTCGCCTGACAATCGACACAAACATTCAAACCAGACGCACTGACCTGCATCTGGAAAGCCCGGTGTACGGCACGCAGCTTTTGCAAAACGGCCAGTGGCTTATGGAAGCAAAAGCGTACAAGGCTTTTCCGCTGTGGTTCGTACGTTTTCTTTCAAGCAGAAACATATACAGTACATCGTTTTCAAAATACGGTACTGAATATAAACGGTTTATTACCGTCAAATAGGAGTTATTATGGACATGTTAAGTGGCTTTCTTATTGATGAAGAATCTATCAGCATTTTGTTCAGTATGCTGATGGGACTGGTAGCTGGCCTGATTATTGCCGGCGGCTATGTATGCGCAAACAACCGGCGCAAGTTTTCCAAAAATTTTGTGATTACTGTACTGCTGCTACCGGCTATTATGGCAATCATCATTCCGTTTATTGCAACGGATCTAAAGAAAACGCTTTCGCTGGCAGGCGTGTTTGCCCTTGTCCGCTTCCGAAGCATTCCGGGAGACTCAAAGGACATTCTCTACACGTTCTTTGCGGCGGCAGCCGGTCTTGTTATTGGCTTAGGAAGTTATTTTATCGGCTTTGTGCTCGTCTTTACTGTAAGCGTGCTCTTTGTACTGATAAGCCGGTTGTGGAAAGTTGAAGACAAGCAGGTACTTAAAATTACCATACCCGAAGACATGAACTACAAAGACGTGTTTACGGATATTTTTGACCGCTACCTGCTTAAATACGACGTCAAGAATGTAAAAACAAGCAATATGGGCACGCTGTTCACTATTTCGTACTGGGTGCTTCCTAAAAAAGACTGCGATACAAAAGCCTTTATTGACGAACTGCGCACAAGAAACGGGAACCTGAACATCATTCTGGAAAATCCTGATGACCAGCTCGTTCCGGTGCTTTAACCCATGAGCGGGCATGAGGCAGAAGCGCTTGCAGCCCGGCCGGTAACATAAGGCTAGAGCGCATGTCTGGCGCTAGCCACCAGCATCGGTTGTGCTGCCCACTGTCACTAACCGGCTGACTGGCGCCAATCGGCTGGCGCTGCAGTCCGCCCGTAGCCCTATTTATACTTTTTCTTGAACTTATACGTATACGTTAACGGAAATGCCAGTGCCGACAGGCCAGAAGCGCGGGCGGCATTCATATCAAGCCGAAGCCCTGCGCTGATTTTTCCTGCAATCTGCGGAACTTCAACAATGCAGCGCGGATACACTGTAAGCCAGGCAGTATCACTCGCATGCAAAAGCGTGCGCAGCTTGATATTGCAGGCAAGTTCCACGCTGTCACCCGCCATATAGGTAAGACGCAGCTGGCTGCTAGCACCGCGCCGTACCTTATGCCTGGCGCTGGCCACCAACAGCCGGCTGGCGTTGATTGCCCCCGGCCGTGTCCCACGTCCAGGGCGACCGGCTGACTGGCGCCAATCGGCTGTCGCCAGCCGCTAATGCCCGGCTGGCGCTGATTGCCCCCCCCGGCTGGGTCCCACGTTAGGGGCTGAAAGTCCGCCTGTAGCCCTATTTATACTTTTTCTTGAACTTATACGTATACGTTAGCGGGAATGCCAGTGCCGACAGGCCAGAAGCGCGGGCGGCATTCATATCAAGCCGAAGCCCTGCGCTGATTTTTCCTGCAATCTGCGGAACTTCAACAATACAACGCGGATACACTGTAAGCCAGGCAGTATCACTCGCATGCAAAAGCGTGCGCAGCTTGAAATTGCAGGCAAGTTCTACGCTGTCACCCGCCATATAGGTAAGACGCAGCTGACTGTACAAGGGAATGCCTTCGTGCGTATATTCATCCGTACGCTTGGCCCGGTACGTGCCGTCTTTCTGCTTATACTTTACGATAGTACTTCCGCGCACAATGGTAGCAGTTTCCGTTTTTACGAGATTCCCGTTTTCATCATAGTATTTAATCTCGCCGATGTATTCGTTGGTAAGACCGGTAATAAAATCTGCATACACGCCAAGTCCCAACCGACGGAACATATAGCCGCCGCTTGCTCCTAGCGCATATTTTGTGGACTGCTTTTTGTACTTGTAGACGTCTTCGCCAGTGTCGTCATCGCTTCTGGTGACCCGGCTTTCAGGCAGATAGTCGCTGTCGGTAAAGTTGTAGTAAAAGCCCAGATTTGCCACCAGGTCTGGATTTTGAGTAAGGCCGGTAAAGAGCCCGAATTTGCGGTCAGCGTCGGTGAAGTTATGCGCGGTAAAGCCAAAGTCCACCAGGCCAGCGATTCCGCCATTCAAGCCGAAGTCCAGAGCTTTGTTCCGGTCATTTCCGTCACTGTAGGCATTCTCGCCGGGATAGACGGTGGCGCCGGCCGCCAGCTTCAGGTAACTTTCGCCATTTTCCCCCAGATTCCAGCTGCCGGTAAGGCCGCCAGCAAAGCCGTTTGAATAGACAGAAAGGCTGTCCGAGCCGAAATAGTGGTCGGCGCCCAGGCTGTCGGTAAGCAAGCGGCCGTATTTGGTGGTGTCGTCACTGGCGGCCAGGAAGGCTGACGGAATGGCAAAATGCTTGGAGAAGTTGTTTCCCAGGGCAAAGCCCAGGCATGGAAGCGGCCGGTAATGCACAAAGCCCGAGGGTGCTATAAGCAACGTGGATGCGGCATCTTCTGCATTGCTATACAGCGCTTCCAGCCGGAAGCGGGCATCCAGGCACTGACTTTCAAAATCAATCTGGAACTGGTCACCCAGGGCAAATATGCTGTCAGTCGTGGTGCCGCCGTCAATGTTTTCTGTCTGCGTATGCGAAAACAGGTCGTAGTCGCCCAGCTCGTCTAAGTCGGCGCCCACCGTGTTCTTTATAGTCAGCTTGCTCTTGGCAGCGTAGGCGGAAGCTGCAAGCAAGGCAAGTGCGGTCAGTGTCAGTAGCTTTTTCATCGTGTTCATCTCCATTATTTTATGCTGGGCGTTTTGGTGGTGCTTCCCGTGCTGACTGCTGTCAGCGTGCTGGATGAAGTACACAGGCCGTGGAAATCCGAGCTGGAGATAGTCGGCGCCGTATAGACGCTGTAACTGCTGGAAGAGGAGGACGTAAAGCTTGCGCAGGACATGACAAAGAGGCCAAAGCTGGAGCTGGGAAGGCTGAAGGCGTATTTAGTGCTGCCAGACATTTGCACGGCCACTTTTGAGAAGGACGTGCTGGAAGAAGAACTGGACTGTCCCGGCCGGTTTGAGCCGCTCATGCCAGAGGAACTGCCGGTAAAGTAGAGCACCTTCTGGCCGCTGGTGCTGTAGTCGCTTATGGCATTGGACGAGCCGCAGGTTCCGGCAATAGTACCGCCGGTGATGTAAATCTTGTTGTTAGAATCGCCGCAATCAAATGCGTCTTCTGAACCGGTAGGCGCATAGGAAACCACGACTCCGCCCTGCAGGTAGATGTTGCCGTTACAGTCAATGCCGTCGCCTCCAGAGGAATAGTCGTAGAGAGAGCCGCCGGTCAGGTAGAAGGTGCCGGAGCTGTTGCTGACGTTTAAGGCATCATCGGTGGCAGTTACTTCGACGGTGCCGCCTGAAATCTTTGTCTGATAGGCGCTTTCTATGCCCTCTGCGGCGAACTTGATAGTCTGGTTTGAGCAGTAGACGCCGTCTGCATCGTAGTAGCTGCCAGTGGAGGTGCGCTCGGCATAGGTAGTCACGCCGGTAACCGCAAAGCTGCTGGTGCCGCCAGTGATGTTTACGTAGGGCGCTGTAATGCCCTTGCCGTTGTAGGTAGAAACCGTGATGGTGCCGCCATTTATGGTGACAGCGCTGGATGGGTAGTCTTCGTCATCGGTCTTAAAGGCGTTTGCCTTACGCAAGTCGCTGGTGGAGATGATGCCATACCCGGTAAAGCTGATTGTGCCGTCATTTACCACAAGCCCCGCCCCGCCAAAGAGGCCGTTTTTGCCGGTTGCAGAAGTCTTGGTACTGTCAGAAAGATAATTCTGCAGGGTAAGGGTACCGCCGTCTATTGTGAGGGTGCCGTCTTTTGAGGCAATGCAGTTCTTGTAGGCCTGGGTCACAGTCAGGCTGCCGCTTCCGCTGACAGTCAAATCTCCCTTGCAGTAAAGGGTTCCCTTGCTGTCGCTTCCTTCGCTGACCACGCTCTTAGAGACAGTGCATGTCTGCACCTGGTCGTCGTCATCGACATAGGTGGCTCCGCTTGTAGTTGAGTATTCCTCGCCGTACCCGGTGCCGTAGGCGCGGCCGTCAACAAAGGTGTTTGTGCCTGTAAGCGTAATTACAGCCGCAGATCCTTTTGTCACTTCAAGACAGGGATAGCTCGACGATGTGATTGCAGCCCCGTTTAACACAACGTTTACTGTGTCTGTTCCGTTCGACTGAATCTTTACGCCGCCTGTCGTCATGGTGCCGGTAATGTAAACCGTAAGCTCGCCTTCAAATTTCTTTGCATTTACGCGGATTAAGCCGGTGGAGGCGCCGTCGCTGTCTTCGGTATATTTGACTTTAATGTTCGTGGCAATTTCGTTGGCGCTGGTAGTAATGGCCACATAATTAGTGCCGTCAGCAGATACGGTGCCAGAGGTAAGGTTCAGGTACAGGGTGTCGGAGTCCACGGTTGCCGGGGCGACAGTCACGGTGGTGCTGGCACTTACCGCATTACTGCTGTCGGCGCTGTTGGTGGCAGTAACAGTAACGGTGACGGTGTGGCTTACGGTGTCAGTATTGGCGCCAGTCAACGTGGCGCTTTCCCCATCGCTTGTAATGCTGGCATAGTCGCCGCCATCGGTAATCTGCCAGCTGTAGGTGATAGTGGGATTTCCGGTGTTGTCAGTGGTGCTGGCTGTAAAGCTGCAGCTTCCGCTGGCGGAAATGCTGCTTGCGCTGGCTGTAAGCTGCACGGAGCCGATTTTGTCTGCAACGCTGTCGCCGTTTTTGGTGACGTTTATGCTGTAGGCTGCGGAAGTGACGGTGTTTGCGGAATCCTCGTCGTTTGTGGCGGTTACCTGCACGGTGACTGTGTGGGCGGCAGTGTCGGTATTGCGGCCGGTGATGGTTACAGAGGCGCCGTCACCGGAAATGGAGGCATAGTCGCTGCCGCTTGTTATCTGCCAGCTGTAGCTGATGGAAGGATTTCCGATGGTGCTGGCCTGGGCTGTCAGGGTACCAGTCCCGTTATAGGCAATGGAAGATGTTCCGGTGATGCTTACAGAGCTTACGCTGCTTGCAGCAGCGCCAACGCAAATCTCAACAGAATCGGCATAGGTATACCCATTCGTGCGGTCAGTTACGGTCACTTTTACCTTTACGGACTGCTCCGTCGCAGTAGCATTTTTTCCCTGCAGCACTACAGACTCCAGAGCATTACTTGTGGCTAGTTCTGCATAGTCACTGCCGCTTTTTATTGCCCACACATAAGACAGATCGGGACTTCCGATTGTTTCTACATTTGCACTAAG
>JAILRG010000134.1 GCA_024698325.1 Treponema sp.
GGTAAATAAAAGACGATGAGCGCCCCAAGCACCTTGCAGGCCGCCTGCTGACAAACAAGAGTCTTACTCAGCAGCTTTGACTTCGACTTTCACTTTACCGCCAGAAACATCGAACACCTGTGCGGAAAGAGACTCGGCTTCCGAGCTTACAATTTTACCCCTGACAGTAACGCCTTCACCGAACTCTTCTTCCAACGCCGTCACCTGATAGCGCTCCAGCAGCTTTTTTAGCACCTGATACTGGGCATAATCGGACGAAAAAGCAAAATCAGAACGGTCTACGAGCGGCTCCAGTACAGCCTCTTCCAGTACGAGCTTTGCAGAATCCCCGTACGCATGCACCAGGCCGCCGGTACCTAAGAGCGTGCCGCCAAACCAGCGCGTTACCGTAAGCAGGCTGTTAGTCAGATCCCGGCCTTTCATCACATCAAGGACAGGGCGCCCCGCAGTGCCTCCCGGCTCGCCGTCATCGCTCATGCCCATAATCTCTGCATGCTTACCGACAATAAAGGCGTGCACAACATGCGTGGCATCCGCATACTTTGCTTTCTGGGCTTTCAGGAGAGCGCGCACCTCATCCTGGGCTGCAAGCGGAAACAGCTCTGCGAGGAAACGGGATCCTTTTACTGTCAGTTCTGCGGAAGCATAGGAAGAAGGAGCTACCATGCCCTATTCTCCGCTGCTGCCAGAAGCATTGTCGGGAGCACTTGCGCCGGGAGCACTGTCGGCGGGTACGCTGTCGCTGGGAGCACTGGCATTGGAAGTGCTGGCGCCGGCTTCTTCGCGGTTTTCGTGCTCCAAAAGGGCGATTGTCTCATCTATGACGGCAGAATCACTTCTGTCTTCAATAAAGATTTCCGTCCGAGGCCTGCGGACTGTTTCGTACAGCACAGGAAGCGCAAAATAGATACGAAGAAGCGCCGTATAGAAATTCACAAGGTAGATAAAATTGAGTGCCAGTTTACCAAACGTCATGGTATTCTCAGCGGTATAAAACACAAGCACGGTATGAAGGCCCACAGCCGCAAGCGCTATCAGCAGGAAACGGCCGCCGGCGACAAGCAGAAGCCTGAACAGCAGCCAGCGTTTTTTGTGAAGCAGGCGCAGATTTGCTTTTAGCGCAGAACTAAAGGCCGCCCCCGCAGCATCGTAGGCAGAAAGGAAGATGAAAGCAAAGGTAAAAAAGAGCCACACAAGGCACAGTACGGAAACGCCGATAACAGCTGCAGAGCGGACATCAAAATGCAGGGCAGAAACTGCGGCCGCATCGTTTTTTGCCGTCATAAAAGAAACAAGCATGGACGGAATGTCTGTCAGCACGATAATGCCCGTCGCCGTAAGAGAGGCCAGAACGGAAAGCACAAAGGCAACGAAAGAAGCCACCGGCAGAGCATGGCGCACCTTTTTGAATCCGAGAAAGATAAAGCCGATAGTCACATACTCGCCGCGTACCAGGCGAAGCAGCAGCGAAAAAAAGCCATACTGGAACAGCGCCCAGACAAGAAAAGACGCGAACATCAAAAGCCCGAAAAGCACAAACGTCGTACCATCAACAATGCCTTTCAGAGTCCGGCTATACAGCGGCATCATCAGAAACGAAATAAGAAATGCCTGGCAGATTGCCATAAAGAAAAAAGCAAACAGTGATTTTCCCAGATTCCGGGAAGAAACGGCATTAAGGTCTTTTACCAGCCGCCGGAATGAGTTGCGCTTTGCAAGCTGTTCCGGCGACAGTTTTTCGTCTGTAGTCATGCGCTTATTGTAGCAGAAACGCGTACCGTGTTCAAACGGCACGCAAATTGCATCAGCTTACGCACCGCATCTGTGCCGCCCGCCATTACGCGAACAGCTCGCGCTGCGCACCAACGACGGAAACAGACTCGCACTCGCGGAGGCTCAGGCGCACGCCAAGCGTCTTTAAGCCCTTCTCCGCAAAATCCTCAGCCTTAAACTTTTCCTCGGTTGTTTTGGCGCGCGACTTTTTCTCATAGTGCAGCACAAACTCAAACTTCTCCCGGGTGTCCACATGCAGCACTTCCATACCGTCGGGGGTCAGGAAGTAGTCACGGTTCATAATCCAGGAAGGAATGCGGCACCGTTTGATATACGCATACTTCGTCTCAGGATTCCGGAAAATCACCGTAAAGAGCACCTGAGGAATCTTGTCCTTGTCGGCAAGATTGCAGAACCACATGCCCTTGTCGATAAAGAGCTTATCGGGCACGTCGCAGACCGTGTACATGCCGTTTTTGCGCACGTAGAGAATGCGGTCGTAGGGCGAAACCTTCCTGATTTCCTGGCCGCCGGACACGTTGACGCCCAGATAGCCCTTGTCGTCGTAGCGCAGGCTCTGGTCGCTCTTGACCACTTCCTTTACGTCCACCGCAGTAAACTGCGTAATCTGCGTATGGCGGGCAAGCTCGCCCTCTGCGAACTTTCCAAGCTCGCCCTGCAGGTAGTCAATTGCGCAGGCAGTCAGGTTCTTGAGCTTCTTTGCAATCTCTTTGAGCTTTGCATTAATCTCTTTGACCTCGGCGCGGTTTTTGTTGATGTCGTAAAGCGAGATGCGGCGGATAGGAATTGCAAGCAGGTGCTCCACGTCATCTTTTGAAATGTCGCGGATAAGCTCGGCCTTAAAAGGCTCAAAGCCGTCAACAACAGCCTTTACCACGGCTGCCTGAGTCTTCATTTCCTCGATACGCTTATAAATGCGTTCTTCAATAAAAATGCGCTCAAGGGTGCGCAGGTGCAGTTTATCGGTCAGCTGTCCCCGCTCATACTCCAGCTCGTCTTTAATAATGCCGGTAAGTTTTCCCGCATAGTACTTGATGATTTCGGTCGCCGTCATGGCTACCGGCATATTGTCCTTGATGACCAGCATCTGGCAGCTGATTGACTTTTCGCAGTCGGTAAAGGCATAAAGCGAGTTCACCACGTCCTTTGCATACACGCCCCGGGGAAGCTTGATTTCGATTTCGCAGTGGTCGGTTGAATGGTCATCCACCGAGCTGATTTTGATTTTGCCCGCCTTGTAGGCGCTGTCGATACTGTTCAAAAGAGCTTCCGAAGTCGTATCCAGCGGGAGCTCGGTAATCACGATTTTCTTTTCATCACTGGTGTCCATCTTGGCGCGCGTGATGATTTTGCCGTTACCGTCGTTGTAATTGGTCACATCGATAAGGCCGCCGGTGGGCACATCCGGGAAAATCTGGAACTTTTCGCCTTTCAGGCACTTAATCTCCGCGTCGAGCACTTCTTTGATGTTGTAGGAAAGAATTTTTGTGCTCATGCCGACAGCAATGCCCTCAGCGCCGATAATCAGCACGACCGGAATCTTTGCGCGGAAGACTTCCGGCTCCGTAGAGCGGCCGTCGTAGTTGGGAATATAGTGCGTTACGTGCGGGTTTGTCACAAAAAAGCTTTTTGCAAGCGGATTAATGCGGCATTCGATGTAACGGCCGGCAGAGGCGCTGTCGCCGGTGAACATGTTGCCGAAGTTTCCCTGCGTCTCCAAAAAGATGCTCACCCATTTTTCCCGCGGATCATGCTGAAAAAACAGTCCGCGGTTTGCCATCGTGACGACAGCGCCGTAGATAGACGCGTCCCCGTGCGGGTGATACTTCATCGTCTGCCCCACCACGTTCGCCACTTTCTGAAAACGGCCGTCGTCCATCTCAAAAAGCGTGTGCATAATGCGCCGCTGAACCGGCTTAAGCCCGTCCTCAAGGTCAGGAATCGCGCGGTCGCGGATAACGTAGCTCGCGTACTCAATAAAGTTTTTGTCAAATAAGTTTTTTACGTATGCCATAACTCTTTCTTTTGGGGAGTCCCCCAGACCCCCGTTTATTTAGGGGAGAGGAAAACCTCTACTTCGAAGCGGGTTTTCCTCTCCCCTAAACCCCCACTCTTTTCCAGCACGACTTAGGGGTTCCCCCTAAGAACCCCGCATTAATTTTATTCACACTGATTATAAGATTGACGAATCAAGCTTGTTACATATTCAATATCAGAATCTGAGTCTATAGTAAGCTCATAATCACCATTTCCATGATGTCCTATATTTGAGACATCTCTTAACAGCTGTTTTGCATCATCAATGTTTCCTTTTGTAACATTCAACCATATTTTCAATTGGTTTTTCTGTATGTTGATATCACAAAAATTAGTTTTTCTCAAAAAAGCAATGTATAGTTTTGTAGGCCTTATAGATATATCATCGCCTATATTCAGAATCATTGATTTTAGTTTTTCATACAATTCTTGTATTTCCTGCGTACCAAATTCCTTTTTCTCTTCTTCAGTGTAAACCTTTAGTTCTTTACTAATCGCATCAAGAGCTTCATCATTTTTTGAAATCATCTTGATTGATTCTACAGAACGTTTCGTAAGAATTTGTGTAAATGAAATAGTTTTATTTGCATATTGCCGTATCTCATACAATTCAATCGGCAAATCCTTGAATCCTATAGCTTCCTTTTGATAGGTCGTAAAAGATGGCGCAATAAATACAACTTTTGACTGAGACCATTCAATATCACTACGTTTTAGATTCTTTCCAGTTGTTTCATTATATTCCAAAATAAAGTCGGATTTATGATTCAACATTAATGATAGATAAGCATATCCTTGGTCTATGACACTAAAATTCTTGTCTCGCTTGTATTCAACAATTACAAATGACGAACTGTTATCATCAAAACCTAATGAGTCAAGTCGAAAATTTCCGACAGAAAACTCTGATTTTATGAAATTACAACCAATAAGCTGTCGCATATTGTTTTCACAAATCGTCTGTATATCCTTTTCTAACTTGAAAGGCACTTCTTTTATATATTTCAAATCAGTTTCTTCAACATTAAAAAGTGCCATAGCTCAACTCCTCAATATATGCCATTTTCTCTTATTCCACTCCCAATTCTTTCAAAAAGTACCGTAGCGAGCAATACTTGAATCTAGGATTTTCAGGGATTGCGGGATTTTTCTTATGACGGATAACATCTTTTTTATAATCTGCTACAAACTTTGCAAAAGCAAGTTTTATCTCGCGTTCTTTGAACTTGATGAAATTGTACTCTTTATGCTCGATTTCGGGGAACCTTGCAGTTTCGATGTAGTCGCGCTTTGTGATAACAACAGCTTTCGTATAATCCAGCCCGGAATTCGTCTGCGGATTACTTTCGTAGCAGTCTTTCGTCTTGTGCAAGTGTGTTCGTATCGGAATTGCAAAGGTATTGTTTTCAACTTCAATCAGAAGAATAATATACGGGCGTGTCTCACCCTTGCTCATTATCTCAGAGCAATCTTTATACTTTTGATAAAAAAGACTTGATAAATACCGTAATTCCATTTTTATCACCCAAGAAAAAAGCCCTGCAGTTACCCACAGAGCTTCCTCAATCGAGCTTTATTTTGTTAGCCGGGTCAGGCTCTCCGACCCCAATCATCTATCGGATCTTATTTATTTAGCCAGGACAAGCCCTATGTCCTCAATCTAGGTATACTATACCATGAAAGATTCCCGCGGTCAACCGAAAATCAAACATCAATTTCCGCGTTAGACAGCAAGTGTTCTTCGATGAACTTGCGGCGGTCGGGGGTGTTTTTGCCCATGTAGAAGGCAAGGAGCTGAGGAATCACTTTGAGCTGGCTGATTTCGACCGGCGTTAAGTGCATGGTCTCCGGCGTGATGAACTGCTTGAACTCGTCGGGGTTGATTTCGCCCAAGCCTTTAAAGCGGCTGACTTCGGCACTTGCGCCAAGAGTCTTCAAGGCTGCGTCGCGCTCGGCTTCGCTGTAGCAGTAGATGTTGTCCTTTTTGTTGCGCACGCGGAAAAGCGGCGTTTCAAGGATAAAGACGCGGCCACTGGTGACAAGCTCCTCAAAGTAGCCTAAGAAGAAGGTCAGCACCAGGTTTCTGATGTGGAAGCCGTCGTTATCGGCATCGGTTGCAATCACAATCTTTGAATACTTGAGGTTTTCTACGCTTGTTTCAATGCCCAGCGCCATCATCAGCTGGTAAAGCTCGTCGTTTTTGTAGATGTCGCTCTGTTTTTTTCCGTACATGTTCTCGGGCTTTCCGCGCAGGGAGAAGATTGCCTGATAGTCAGCGTTGCGGGAGTGGGTCATTGTGCCCGATGCAGAATCACCCTCGGTAATGAAAATCATGCTGTTTTCGCCCTTCTTGCCATCTTGCAGG
>JAILRG010000136.1 GCA_024698325.1 Treponema sp.
CATGTTATTCATACGGTGAAAGAAATATGATAAAAATTACAGGGTTGTAATTTTTATCACTTCAGATTTTCCCTGCAGAAAATTCTTATATTTTGCACATCCTGTGCAACCGCTAACGCGGAATTTTAAGAGCTATGCTTACTCAGCAACTACAATCTGCTGATTTTTGCTTCGTGGTTTTTCAGGAATTGTATATTTCAGTTTTCCTTCGTCAATAAGCGAAATTATGAAAAGTCCCATGTTTGTATTCTCCTTGTTTATGACTGTTGTTCAACGCTTTACAGCGTGTATTGTATTTCTTCAAATTTGTAAGCGTCAAAACAGACTTTTCCTTTTCCACTATCTGTAAAAGTCGGTTTACCGCACGGAATTGAAATATCAAGCATTATTTTATTCTTTTTCCCGATTTGTCTTGTATCAAACTGTGTCTGCGTAAATGTATTTGCTGGTATAAAAAAGAAATAAAGCATATTTAAATCCGTATCATTCAAAATAAGCACCCAGTCTTTTTTAAGCTCTGAAGGGCTTGGACTTGCCCAATAGCAGTTCGCAGCCGTATTGCTATTTTTACTTGCAAAAGTACATCCTCTTTTATGTTCTATTACCTTTCCTTTAAGCGCATAATTATTTCCAATTTGTAATTTTCCATTTATATTTTTGGTCAAAACTCCATTTCTAATACAAATACGCAACGCTTCATTTTTTTCCATTATAAATTCTGAAATATTATATTTATCTATCATCTATATTTTTCCTTTAAGATTTTTATTTTCCACCAACGGCGGTCATATCAAATACCGTTCATCCGACGGACAAACGCTAATCTTATAATATGTAAAAATTTCCCGAAATGTATAAAACTTCCAGAAGAAAAACAAAAAGCCCCTCGCCGTGCGTCTGAAATAACTGCATACAGCAAAGGGCTTAACATTTGAGAATATTTTATTGTATAGAAAAAAGATACGTTTACGACAATATGGGAGGGGGTATTAATGTATAGTTATTAAAAATCATATTGGAAACAGAAGAGGAAAAACTGCACTGATTAATACTTTCCAAACTGAACATTTGCGTTTTGCTTTTCAAAGTAAACTTTTCACTCTCATACTAATCGGCAACATCAGATTTGGTCAAGCTAAAAATAAGAGTCCTATTAGGGCAAATGTCGAGTTTAGCATAAGCTAAAAATGCGTCCGCTTCCGAAAATCGGCGGTTTCCAGCGGGCGGTTCTGCTGGTAGACTGCATGGGTTCGAGGCTGTCAAAACTCGAAGTTTGACCTAGTATTCAAATCTTATTCGGCAATCTGATAAATCAGTTTTGACGGCAGATTCTCTTCATTTTTCATCAGCTGGGTTCCAAGGTTGTCGGCGGAATCAGGATCTGCAAAATGAAGCTGCAAAGAACTATAGATTTTCATAATATCTGACATAAGAGGCTCTTCCCTAAAAGACAGAATCAAAAAAGCCTGTGCGATTTTTTCATTTGGATTCCAGTTTTCAATCTCTTCAAATGATGAAAATTCCTTGTAATGAAATGAACCGTTTTCTATAGCATCATCAGAAAACACAGAGAACAAACCTTCAATGTCCGAGTCCATCAAACCGTGAGTTCTTGAATTCATCAAATCATTCAGAAACACGCTCACTTTTGACCGCTCTTCTTCTGGAAAGCGTAAAACAAAGTCTTCTGCAAATTTCTTATATTCTTCTTGTTTTTCATTCATACTTCATATATCCAGATAACAGCCTGATTGGATTATATTGCATAGTGAATGATTTTATCCATAGGTTTATAAAAACGCTGACGCCTTTTACGACCTGTTACGCGAAGGACCAGTAACAATCAAAATGCGCGACTATGGAAATTTCGAAAAGGTCGGTCCCCTTGGAACTTCACTTCCCCGAAACGACACGCAGATTACTACCCAAGCCGGAGATATCATTTTGTATCAGGGAAATCAGATTACAATTTATTACGACACAAACAGCTGGAACTTTACCCGCCTTGGTAAAGTGGACGGAGTGACACAAGCCGAGCTCAAAAAAATCCTGGGCAAAGGCGATGTTACGGCTGTATTTGAAACCTTGCGTTAGCGTTGGAAGCCCCTTGCCGACCGCAGAAAATGGTGGTTGAGCTTGTCGAAAGCTCCATGCCCGAGGACGGTGAGCGTTCGACAAGGGCGGACATACGTCGCTTCGTTCCGTTTGCGTTGTAGGAAATTTTTGACATTGGTGCTCTCGCACAAATGCATACGTCGCTTCGCTCCGTTTGCGTTATTGGAAATTATTGACATTTGTGCTCCCGCACCAATGCATACGTCGCTTCGCTCCGTTTGCGTTATTGGAAATTTTTGACATTTGCGCTCTCGCACAAATGCAGCCACCGCGTCCCCTACAAACTCAGACTTTTAATCAGCGGATCTAGCAGAACAAAAAGTACGCTGAACAAGACTGCCGGAAGATAATTTGCAGTTTTTACCTTTTTAAGCCCCATCAAGTTTATACCAATCAGAATAATCAAAGCTCCACCGCTACCTGTCAGTTCAGCAATCATCTGCTCGCTTACATAGGGCGCTATCAGAACCGAAAGCAGCGTCAGACTCCCCTGATAGATAAAAATCGTAATAATCGAAAAAGCCGTTCCAACTCCCATCGCAACCGCAAATCCAATAGAAACAAAACCGTCAAGAATTGACTTCAGAAAAATTATCGAATAATCGTGTTCAATACCGGCCTTAATACTACCGACAATCGCCATCGCACCCACACAAAACAGCACTGAAGCATTCAAAAACGCATAGGCAAAATTTTTTCTGGGTTTACCAGTTTCAAAGGTGGGGGAAGATTCCCCCTCGCTCCCAAGACCTCGCTGCGCTCCGGTCTTGTCCGCTTCCCCCTCTCCTAAGGGGCCCTGCCCCTTAAAATCCCCGGAATCAGGTGCTGTCCACGCAACGCCCCCGGTATTTTTCCGCAAAAAGATTCTCTCCAGAAATTTTCCAAAAGCAAGAATTTTACCGTCAATATCAAGAAGTGTTCCAACAATTCCACCCAGAATCAAAGCCAGCGCAAGATACACAACATTCTGATATTTAAAGGCCATCTGCACGCCCATAATAAATGAAACAAGACCGCACGCAAGCTGAATGGAATCCGTTACTTTCTGCGATATTTTTTTTGCAAACAGAAGCCCAATAATCGATCCAACCAGAACCGTTGCACAATTTACAAAAACCGCCAGCATATGTACCTCTTTTAATAAATTCCTTGTTTTCTTTTGTAAGTTTTACCAAATTCCTGCACTAAATGACAATAAGTATCACGAATGGATAAACAGATACATCCTGGAGCCTGAACCGTGTACTTACCCGGTACTCTGCATTCAATCTAATACTAGCCGCGCAGTACAGTTGTGATATAATACCCCATGGACTTTAGCTACATTTTTTGCTCGGCAAAAATCAAAAAGGATTCTCTTGAGGCAGCAGGATTTTCCACAACCGACAGCGTAACGTATACAATGAGCCGTTCTGTTTCTGATAACGCATTCATGGCAGACATTGCTTTATCGCTTACAGACCAGACGCTCAGCGTTCATCTTTTTGACACTGCCACCGGCGAAAAATATGCGCTCTTTGACATGCCTTCCTCTCACGGCGCTTTTGTCTCATCCCTGCGCGAAGAAGTCCAGAAGATTATTGCTGAAATCCGCTCAAAGTGTTTTGAATCAAAAGATTTGAAGGATGATTATATCGCCTGGATTAAAACCAAATTTGGTACCGAGCCTGATTTTCCCTGGCCGGATACACCTGACTATTGTGTTTTCCGCTGCCCGAACGGAAAATGGTTCGCCCTGGTGATGAAAATCAAATACAAGCAGCTGGGGCTTTCAGGCGACGAAGAACTCAGGGTAGTGAACATGAAAGCCGACTGTACAGAAATCCCGACCCTCGTTGACCATACATCCATCTTCCCAGCATGGCACATGAACAAAAAACACTGGATTACAGTCCTGCTCACCGCAGCCTCCGATTTTGAAAAGCTCTGCGAGCTTACACAGAAGAGCTATGAGCTGGTTAACAGATAAAGCGTATGCCCTGAACAATAAAATCAGATTACGTCCCAGTGGATGGAATTATTTGCCACAACCAGTAACTAACCGCGGTTTTGAAGCAGCTCATCGAGAAAAAAGATAATCGGATGCAATTTTAATTGACAAAAGCAGCATAAATCACCAGAATAAGTTCGATTTTTAAGGGGAGCTTGCGCAAAGCAGGCTGAGAGTAGACTATTTGTCTTGACCCATAACCTGATTTGGATAATGCCAACGTAGGGATTTTATGACCAAAATACAAATTTTCAAAAACAGCAGATTTTTTTCGCTTTCCCCAAAAATCAAGGACGAATTATGGTAACAGTAAATGGCAGAGACCTTGATATTGCGGGAAAAACTCTTTCTGAATATCTGGCAACCGCAAATTACGACAACAGACGAATCGTCGTTGAAATCAACTTAGAAATCGTGCCAAAAACCCAATATGACTCAACCGTCCTCAAAGATCAGGATACCGTTGAAGTCGTAAGTTTTATTGGGGGCGGCTGATATGATTCCGGCAAAAGAAGAATGGTACAAGGCTCTGGAAAAAAAGCAGAGCGCAGCGGTTCAGCAAAAACGTTCACTGGCTACAATTGCAATCTGCGGTTGCGGCGGGCTCATTTCAAGCCGCGTTATGCTTTGCGCCGCACATCAGGCACATGCGATTATAAGAATTGTATGCGGAAAAATTGATGTTTAAAAGGCGCAAGGGTATGGAGCACCTGCGAAGCAGCCGACCGCAGCGAAGCGAGGACGGTGAGCGTTAGCGAAGTGCGTAACACCCGCCCCTGAGTGCAAAGCGCTCAGGGGTGCGCCCAAAATTAAGGAAGAAAAAATGAATGACGACAAACTGATTCTTGGCGGTCACGAATTCAACTCGCGGTTTATTCTTGGCTCAGGAAAATATTCAATGAAGCTGATTGAGGCTGCCGTAAAAGATGCGGGAGCAGAAATCATTACACTTGCAGTTAGGCGTGCAAACACAAAAGAGCACGAAAACATTCTGGACTACATTCCAAAAGGCGTTACCCTGCTGCCAAACACAAGCGGAGCAAGAAATGCCGACGAAGCCGTACGAATTGCTCGTCTTGCCCGCGAACTTGGCTGCGGAAGCTTTGTAAAAATCGAAATCATGCGCGACACAAAGTATCTTTTGCCGGACAATCAGGAAACCATTAAGGCAACAGAAATCCTTGCAAAAGAAGGATTTGTTGTTCTTCCGTACATGCACCCGGATTTAAACGTTGCGCGAGACCTTGTGAACGCCGGGGCAGCAGCCGTAATGCCTCTGGCTTCTCCAATCGGTTCAAACCGCGGACTTTCCACCAAAGATTTCGTGCAGATTTTAATTGAAGAAATCGACCTTCCTATAATTGTTGATGCAGGAATCGGCCGTCCGTCCCAGGCCTGTGAGGCAATGGAAATGGGCTGTGCCGCAGTAATGGCAAATACCGCGCTTGCAACGGCTGGAAACTTGCCTTTAATGGCGCAGGCATTCCGTGGAGCAATAGAAGCTGGAAGAAAAGCCTATCTTTCAGGCCTTGGCCGCGTTTTAAGCCGTGGCGGCTCTTCTTCTGACCCGCTCACAGGATTTTTGCACGACTAAACTTAAAAAAGGCAATCAAAATGGAAAACTCATTTTTTATTGATTCAGAATTCTTGAGCGAAGCTGCCCTCAAAAAAAAACATGAGCTCGAAAGTAATCCTTCTTCCCGCACAAACCACATGGAATACATGGAAGGAATGGAAGTAATCGACTCCGACATCTGCCAGAAAGTCATCAGCATGATGGAAG
This sequence comes from Treponema sp., assembly GCA_024698325.1. Taxonomy (GTDB): domain Bacteria; phylum Spirochaetota; class Spirochaetia; order Treponematales; family Treponemataceae; genus Treponema_D. The sequence continues at coordinate 5,889 of JAILRG010000136.1, forward strand.
ATTACGACTATTCAAAATACACCGCATGTGATGTTCAGCGCGCACTCCAAAACGGGCACTGCACAGTTGAAGATTTTAAAGCCCTTCTTTCACCAGCGGCAGAACCTTTCCTTGAACAGATGGCCCAGAAAGCACAAGCTGAAACCAGCAGGCACTTTGGAAACACAGTCTATCTTTTCACTCCGCTTTACATTGCCAACTATTGCGAAAACTACTGCGTTTACTGCGGCTTCAACTGCTACAATCACATAAAAAGGATGAAGCTCAACGCACAGCAAATTGAGCACGAAATGAAGATAATTGCCGAAAGCGGCATGGAAGAAGTTCTGATTCTTACGGGCGAAAGCAAAAGCGCCAGCAGCGTAGAATACATCGGCGAGGCCTGCAAAATCGCAAGAAAATATTTCCGCATGGTGGGGCTGGAAGTCTACCCGATGAACACAGAAGATTACAAATACCTTCATAAATGCGGTGCCGACTATGTAACGGTTTTTCAGGAAACTTACGACGCAAAAAAATACGAAACACTCCACTTGCTGGGACACAAACGCGTCTGGCCATACAGATTCGATTCTCAGGAACGGGCTTTGCGCGGTGGAATGCGAGGCGTTGGCTTTTCGGCCCTGCTCGGACTTTCCGACTTTAGAAAAGATGCGCTTGCGACAGCACTCCATGTTTATTTTCTGCAGAAAAAATATCCTCATGCAGAAATGTCCCTTTCCTGCCCGCGCCTAAGACCGATTATCAACAACGATAAAATTAATCC
>JAILRG010000069.1 GCA_024698325.1 Treponema sp.
AGCCTAATAGGGCGGAAAATTGACGCTTACCCCAACGCTTATAAAACGGCAAATTCTGTATTTAGGTAGACAGAATATACATTATATTAAGCACATTATATCTCGTATTTACCATATTTTGAAGCATAAACAGCTTGATTAACTCCCTTTCTATCAGTATTCTTCTGCTCCAGGTGTAATATATATGACTCAGATTCCAGATATTTTGGCAAAGCTTGAAGGTACTTCAGTTCATGACATTCTCGTTCAGATGGAAGAATCTTATGATCAGATTTCTAAAGAACAAAACAAATGGTATACAATCAGCGGTTTTAATTGTCCTTCCGGCTGCGGACAATGCTGCGTAGGTTTCGAACCGGATATCATTGAAAATGAAGCTCTTTATATGGCAGCCTGGCTTCTGGAAAACCAACGGCCAGTCGCACTAAAGATTGCAAACGGATGCTTTCCGTTCAATCACACGGACGGGACATGTCTTTTTTTTAACCCACAGTCTCCTTTTCACTGCTCAATTTACAACGGCCGAGCTTTTATTTGCAGGCTTTTCGGTGCCTCAAGCTTTCATTCCAAGCACGAGGACAAAGTATGGCGTCCCTGCAAATTCTATCCAGATGAGTATCTTGCAAACCATACCCCTCCGCTTCAGAAAAGACAGTATTCAGAATCAGAGACAAAACAAATTTTCGGGGCTGTGCCGCCACTTATGAGCGAATTGACTGCGGGAACAAGAGGCTCTGCTCCAGCAAAAACCTCACTGATTCATCGTATTCTTCCGCAAAAAATCAAATGGCTGCTGTGGATAATCGACATCAATAACAACGGAAATGACAATCCCAACGGAACGCCATCTCCACTGTCAGCATGAAAACGGTCAGCTTCTTTCATTCCGCTGCTTTATCAGCTCTGCATTCACCGCAGCAATACGTTCATACAATTCAAAGTATGAAATAGCTTCCGCGCCGGCAACACTGTCAGCTGCCCGCAATGTTTTATTCTTAAACACAGCGTTCACTGAAAGAACCTTGCGACGACCGGTAATTTCCGACTGTTTCAAACTGTCCGCATATGCCGCATTCATTTCTGACGTCCAGCCAAGTATATCTGGTTTTGCAAGCGTCTGAAGCTTTGTTATGCTGACAAATTCCCAGGTCTTTTTCTCAAAAAAAGATTCCAGCGCATTACGGAACGGACGATCTTTTGCAAAAACAAGGCGTACATAAAGAACCCTTTTGTCATTTTCATCCTGCTGAATGTCACAAAGCGAATCTGGCGCAAGGAACGGTAAAGCCAGCTCAGACTGCAGGAATCCTGCAATATCATTTTCGTCGAGGCCAAAGAAGCGGTATTCATACTCACTCCCCCACAATCCCGCACTCAATGATTCACGTTTTCTCTGATTGGTAACAGGAAAGATAAAACAGCTGTGAATATGAAGTCCATGAACAAAATTTCTGTTCAGCGAATCCATGAACTCCTGCTCGCTTACAGGAGTATAAAGCACGACAGATGCAATTTCTTCTTGAGAGCGAACGCCCAGAGAAAGCGTCGTCGCAAACTCAAGCCGTGGAAGCGGATTAAACCCTGCAGTATAAATCACCGGGAGCGAGGATTTTAGTATAGCGCGATTAAAGATTTCAATCTGGCCTAAATGAGAAATATATTCCGCTCCGTCCTGCTTAGAAAAGGCAAAAACAGCCCTGTACATTACCGGGATATTACACTGTTTTGGCGGTAAAGAAGCATTTTTACTCTCTAAATTATCAGACTGTATATTTTTTTGAACATCTGTAACACTTTTTTCGACACTCTCGCACTCTTTCCCATCTTGCAGACAGGCAGATACGGCTTTATTACAGACTCCGCACCGGTGATTGCAGTTTTCCATACATTTCGGCGTAAGCACTTCAGCTAGATTGCGTTCCCATTCTTTTTTATAAAATGCCTTAGGCGGTCCGAGCGTAACGGAATCCCACGGAAGCGCCTCATCAAGGCTACGTTCACGAAGAATTTCCTGCTTTACGTCATATCCGGCTTCTTCAAACGCTTCTTCCCACAGAGGAAGGTTTGCGCGAAGATGATCCTCCCACGCATCCAGGCGGCAGCCTTTCTTGTAGGCATTATAAATAACCATACTTGCGCGACTGTCACCTCGGGAAACAAGCCCCTCAAGATAGCTTGTCTGTATGTCATGTGTACTAACCCGGAATTTTCCGCGCGGCAAATGCTCGCGAATATATGTAAGCTTCCGTTCTGACTCTTCCGGAGAAATCTGCCGAATCCATTGGTATGCCGTATGCGGCTTTGGTATAAATGTCCCCACGTTCACATTGCACTGAATTCGTGTTTTTTCCTGCAAATCCAGCAGAAAATCAACAATTGCCTTTTCCTCTGACTTTTCCTCAGTTTCGGGAAACGGAAGCCCCACCATAAAGTAGAATTTCGCCTTATTCCAGCCGCGCTTTTTCGCTTCCAGAATAATGTCTATCAGATGCTGCGCATACACTTCCTTATTAAGTCTTAGCTGCCACGCTTCATCAGGGGTTTCTACGGCAAAGGTAAGCCCGCTTTTTCTGACTTCTGCTAGAGACTCAAGAATTGGAAGCGTAAAGCTGTTTACCTTAAGCGACGGAAGCTGGAAAGACACATTCTGATTTCTGTACCGCTCATTTAAATCGCTTAAAAGTCCGCCAATATCAGGGTAATCAGCAGAAGAAAGCGATGTAAGTGAGATTTCCCTGTAGCCAGCCTCATTTACCAGACGGTCAATGTCTTTATAGATAAGCTCGCGTGTTTTTACCCGCTGAGGCCGGTAATATACGCCGGCATGACAAAACCTGCAACCGTTCGGGCACCCACGCATAATTTCAACAACTCCATGGTCCTGCACCGGCTTAATGTTCGGAAGCGGCATAAAAGACGCAATGGAATCGTGCCTTCCAAAATCAGCATATACAGCACGGCGTGCAACAGAATGCCCGCACGTCTCTTCACTCATATCCTCGGTCCACACATACGGTGAACGCGCAAAGGCTGCCAGAAGTTCACTGCGGGTGGCTCCACGGCGTTTTAACTCAGCAAGCTCTGCTACAAGCTCAAACATGCCGCCTTCTGCCTCTCCGATAAAAACTGCATCAAAAAAAGCGCTGAATACGGCAGGGTTTGTAGCACCGCAGCCACCAGCAATTACAATCGGATCATGCTCTCCCCGGTCTTTTTTTAAGAGCGGAACTCCACCTAAATCAAGAATGAAAAGCGCACCTGTTATGCCAAGTTCGTAGCCAATGGAAAAACCAAGCATGTCAAGTTCGTGAACCGGCATTCCAGTTTCCAGCGTGTACAGCGGAACATTTTTTTCACGGAGCAGCTTCTCAAAATCTGTCTCAACAGCAAAAACCCGCTCGCAGCGTATGCTGTCGTAGGCATTCAGCCCATTATAAATAATCTTGATAGCCTGGTTAGACATACCAATCGAGTACACATCGGGAAAAGCAATGCCCATGTTAAAGAGCGTATCTTCGCTGGCATGCTCTTTTATTACAGCACCAATTTCACCACCAATATAGGATGAAGGATTTTGCACCGAGCATAGTGCGGTCCCAAAAACTTCCTGGGGTCTGATACAATTCATTACATTACTCCTGGTCACTAAAAAGGGAAAAGTGATTTGTCCGCCTTACACAATGTCAAAATCAAGCTTGCGGTAACGGATGCTCATTAAAAGTCCCATGCAAATCATGGCCGTCCACAAAGATGAGCCGCCATAGGACAAAAACAACAGAGGAATACCGGTAATGGGCATTATTCCCATAACCATTCCTACGTTAACGATAAAGTGATAAAAAAACATGCCAAGAATACCGGAAGCTATAAAATAGCCGTACGTATTATTTGTCTGTTTTATAATCATAATGGTGCGAAGAAGGATGATTAGATACAGGGTAAAAACAGTAAGACCGCCAATAAGGCCAAATTCCTCGGACAGAATGCTGAAGATAAAGTCCGTACTCTGCTGAGGAAGAAACCGGTAATGGCTCTGCGTCCCCTGAAGATAGCCTCGCCCAAAAATGCCGCCGGAACCGATGGCAATTTTTGACTGAATAATGTTCCATCCGGACCCCTGAGCATCCGTATATGGATCCAGAAACACGATAAGACGCTGAATCTGGTAATCTTTCAGTATGTGCGCTGCCATTTTAGAGAGAATCAGGGCACCGCACAAAATGGAAAATGCATAGGCAATCCAATAGTAGTACTTATTATGACGGAAGAAAAACCAGCCGAACATGCCCAGCATGGCGATTGCGCCGCTTCCGAAAATCAGGAGCAGACGAAGCTTCTGCACTGTAAGCATATTCAGAATACGAAATGTATGCTTGGCAATCTCCGTCTGCCAGATAGGAAGAACCGTAAATACAAGCGTAAGCATTCCGCCAATAAGCAGATACAGTATATAACGCAGCGGAATGCCGGCGACAAAGCACATTACAAGAAAAATCGGGAAATAGACACTTGCCGTTCCCATATCCGGCTGAACAAGAATAAGACCAAAAGGAATCATCATTATGCAGCTGGCAATGACGAAGCGGCGGCGACTGTCTTCCTGCTGACTGCGCTCAAAATACCAGGCCAGAAACAGGATGAAGAAAATCTTACAAAACTCAGAAGGCTGAACACCAAAGCCGCCAAAGCCAATCCAGCTTCGCGCGCCATTTACATACCGTCCAAAAATGCGCGTATATACCAGTATGACTACCAAGAATCCGAAAAGCATGGGTGCATACCGGGCCAATCGTCTGAAATCATAAAGCGCACAGCCAAGCATAAGCAGCATTCCGATACTGGCCCAGATAATCTGCTTTATATATTCACGAGAAACATTTACACCCTCTGAGTTTATGCCCGAAGAGTAAATAAACAGCACGCCGAATGTAACGAGAACAGTAACACACAGAATCAAAACATAATCAAAAAACTGATAAAGCTTCCCTTTCATATCACTATTCCCTTCGCCCCTGCTGAGCTGTATGATTCTTTAACTGTTCGACAAGATACCTAAATCCAAGCTCATCTACAGCTTCATCATATGTCTGATTGGCAAAATATCCCTGACAAATAATATTCGTTGCATACGGAGACCACCAGTCCCAATTGTTTACAGCCTCTACAAGCACAACGACGACTATCTGCTCTTCTACAGGAGCATCATAAGGACCGAATGCAACCATCCATGAATGCCAGTGATCCTTCAGGCCTACTTCGGCAGTACCAGTTTTTCCTGCAAGCTTTACCCTTTTATTGTTCATCGGATATTGCGGGGTACCATCCGTAATGACATAGCGCAAATCGGCCTGCACTTCTTTCCAGACCGCCTTATCAATATTAGACTCATGCAGAACTTCAGGCTCCACTTTTGAAATGACAGCATCCGTCGCAGGGTCCCGCACTTCTTTTAAAAGGTGCGGTCGGTAAATCGTTCCGCTGTTGACTACCATGGCAAGCATATTTGCAAGATGCAGCGGCGTTACGAGCGTATAACCCTGTCCGATTGACATGTTCATGGTGTCGCCATCAAGCCATTTCTGGTGTTCACGGCGTTCCTTCCACTGCGGTGTCGGGACAAAGCCCTCAGACTGAGTCGGAAGATCTATGCCCAGCGACTGCCCGAATCCAAATTCCTTCGCATACGAAGAAATCATATCAACACCCAGATTATCGCGGCCGACAACCCAGAAATATACGTCACAAGACTGAGCGAGTGCATTTTTCAAATCAAGCCAGCCATGTCCTGGCCAGTGAATATGACAGTTAAACACGCGGCCACCGTATTCAATGCGCCCCTTACATTCAATAGTCATATCCGAGGGAACTGCATTTTCTGCCAGCAGTGCTGTAGCCATAATCGTCTTAAATGTTGATGCCGGAGGATACACAGCATTAACAGCCCGGTTCAAAAGCGGATTATTCGGACTTTTTGCAAGGTTTGCATATTGTGCAGATGCATCATCATTATTAAAAATATTCTGATCATAATAGGGATACGATACCATCGCCAGCACTTCCCCATTGGATGGCCGTAAAACGATAGCTGCCCCCACTCGCTTTCCCAGTGCATCTTCCGCAAGTTTTTGCACCCGGGAATCAATGGTAAGCACAAGATTTTTACCCATCTGAGGCGGTTCAATAATCGGAACATCGCTGATTATGTGTCCGCGCACGTCAACGGTACGGCTTTCACGCCCCGGAACACCCTGTAACAGCGCATCATACTGCTTTTCAATACCAGTTTTTCCAACAATAGCATTTGCCTTGTAGCCCTGGTTATACATTACGTTTATTTCTTCCTTCGTAATGTCACCGACATACCCGACAACATGGGAAATAGACCCCGTCTCGACATAGTTACGTATAGGCTTTGACCGCCAGGAGACTCCGGGAAGATTATTGCTGTTTTCCGCAATATTTGAGACGGTCGAAAAATCGACATTCACCTTAATTTCTATAGAGGTATAAGACCTTCGAAGACGAGCCGGAATGCGCTTGTCAATATCTGCCTTCCGGATTCCAAGATATGAGGCAAGTCTGGAAACAACCGTATCATAATACCCTTCCGGAATTTCAGCCGGAATAATATCAATAGCGAAAGAATCCGTATTGATAACCATTGGAAGCGCTGCATTTCTGTCAAAAATTTCTCCGCGCTGGGCAGGAATCTGCCTGATTTGACTGGAAATGATTTGTGACTGACGTCTGTAGGTACGCCCTTCCAATGCCTGCAGAGAGAAAAGCTTTAACCCATAGCCTGCAAAGGTTGCAATTACAATGAGCGTTAATGTTATCAGCTTACCGTTTCGTTCAAGCTCGCCATCGGATTCCAGCATTGCCATTTATGCAACCTTCTCCGTATCAATGAGTATGTACGTATTAAAAAGAGACATGAATGCAAACAGAACTGGCGTAAGGACGGTGTTGCAGGCAAGCTCAAATAGTCTCGATGAAGAAAACAGCAGGGCGGTTTTCGTTCCGACAGGAAAAAATATTGTTATCAGCCACAGCAACAGTATCTTCAACAATGTTGCGACAGCCCCCTGCAAAGCCGGCAGCAGTATGCCATTAAGATTGAGCGTGCGGTGAAACAGTCCGGCTCCATATCCGATAATTGTGCGAAGCAGACAGTTTAAGCCAAACGGGCAGCCCACGAAAAAATCAAGGAGCAGACCGGAAATAAAACCTGCAGAAGCGCCAAACAAACGCCCATTCTGAACAGCCATGTACACAACAATGAGCAGCAGAAAGTCGGGAACTGCAGGCAGAACCAGCATATTTGAAAGGATTGCAGTCTCAAACAATGCAAAAACCAACAGACAAATAGTAGATGCAATCAACGAGCGAATCATTTTATCCCCCTCGTACCATCATAGTGAGGATTCAACGATTTTAAGTCAGTGACAATAACAGTCTCCAGCCGGGAAAAATCAATAACCGGAGTAACTTCAATATCTAGCGATGAATCATAGTCAAGCACCGAGATTTTCGAAATCGAGCCGATGGGGATGTCTCTCATATAATTCTGCGTTTCGCCGGATGTAACGATAATGTCACCAAAATGCAAATCATCAAGGACACGCTTTTTTATATACCGCATGGTCAATGGCTTATCAGAAGCCCCTAGCCCGCTCAGCAGTCCCAAATCGCGCGTATTTTCAATTCTTGCAGAAATGGAACTTTTCAAGTCGTAGATAGGCATAACCTGACTGGTAAAAGAACCGACCGTAACAACCTTTCCTACAAGTCCGATGGTTCCATTTTGAATTGCGATTACCGGCATATTCTTCCTGATGCCATTCTTTGAGCCTTTGTTGATAGTCAATGCAGAATACAGATTATCCGGATCCCGGCCAATAATCTGAGCCGCATAGTTACGCAGTTCCAGAGATTCAGAAAAATCCAGCTGCTCTTTCAGCCGCTGATTTTCTTTACGGATTTCAGTATTCGAACGCTGCAGGTATTCATAGTTTTTCAACTGCTCCGTCAAAAGGCGGTTTTCTTCCCGCAGACGCGACAGCTCATGCACAGCATTCGCTGTGTTTTCAACAGTATCTGCTACAGCATGAACACCTTTCTGCATGGCCGAAACTATGGAGAATCCCACCTGCTGAAAGTTTATGATAAACCCACCAGAACTGAATGTAAGCATTACTCCAGAAAACACTACGAGAATACCAAATACGAGTTCGGGAAAACTAAATCGAGAGAAAGAACTTTTCTTCGGCGGCATTCTTTATTCCGTTCTGTTAGTCATTCAGATTATCGTAAATGGAACGACCGCTTGACATGTCCTTAAACAAATCAAAAGCAAGTCCTGCACCTACGGCAACGCACTCAAGCGGCTTTTCAACAAGAATAACAGGAACGCCCGTCTCCTTGGAAATGAGTTTAGGCAGTCCTTTAAGCATACTGCCACCACCCGTCATAACAATACCGCGCTCTACGATATCAGCTGCCAGCTCCGGCGGTGTGCGGCCAAGCGTGCGCTTAATTTCATCGATAATCTGAGCTACCGGCTCTTTCAAAGCTTCGCGCACTTCTACACTGTCAATTTCAAGACGGCGCGGAAGACCGGTAATAGCATCGTTACCACGGATTTCCATCTTTTCGATAGCCTTGTCCGGAGCTGATGCTGCGTTTCCAATTTCTTTCTTAAGCCGTTCTGCAGTCTGCTGACCGATTTTCAGGTTGTGAACCGAAAGGACGTGACGAACAATCGCCTCGTCAAATTTATCACCACCAACGCGTATAGACGTCGTAACAACCATACCGCCCAAAGAAATGACGCTAACTTCGGTTGTACCGCCGCCGATATCACAGACCATGTGGCCTGCAGGCTCATTAATCGGAATCTTTGCACCGATAGCGGCTGCCTTAGATTCTTCAATAACCTCGACTTCCTTTGCACCGGCTTTAAGAGCCGCTTCGATAACAGCACGGCGCTCAACCTGCGTAATGCACGAAGGAATACCTATCTTCATGCGTGTTGAGCGGAACAGCTGGTGACGCGGAATAACTTTTGAAATAAAGTATTTAATCATCTTCTCGGTGCTGTCGATATCTGCAATAACACCGTCAGAAAGAGGACGGATAGCAGTAATGTTTCCCGGCGTTTTCCAAAGCATACGTTTAGCTTCAGAACCGACTGCTACAACACGTTTGGTTCCCTTTTCCACAGCAACAACAGAAGGCTCGTCAACAACAATACCTTTTCCCCGGACGTATATCAATGTATTACAGGTACCTAAATCGATACCAATATCTGTGGAAAAATGATTCCAAAAACCCATATATTCTCTCCTCCCGAACCTATTTATACTCAGCTATTTTTTTTAAGGCATCCGCATGATTTGCCTGCACCCGAAGGGCTTTCCGCCATTCTGCACGAGCCTTTATTACGTCGCCTTGTTTTTCATATATTACACCAATACCATAATAAGCGTCAGCTATATTTTCATTTTTTTCCAAAATTGTTTGGAATTCTTTCTCAGCTTCATCATACCGTTCTTGAGAAATGTAAATATTTCCCAAAAGCAAATGACTTTTCTGCACAATTCTTTCATCTTTACAATCAACAGAGATACGGAACAGATACTGAGCAGCAGCCGCAAAGTGCCCGGCCTTATAATACTGCTCTGCGATAGACAGCAGAAGCGTGTCTGACTCTCTAACCAAAAGTGCCTCAGTAAAGGCCTGTATGCTTTCAAGCGTCATTCCCAATGCTGCATAGCTCAAGCCCAGACATTCCGGAATATCATCAGACCGATATCCGTCACGAACTGCGCGCTGCAAGTACTGAACAGACAAATCCGCATAATAGTAATATGAAGACATGGTATTTTTGTAAAAATATGCCCGTCCAAGCATGTACTCAATCTGGGCAAAAGCCTTAGGCTTTGCATCAAGAAGTGCAATCCTCAGATTATTTATCGCTTCATCAAGATATGATTGAGCCTGTACAGTATTATTTTCTGAAAGCGCCAGGAAAAAAGCTGCATATCCATGCAGCGTAAGAGCTGCATTATTGAAGGGAGAACGGCGGAGAATACCAGCACTGCGCTCATACACCGCCTGAAAATCGTATTCATCCCATTTTTTGTAAAGATAAGAAACGGAATATGCTGTATGTGATTTTACAATGTATCTGACAAAAAGACCTGCCAGAGAAAGTGCAAGGACAACAAGAAAAGTTACTCCCAGACGCTTTAGCAGCTGACTTTTACGTCTAAAAGAATTCGTGCCCGAGGGTCGAAAATCAGTAACTTTGTTTTGATTCATTGCCCACCACCACAACAAATTAAAACAGAAAAAAAATAATAAGCCGGGTTCTGTCCTGTCATTTCGAGTAAAAACCCGAAATGACGCATAACCATCTATCCGCAACTACTGTTACCAGCAGCCTCTAGCAGTCTACCCGCAGTAAATAGCCCGGAATGCCTTACTGCTACTCAACTTTGCTCCAGATGAGGTTTACCTTTGCGAAAGCTGTTACCAGCTTCCCGGTGGTCTCTTACACCGCCTTTTCACCCTTACCTGCTTACACAGGCGGTAATTTTCTGTGGCACTTTCTGTTGGCGCAAGGGTTATACAGGATACCTGCAACTTCCCAACACCACCCGGTCGTTATCCGGCATCTTTTCCGGTGGAGCCCGGACTTTCCTCACCGACAGCTGCTATCATCAACAGCTGCCAGCACGGTTATATTTTTTTTCTGCTAATAAACAATGTTAGTCTTCAAAATCGACTGATTTTTCTTCTGAATCCGACTCTCCGTCAATGCCATCGACATTCTCGTCATCTTCATCAATAAATTCATCAGAAAAATCATCATCAAAATCAGAAAGGGACCCTGTATCATCAGCTGTGAAGTAGCTCTCTTCCTCGCCCTCCTCAGCCTTCTGATAATACAGGATACGGCTACAGTACGGACAGAACAGAATCTTGTCTCCATCACGAACCTCATTGGCAAACTGCGCGGGCAGAATCATATGGCAACCCATACAGACACCGTTCTTTACAGCAACAATACCCTCGCTGTTGCGTTTGATGATACGCTGGAATTTATAAACAATTTCCTGATCGATTCCCGGAACAATTGCAGACTCCTGATTTTCAAGAGAAGCAAGCTGTGCCTTGTATCCGTCAATTTCTACTTCCAGAGAGGCCTTTCCAGAATTGACCTCCTGTTCCTGAGAAGTAATCATCATTTCGTCAGCTTTCAATCCTTCAGTCAATTCTGCTAACGTTTTCTCTTCTTTCTGCAAATCCTTACGTACAGCATTCTCGCGTTCTGTCGCTTCTGAAATCTGCTTATCCAGAGCTTCGTATTCACGATGAGTTGTAATATTGTCCATTCCCTTCTCGCCTGATTCGCGGGAAGCTTCTGCTTCAGCCAACTCAGCTTTCAGATGCTCTACTTTTGAGCGGACATCTTCGTATACCGTATTTTTCTCGATATACTCTTTCTTCAAACGTGCAAGCAATTCTTCCTGTGCTACAAGTTTCTTAGGAGATTCTTCAATTTTGACTTCCAAAGAGTATTTTTCTGCAAGGATTTCCTGCAAGGATTTAAGTTTTTCAAAGACTTCTGTCATTACCATGGGAATAAACCTCGAGTTTATTATATCGCTTAATTATATAAAAAAAACACAGATTGTGTCTATATATAAAGGGTAAAAAGGAAACATATACATGCAAAAAGCGCCATTACGGCGCTTTTTACCAAGGGCATCATCTCGTTAGATTTCGATATAATCCCTCAAACCGCTTGCACGGCGTGGATGGCGAAGCCTGCGAAGAGCCTTTGCCTCAATCTGGCGGATACGTTCGCGCGTGACATTAAAGTACAGACCTACTTCCTCGAGCGTAAGGCTATATCCGTCATCAAGGCCAAAGCGCATTTTCAGAACTTCCTGTTCCCGAGGCGGCAGCGTATTAAGCACCAGCCGCAACTGCTCCTGAAGCAATGCATATGCAGTCTGGTTTGCGGGATTCTCCACTTCCTTGTCTTCAATGAAGTCTCCCAGCTGACTGTCCTCTTCCTCACCAATAGGCGTTTCAAGAGAAATCGGCTCACGGGCAACATTTTTCACCTGCTTTACACGGCTTACCGGCCAGCCAAGCTGCTGAGCAATTTCCTCATCATTCGGCTCTCGGCCAAGCTTCTGCATCAGCTGACGGCCTTCACGCACAACCTTGTTAATCTGCTCAATCATGTGCACCGGCACACGGATTGTACGAGCCTGATCACTGATGGAACGGGTAATCGCCTGCCGAATCCACCAGGTTGCATACGTTGAAAATTTATAGCCTTTGCGATACTCAAACTTTTCAACAGCCTTAATAAGGCCAATATTGCCTTCCTGCACAAGATCAAAGAACTGTAAGCCACGGTTCGTGTATTTCTTTGCGATAGACACAACCAGACGAAGGTTTGCATTGATAAGACGATTCTTAGCCTTCTCCATCATGCGGCGACCGCGATCGATCTCCTTTGCCATGTCGAGAATTTCGGAAACATTGTTTTCAAAATCATACTCCATGCGGCGAAGCTTACGGTCAATCTTCTGAATCTGCGTATACACATCGCGGATTGCATCACTTGAAAGGCCCAGTTCCTGCTCAAGTTTTACCGCTTCACTATGGATAGCAAGCCGACGGCCAAGACTGCGCAATTCTGCAGGACTTGCAATGCGCAGCTCCTTCATCTTCTTTTCCTGATTATGACGGAACACCTCAATCTTCTGAGTTGCGTCAACAAACTTATCACTAAAGCGCTCTATTTCCTCAGACTGAATGTCCATCTTGCGAAGTTCGGGAAGAATCTTATCACGCAAAGCCATGAGCTGCTTATTCTCAGTAAAATCCTGCGTAGGATCAGCCTCATACAGTTGCTTTTTTAAAGCCATGTACTGCTTCATTTCCTGCAGCACAGGTTTAAGATATTCCGAATAACACGTTTTAAGACGGCGTTTTTCAGCCATCTCCTCATTGATTTCTTTACGAGCCTTGCCCGGTTCATGCAAATCTATACGGGTAAAAGCCTTTTGTGCGACAGCAAAGAATTCAGGAATCATCATACCCGACAGCTTAATCACATTCTTTATGATATTCTCGCCATCTTCCATCTCTTTAGAAAGCGTTACTTCCTGCTCAGCTGTAAGCAGCTTTTCCTTACCTATTTCGCGCAGATACAGACGAATAGGATCGTCCACACTGGAGTCTTTTTCACTATTCACCAGGCGATGACTGCTAGCATCAGCTTCCTTCTGTTCTTCATCAGCAAGCTCCGCATCTTCATCGCTCACCAAATCTTCATCGTCAGCCTCATCTTCATCCAGATCATCTTCTTCCATGACCTGAATATTGCTCTGAGTCAGCACCTGCAAAACAAATTCCATCTTCGGCGAATTAACAAAATCCTGTCCTAAAATTTCGTTAATCTCATCCCAAGAAACAATCTGCTTATCCTTAGCATAATCTAAAAGCTTCTGTACTTGGGGATCTAATTCCTGATCCATGCTTTCAATCCTTTCTCTGTAGTTTCTGATCAATTGTCATTTTTTGTTCGAGTAGTTTCTGCAACTGCTGCTGTTCTTCCACCGCGCCAGGATGAAGCGCACGTATCCGGTTAACAATTTCGTTCCGTTGACGCCCCAAACTATTGCGTTTAATCAACTCAATACTGTCATGAACCGTCTGAGGGATGGTATCCTGCGTATATTCACCAGCAGCAACAGATTCTGTTATAACCTGCCGTAACGCGTCATCTTCACAATGATTCAGTATTGAAGGGAAAGTCATATCACCACTACGGTAACACTCTTCCAAAATCATGAACAATTTTCTTGCAAGATTATTCTCAAAATCTGTCTCTGACAGTTCTGCGCGCATCAGCTCAAACTGATTTGTATCAGCAACAACTGCAAGCACAGCTCTCAATTCAGCAGTTACCACAATTCGCCGGGACTGCCGTATTAAAGCTTCTTGCCGGGTATCTCCATTCGGCCGTTTTACCGCATGACTCTGTACCTGACTACGATTTTTGAAATCTCTACGCACCGCCTCGGGAGAAATAGAAAACCTCTGCCCTAACTGGTCTAAACACGATTCTTTCTGTATATCAGTTTGAAGTGCATCAATATAGGGGAAAAATGCCTGCGCGGCTTTTGTTTTTCCATCCGGTGTGTCAATCGGGTATTCATGCGACAAAACATCAAACAGATAATCACTGTCTAATATAGCGGCGTTGACATCATCCGTCAAGGTTTTAGCCCCATAATTTAGCATAATTTCTGCAGGATCTTTACCGCCGCGCAGCCGTATTACCTTTACCAGAAGCCCATGCCTGCGACACAACAGAATAGCCTTGCGCGTCGCCGCCTGCCCGGCTCCGTCACTATCAAATGACAGCAGTACCGTATCCACAAAATTCTGCACCAGTTTTACCTGCTCTTCCGTAAGTGCAGTCCCCAGGGGAGCTACAGCATATTCCAGGCCGCTCTGGTGATAGGCAATACAGTCCATGTAGCCTTCACAGAAAATGACTTTTTTCTGCAGTCTTATTGCGTTACGTGCAAAATTAAATGCATACAACGTCGAACCTTTCTGATACTGAATTAAATCACCCGAATTCAGATACTTAGGCCCTTCACCACGCAAAAGCCGGCCTCCAAATGCCACAGCCTGCCCCTGACGGTTAAAAATGGTAAACATAAGTCTGTCCGAAAAAAAAGCAATATCCGGATACTTTTCGCTGAACAACCCCGTTTTTGCAAGAAACTCATCACTAAAATTCTTTTTTCGCAGGAATTTCTTCAGCCACCGCCTGTCAGCCGGAGCATACCCAAGCTTAAACTTGGCAATCGTCTCATCGGTAAGCCCGCGGCCTTTTATATAATCAAGAGCAAATTTTCCACCAGGCTCCTGGGTCAGCAGATAGTGAAACATCGATGCCGTGCGCTCATAAAGATTAATTATCTCTTCTTTCGTGTTATCATGCTTTATATTTTCCGGAGAACCGCCATTTTCATAAGCAACTTCTATACCGGCCCGCTTTGCCAGCTGCACAATTGCCTCCGGATAAGAAAGCTTATCCATTTCCATAACGAATGATATGGCATTTCCACCCTTATGACAGCCAAAGCAATAATACATGTTTTTGTCGGGTACGACACTAAAGGAAGGTGTTTTCTCCTGATGAAAAGGACAGCACCCCCACCAGTCAGAGCCTCGCTGCACAAGTGAAACATATTCTCCGACAAGCGACACTAAATCCGTACCACTGATAACAGCGTCGATAGTTCCCTGCGTTATCCTTCCGGCCATTATTTTCCAGCCGCCTTTTTTGTACGGAATTCCAGACCAGCCTCCATATGAGCCGAGAAGCTTTTTGAGAAAGTATGGGTTCCTGTCGCAGAATCGGTAAGACGGAAATAAAAATAATCTGTTACTGGCGGATTTGCAGCAGCCGAGAGAGCTACAATACCGGGATTTGAAATAGGACCAGGCGTAAGCCCCGCCCACTTATAGGTGTTGTAAGGGCTTTCAATTTGCAAATCTTTATACGTTATAACATCCGGATGCGCCTTACCCTGAAGTTCTGTCAGCACGTATTCAATGGTGGCACAGGAATACAGCCCCATTCCTGCCTGCAGGCGATTTTTAAAAACACTGGCAATAAGAGGAGCTTCCGCTTCAACCCGGTACTCCCTCTCAACGATGGAAGCAAGCGTCACGGTTTTATGCAAGTCCAAAGAAGACAGATTTTTCAAAGAATCAATCTCAGAAACCCGCGCGAAAAAATTATCCACCATCATGCGAAGCACTGCTTCTCCGGTCATAGAGGGTGTAAAAAAATAGGTATCCGGAAACAAATAGCCTTCAAAGTTTTCCGCAGGAATACCATATTCTCTAAGCAGATCCTCACTTCTTGACGCCGCGATAAAATCATCCGCAAGGCAAACCTCATCGTTTTCGAGCAGCCCGGCAATTTTACTTGTCGTCAATCCCTCAGGAAAAACCGTCCGGATATACACCTGATGAGCTGACTCAAACAGGTTTAGAATTCCAGGAACAGAATCCGTACTGCTGACAAGATACACTCCGGACTTTAGCACAAAGGCATGCGTACGCCCGGTAAGCACAGGATAGCGGGCTGCAAGATAAAAAGCATATTCAGACCTGATAATTCCATCATTCTTTAGCCTGGAAGCAACTTCGCGGACAGACGTAC
This sequence comes from Treponema sp., assembly GCA_024698325.1. Lineage (GTDB taxonomy): Bacteria > Spirochaetota > Spirochaetia > Treponematales > Treponemataceae > Treponema_D. The sequence goes on from JAILRG010000069.1 coordinate 16,280, forward strand.
CTGCAGGAATCTCAAAACGAATCTCTTTTTTGTCAGCAGCAGAATCCAGAGGACTGACAGCAAAGACGGCCGCCCCAAATGCACCCGCAAAAAGCACGGCTAGAAAAACAAAAGCAATGACAACAAAAACCTTTTTTGAGTTGGATTTTTTCTTCATGAATAAAACTGTTCCGCCTCCGAGATAGACATGGCATTATACACCGCCTTTTCGACAGCAGCCGCAAAATCTTCCAGTCCCTCAGGTATTTCTGCCTGATGAATCCGCAAATATCTTGCCAGCGCACGGATTTCTCTGACAGAAAAAGAGTACTCAAGCTTCAAATCATCTTTTTGGCATGCAAACTCATCCGTCATAGAAGAATCTCCTGTCCTTCTACAGCCAGATACACTTCTACGTCGTTATGAGAGATATAATTTGCATACCAGCGGGCACTCTGCAAAATTGAATGTAACTTCCGGTCATCATACGTGGGCTCATGATGAAACAAATACACTTTTTTTATATTCCACGTGAGTGCAAAATCTATGGCATAACAAAAAGCCGAATGTCCCCAGTTCTGCTTTTCAAAAGCCTCTTCTACAGTATACTGGGCATCAATTACCAGGACATCAGCATCCTTAAACACCTCGGCATGCGCGCCAGACGGCTCAAAATCCCGGGACAGCAGCTCAACATCAGTAGCATAGACAAATTTATGCTTTCCTTCCTGCACCGCGTAAGCATAAGAGTCCCCTGGATGCGCCATCTTTACTGAGCAGATTCTGACATCATCCACCGGGAAGAAGCTGCCTACATTCACTTTATGAAACGTAATATGTTTCGTAAAGGAATTCATAGTGACCGGATAATAAGGCCCCCGCATCTGAGCATCGAGATACTCAAAGATTTTTTCCAGAGGAGAATAAATATCCAGGATAGTCTCAGGATCGTACGCAGGGTCAAAAAAAGGCAGGCCCTGTATATGATCCCAATGCAAATGCGAAAAGAAAAGATGATAATGCTTGTCAGCCGGCGGCTCCCGGTTCTTTCCAAGCAGACGGATTCCCGTTCCGGCATCAAAAATAAGCCGTGTATCTTTTGCCGTTGTAACCTCAACACATGGACTGTTACCGCCGACAGTGCCATACAGCCATTCGGGAAGAGAACTGATAAATTTTTCCTTGGATTCCGGAGAAAGAGCATCAGCAGGTGACATTCTTTGAATAACTGAATTGATTTTTGCCTGAATCTGCTGAGGAGATAACGGAGCAGCTAACGACCCCCGCACTCCCCAAAATTGTATATTCACTCTGCAAACTCCAGTTCGCGCCTTGGCTTTTATTAATATATATTCAATAGGTTAAACCTTTGCTTATATTTTGTCAAATCCACGGCAGCGAGGTAAAAAAAAAGCTGTAAAAGATATTCTTTTACAGCTTTTATTGGGGAGTGAAGGATTCGAACCTACGAAGCACTAGGCAGCAGATTTACAGTCTGTCCCCTTTGACCACTCGGGAAACTCCCCGTTATAAGCTGCCTGTAGGATTTGGACCCACGACCCCGAGATTACAAATCACGTGCTCTACCAACTGAGCTAAGGCAGCTTGCGAATGTGCTTGTATATTACTCACACAAAGCATTTGTGTCAATAGCAAAAATGCAAAAAAAATAAAAAAAATATTTTTTTTATTTTTTTGCAAAATCAGGACGCAGCCGCTCTGCCCCCCGGATATAACAATGCCGAACCACCGCGTCTGAAGGCAGGTATGCATGTATAAGCACGCGAATCATACATTCCGGAGATCCCTGAATATCCACTTCCTGAGAAGCAAATAAAGCACACTGAGACACATCAATCCCCACATCTCCATGCCGTAATGCAAAACATGGGTTTACAGCATTCAAATCTTTGGTAAGCGTAAAATGAACAGAGACTATGTCTTCTGAGCGTACATTGTTTTCCGCAAAAAGCTTCCTGCACATTTCAACAACACCGGCCTGAATAGACTCTTTTGTGTTTTCAGCCCCGCTTGCGCCACGCAAGCCAAACAATTTTTTTTCCATATCGTATTATCTCCTTAGCGCACCGTTTCCAGTGATTTTAAAAGCAGCGCCGCGTCACTGTTTTTCAGAACCTCAGCAAGCTCCGGATAGTTTTTTAACGTCTCACCCACTTTTACAAGCTTGTTAACAGCCCTGTTATCAGAAACAATCAGTTCCGCCTGCCTGCGAGCAAGGCCTGCAAGCTCCGTATTTACCTGAGAAGCGAACGTTTCAAACGTATTTTTTGCCGTTTCATATATATTCAAATCCGGAATTTTTGACGCAGTCACAAAAATTGCATGCACCTGAACACCTTTGTACGCAGCCCCGGAGACAGCAGAAACAATCTCATCAGAAGAAAACACCGGGAGCGGGAATTCATCCTTAGCGTTGCTGGCAGAAATAATATAACGGGCAGCATGCTCAGCTAACGTCTGGGCACATTTATCAAAGTACGGCTCAATATCATCCTGATGCTGAATGGCGCCAGATTCAACAAGATCCACAAGTTCTTCAGCGCGCAACTGCAATGCAATATCAAAATCAAAACTGTAGGTAAAATCGGGATTCTGCTGAATCTGGAGGCTATAGATTTCCGCGGACGGCAGAGCACCGGAAACACGCTTAGTGCAATGCCAGTTCTGCTTTGAAAAGCGCAGCAGCGTAGCATTCGTCGGAAGCAAGGGTTCCCACCGCCAGACAAAGCGCCCTTTTTCGACAGGCATTTTATACACACCGCCCGTCTTCGAAACAAGCACGCCGCACTCATCAACGCCTACAGAAAACTGAACCCAGCCGCGAAAAAACAAAAAACCGGCGGCAGCTAGCAACAAAACAAAAATAACGGTAAAGCAGATTCCTGCATTTTTTTTCATACAAACCTCTATAGCTTTTATCAAACCGTTACAGTATAGTTTGATACAACTGATGATTCAAGCTGATAAACAAAAGGATAAAAAAACAACACCTCTACTTCTGCGCCTTACCCGGCGAGCTGTTACTTTTTTATTTTTACTGCTACTGGTCATCATTTGTTTTTACACCGCAGGCTGCAATCAAGAGTTTTTGGATAGCGATATAACCCTGCTGTTATTCAGCATTACCTGCGACGCAATCCTTTTGTTTTTATTTTCCTCGGCAGCCTGTACTGAATGCATTTATTTCTTTTTTAGGACAAAACGCACATTCTTTTTGATTTATTCAATTCCCTTCGTTCTCATCACAATCGCAGCCTGCATTGCCGCAATTTTTTCCCACAGCATCAATCTGCTTGCCCGCAGTATATAGCAGACGCCAGCAATTTCTGATACACTAAACGCATGAAACACATAAAAATCCCCGCTGAACTCAAGAAAATGAATGCCATATTCTTACAAAACGGCTTTGAAGCCTACCTGGTAGGCGGCGCCGTCCGTGACATGATTTTAGGAAAAACAGCGGCAGACTGGGATATAACCACAAACGCAACGCCACAGGATGTAATGCACATGTTTCACAAGGTAATTCCCACCGGCATTGCGCACGGAACTGTCACCGTACTTTTCATGCGAAAACAAATTGAAGTAACGACATACCGAACTGAAGCTGACTATTCTGACGGACGCCACCCCGACAGCATAAGCTACGCTGCAACAATCGAAGAAGACTTAAGCCGCAGGGATTTTACAATGAACGCCATTGCTGCAAATCTTTCAGACGGCTCACTCTGCGATCCCTTTGACGGCAGAACCGATATAAAAAACGAATGCATCAGAACTGTAGGAAACCCACTCGAACGCTTTATGGAAGACGGACTTCGTCCCATACGCGCCCTCAGATTCAGCGCTCAGCTCGGCTTTACGATTGAAGAAGCTACCTACAAATCAATTTTTCGTGATGATGTGCAGAAAAAGATACAATCCATCTCAATAGAACGCTTCCGGGATGAATTTGACAAACTGCTCGCTTCTCCAGAACCGTCACAAGGACTGCATGCCATGGAAGAAACCGGCGTCATGAAGCTGTTTCTTCCAGAACTGGCGGCAGGACGAGGTGCTACGCAGCAGGATGCAAGAGGCTTCCACGAGTTTGACGTACTCGATCACAATATCTACGCATGTGACGGAGCCCCGCGCGACAATCTAACCGTCCGCCTGGCCGCACTATTCCACGATATCGGAAAAACGTACACCAGGACGGTAGAATCTAAACAGCTTACAGAAAATGAAGGTGGCGGAACGATTGAAATCATACACTTTCACGGACATGAGCAGGAATCAGCCCGCATGGCTAAAGAAATTCTTTTCAGGCTGAAATATCCAAATGCCGTCATAGACAAAGTCTGCCACCTCATTTCTCAGCACATGTTCAATTATGAACCGACATGGAGCGATGCTGCAGTACGAAGATTTATCGTCCGCACCGGCCTTGAAGCCATGGATGACTTGTTTGCACTGCGTTATGCAGATATCTACGGCATGCACAGATGCCACATACAGGCTGATAGTGAAACAGTCCGAAACCTCAACACTCTAAGAGAACGCATAAGAAAAACAGAACAAGACAAAACAGCACTCAGTCTTAAAGACCTTGCCGTAAACGGAAATGATTTACTTGCATTGGGCATTCCTGCGGGAAAACAAATAGGACTATTACTAAACGAATTGTTTCAATGCGTTCTCGATGATCCTCTCATGAACACAAAAGAGAAACTGCTGACCGTAGCAAAAAACAAAGCCATGCGCTAACATGCTCTTGTCCATTTCTCGGCTTTGGTCGAGAGCATAAAAAAAAGCGCTTCTTTTTA
>JAILRG010000147.1 GCA_024698325.1 Treponema sp.
TGATTAACAAGAGTTCTATATGTTTTATATTCAGGGATATCTTCATGAACTTCCATATTTGAAAAATCAATCTGTTTTAAAATATACAAATCTTCAACATGGCATTTATAAAGTTTCGACAACGTATCAAAGTTTTCGATGCACGGAATATTCTTACACTTTTCATTTTCCCAGGCATAAATTGCTACAGGTGTTTCGAATCCAAAAATATCCTGCAGCTGCTTTACGCTATAACCATTTTTATTACGTAAATCTTTTAAGGGTATCGATGTTGCTGGTATATCAACAACGGTCCGTTTTGAAGGTTTAAGTGAATATGAATATCCCATAAGGCCATTATAATAAGATTTCGAAAAAAGAATAGTAAACTGTTAGTTTAAAATTTGAAGCATTCTGTCGGGTTTATGCCCGACAGTCCCACCATTTTAAGCAAAGGTTTTAAGCAAAAATTATGATTTTCTGAGAATTACTGAAATTTTTGAGTTGAAAACTACGTAAAACAGGGCTAAATTAAGCGTGTTGTGACATGCTGAAACATGTGAAAAGGTTTTGAGAGCTTTTCCAAGCCCCTCATAACCCGGAGGCCGTAGCTTCTTCCTTCCTCTCTTCCCCAGCACCCATCTAATTACGATTCTTAAAAATAAGCGCTATAGTAATCGAAATCTTATAAAGATTTATCAAAAAATGAGCAGAGGTTACACACATGAAAAAAAATTATCACTGGCTTTGTAACATTGGCCTTGCTTGCGCTTTTGGTATCTTGTGCTGATAAGCCAAATTCATCAAAGGATTTTGCTTACACAAAAACAGATGATGGTAACGAAATAAGAATTACAGCTTATCTTGCAAAAAAGAAAAACGTAATTATTCCGGAAACAATAGAAGGACTTCCTGTTAAAGAAGTTGTTTCTTTTGACAACTTCAGTAAATCAGGTCTTTATTATTCAAAAGTTTTTAAGAAGCGATTGACTGCTAATTGGAATACTTTTATTAAAAAAGTTGTTTTCCCTAACAGTTATGTAACTTCAAAAAAATTATCTATTTTTATAACATAGTAAGAATACATGGCTACGTAAAAGTTATTTTGTATCTTTGAAAGATTTCCACTCCGCTTCATAATGATGACCATTTCTTGTAAGGGTTACTACACCTGACCGTTTTAAGAAATTAGGCAGATGCGTAACGCCCTTTTTATCATGCTTTTTATATCATAACGTTTTTGTAGTTTACCCTGTAAAAGCCCCGCACACTATGTACGGACATAACCTTACTTTTTAAATCTGACCTTCTATCATTTTTCAGGCTGTATCATACAAGCTACCTGTTGCCGGCAAAAAAACGCTTTTTTTTCTGGGGCTGGTAATGCAGGGCTCTTTTTATTTATGTGGACATACTAATATACCCCTGCAAAAATGCCGATAATCACTCTGGATGCTAGGAGACTCCAGTATGAAACACATTATCGGCGCAACCTTTATCATTCTTGTTTTATGTGCATTAAATGCTTCGCTTTCCTGTTCTCTGACGGGCGACAAGGATTCTGTTGCTGACAGCACGGGTGTTCAAGCGCCTCCCGTGCAGCCTGAAGGCACAAGTATTGTCATCAACTCGGCGCCAATTAAAGATGAATCGTTCCTTTCTACCATTTCCTACGCCAATATCTTCCGACAGAGCGCAACAGACGAAAACGGTACAGATGCCGATGACTGGATAAACATCGGCCAGGTCTCTTGTACTGATTCTACCGGCACCTTAAACTCCTTCAGCTTTATCGACAAGCATGTCTATACAGGAAACTACTACAGCTACTGCGTCCGCTATTATAACGGCTCCTACTATGTATACTCAGATGCTTCTGGTTTTGTAAACAATGCCTCTGGCACCGGAGAAGCTGAAATTCAAGAGGATGCGACCTTTTTGTACTACCAGGATGATAAAAACAGCTTATATGCGGGGGCGATAACTGCACCTGATACGGGAATTAGCGCAGATACGAGTTTTGATTCTCTTTGCATTATCCTGAATAACGGAAAAACTGCAAAACCTATCACGCTTGTAGAAGAAATCCCTGACACTGGAACGGTAGATATTGATGATACCGGCATTGACATGCACAAAAAGCTGCCGGCAGATTTTCTAGATGTTGCATTAACGCCAACAGGTCTTGTGCTTTTCAGCAGCTGGACTGACACCGGCGCGACTTTGCAGTATTACCGCTGGACTAATCCAAAAGCGGTTTCACTTCTCGTGCTGCACGTTCTGGAAAACGGCGATGTCAGCATCGGAACTGCGGATTCTTCAGGTGGCTCCCCGACTCCAGCCTCGCAAGAAACGTTCCTGGTCCCGTCGCTTACCTCTCCTACCAATGCCTATGATGCAAGCCCGCTTTCGCGAAGTGCGCTGTCTGCAGGCAGAAGCCTGGCGACAGGTCTGGATATCACGCCGTATTCGAAATAGAGTTCGCTTACAGAAAAGTCAGCTGCATTTATCCCCGCCCCTACCCGCTGATTCAAAAGCCATGCAGCGGACTACGCAGGCAGCAGATGCTGTGACTGTCAGCGCTGCACGAGAAGGCCGTCTACAGCAAGATTTAGTGATATTTTTACGGCGGTAATGTCCGTCTGAGCAAGAACTGCAATGCGGAAGATTGCACTTTCAAGCAGACTATACAAAAGTTCATTTGCCTGCTTTACCGGTATCTTTTTGAACTCACCGGATTTCTGACCGCGGATAATCATCATGCTCAACAGGTGCTGTACTCGGAGCACACGGCGACGAACTCGTTCGGCCGGATTTGAGCCGTCTTTTCGAAGCTGCATAACGTACTGCAAAAGCACGTTGAACATATCTGCGCGCGCGGTACAGGCGTCTAAAATCCATTCAAGCGTCTTGCGCAGGCACTGCTCGCTGTTTAATGAGTCATCCTCAATAATTTTAAGCAGCATTGCTTCAAGCTCTTCTGTCAGCTGTTTTATGCTCCAGGTAAAAATCTCACGCTTGTTCTTAAAATATATGTACAGCGTAGTGCGGGTTATACCGCAGGCATCAGCAATTTTCTGAAACGTAACATCCTCGTAGCCTTCCCGGCAGAAAAGCTCAAATGATTTTTCAAGGATTTCATGCTTACGCTTATCGTGCTCAACAACGATTGCCATCGGTTAAAACTCCTCTGCGTGGCTCATCTTTGCCGGGCGAGCAGGCCTCTGCCCTTGCCGGTCAGTACGCCCATTCCTGTCAGCTCCGTTTGCGCGGGCCTTGCGCGGCTTTCTGGCATCAGAGCTGCGGGGTTTTGCCATTTTCGGCTGCTTCTGCTTTTCTTCCCCGGTATACATGTACAGCGTCGTATCAAGATTGCCGGATTTTAGGCTTTTAAGCGCCGTGGCATAACGGCCAATGCTTTCCTGGAATTTCTGATGAGAGGTGATAACGCCCATTTCCCACCCCTTAAAGTCGAGAAAGAGCGACTGCATGGAACGGTACAGTTCCGAAGCCTGTGCCTCATCGCCAATGCGCTCGCCATAGGGAGGGTTACACAGCAAAAGTCCATGAGAAAAAGGCGCCTGTATATCGCTGAATGAAGCAACGTCAAAATCCGGGCGATGTACTTTTGCACTGCTGTCGATAAGGTTGAGTGCGCGGCCTGCCATCACACAGGCATGTTCGGCGTTAGTACAGGCACGCTGCACGGCGGCCGGGTCAATGTCGGTACCAGTTATGTGCACTTCCACGTCCGTGCGGATTTTTTCTGCTTCGGCGCGTTTAATTTCCAGCGCCCGGCGACTGTTAAAAATCGGGAGTGTTTCAAGCGCAAAGCGTCGGCCAAAACCTGGCGCCACATTATACGCATACAAAGTCGCTTCAATCGGAATGGTGCCGGAGCCGCAGAAAGGGTCATGCAGCGGAGTTTTTCTGCGCCACAGCATGAACTGGAGCAGCGACGCCGCAGTGGTTTCGCGAAGCGGCGCTATACCACCGTCAGTGCGGTAGCCGCGCTTATGGAGCGGAAGTCCGCTTAAATCAAGGAGCACAATGGCGCGGTCATTATCGAGGTACACGCGCACATCACTTTCTTCGCCGCTTTCCGGCAACGTCTGCATGTGCCATACATCGCCAAGCTTTTTATAAATAGCCTTCTGCACCATGCCCTGAATGCTGTGTTCACTGTTCAGAACTGATTTATGACTACGCACTTTGTCGACAACAACCCGGCTGTCTTTACGCAGGAAATCCTGCCACGGAACAGCATACACACCGTCAAACAGCTGGTCAAAATCAGCAGCAGCATACTCTGCCATCTGCAGATACACGCGGTCAGCCGTACGCAGACAAAGGTTCGTGCGGAAAAGAGCATCATCATCACCGGAGAAAGTAACCCGTCCCGGCGCATTTGAGATAAGCTTGTATCCAAGCAGCTTAATTTCATTCCCAAGGATTTTTTCCGCGCCCACAGCGCACAATGCGACTAATGTATTCATGTGGCAAAGTATACCAGTTTTACAAAAATCGTTCTAGTGTCAAAATAAAATCTACAGCTGGGCGCTTCCCCTGAACTCAGAAATAGTCGCAAATCCGCGCTCTTTCATAAAGTTTGCAATGCCGGCTGCAATCTGCGTCATGGCAAGCGGATTTGCAAATGTGGCCGTGCCGACCTGAATTGCTGCAGCACCCGCCATCAGGAATTCCACTGCATCCTGCCAGGTAGCAATGCCGCCCAAGCCGACAACAGGAATACGTTCATTTTCTGGCAGCGCATTCATTGCCTGCACCACATCGTACACCATTCGAAGCGCAATCGGTTTTACTGCCGGCCCTGAAAAACCTGCACGCACGTTATCAAATACCGGTTTTCCCGTGTTAAGGTCGATTGCCATGGCCTGGAACGTGTTTACAAGACTAAGCGCGTCTGCGCCAGCCTCGCGAACTGCCATCGCAATGCCGATTAAATCAGGCGCATTCGGCGTAAGCTTGACCATAAGCGGCTTTTTCGTCACTGCGCGGACTGCTTTTGTTACACTTGCCGCACTTGCAGGATCCATACCAAAAGACATGCCGCCAGCCTTAACATTCGGGCAGCTGATATTCAGCTCAATCATCTTGACAGCAGTCGCATCAAGCAGCTTTGCACCTTCGACATATGTCTCCAGTGAAGAGCCGGAAAGATTTGCAATCGTCACAGGCTTCAGCGAAAGCATCGCCGGAAGTTCGTGGTCAATAAAGTGACTGATGCCGGGGTTTTCAAGCCCGATTGAATTAATCAGACCGGAAGCAGTTTCGACAAGACGAGGACCCGTGTTGCCCGGGCGCGGCTGCAGCGTAAGCCCTTTTGAGCAGATGCCACCCAGCGCATTTACGTCGAACAGGCTCCCGTACTCAGAGCCATAACCGAACGTGCCGCTGGCAGCGATAACCGGATTTTCAAAGCGAACGCCTGCAATTTCCACGCTCATATCCGGGGCTGTGCTGGAAGCGGATACCCCCGGCTCAGCCGGATTTACAGCCGAACCGCGCAGAGGCTTGTATTTCGGCGGCTCAAACTGAAGGATAGCACCGTCGAACACAGGCCCATCCTTGCAGCAGCGTTTGTTTCCTTCCGTCGTAGTGATAGTACAGCCAAGGCAGGCGCCGACACCGCAGGCCATTCTGTTTTCCATACTGAGGTAACAGCGGACACCAGCTTCACGACAGATTTTCTGCACATAGGCAAGCATCGGAGTCGGTCCACAGGCATATACCACCGTGTATCCGTTTTTACGAAGCACGTCCGCTGACAGCGCCACCGGCAGCATTCCGTGAATACCCGCAGAACCGTCGTCTGTCGTGACGGTAAGTGAAGCTGGCTTGATGTGCTCTAATCCGTAACATCCGCTTTTGTAACTTGCATAAAAATCATACGACGTATCCGGAAGCGTTGTGGCAAAACCTGCAACCGGAGCCACACCAATGCCGCCTCCCACAATGCAAACTTTGTCAGAGGCCGCTGGAGCCGTAAAACTATTACCCAAAGGTCCTATAAGCTCAATACCATCACCTTCGGAAAGACCGCACAATTCTTTTGTACCAGTGCCCTTTCGCAAAATCAAATAAGAAAGTTCCACTGCTCCATCAGCCAAACGACGAGATGCGTAGACACTAATCGGCCTGCCTAAAAGCACGCCAGTTTTTTCTGAGCGCAGCAGGTAGAACTGTCCCGCGACAGGAAGCGGAATCCCCGACTCTGAAGGGCCTTCGAGACCACGAAAAACCTGATTCATAGCCACCGTAAGCAGATACACGCTGCCTACAGGAATTGCACCCTTTTCAATCCCGCAATACGTTACGGCTCCCCTGCCAAATACCGGGAGCGGCTCGCCAGAACAATCCTTTACCGCATTAGTCTCGTTTAACTGTTTCATGACTGGAACTATAGCATAGAATGCCCGGCAAAGTCACGCAGTCCCCGTACAAGCGATTTTAGAAGGTCCTGCACTTTTTTTACATTTTTTACGCCAAAAATGTAAAAATCCGCGCCTGGCGACAATATGTAAGGTGGAGACAAAACTTGCAGGAGGCACTATGACTCATTATCAAACCGCTATTACCCCTTGGGAAGAGGTTACCCTTTCCAACAACTACATGTTCAACAAGGTGATGACCTCAAACCCTGACCTTTGCAGGCGCTTTATCGAACACCTGCTGCACATTAAGATTGAGAAGATTGATTTCCCTGTCGGCGAGTTTACACTGGAAGCCGATGCCGAAAGCCGTGGCGTGCGCCTTGACGTCTATGTGCGTGAAACATCCGGCGAAATGCGTGTTTTTGACCTAGAGATGCAGGTAGCGAAAGCAAAAAATCTACCAGAACGGGCCAGGTATTACCAGGGCATGATGGACCAGAGTGAGCTGCAGATTGGAGGACAGTTTGAAACCCTTAAGACAAGCTACGTTCTTTTTCTCTGCCTCTTTGACCCCTTTGGGGCGCATCTTCCCGTCTACACATTCCAGAACCGCTGCCAGGAAGAGCCGGGCATTTTGCTGAATGACAGAAGCTACAAAGTGTTTTATAATATCAGCAGTTGGGAAGACGTCAGAGATTCGGAACTGCGGGCAATTTACAAGCTGATTCTTGAGAACCAGTCAAGCACCGATTTTACCGACGAGCTTCGTAAGCAGATGAACTATGCACGGCAAAACGTGCAGTACAGGCAGGGATATATGACATTAGCATGGATGCGGGCGGAAGACAGACGGGAAGCGAAGGAAGAAGGCATTGCCATCGGCCTTGCTGAAGGCGAGCACAAGAAAGCTCTTGAAGCGGCTCGAAATCTCCTTGCCATGAAGCTGGGAACCTTTAAGCAGATTGCTCAGAGTGTAGGCCTACCTCTGGAAGAAGTGCAGCAGCTGG